>JBIKKY010000103.1:0-5932 GCA_044360105.1 Sulfuritalea sp.
GGTGCTCCAGACTTGAGTTTGATCAATCCCGCACGAACAGGGACTGTACTAGTATACGCGGCCTATGCGTCGATCCGCCCGTTTCCGCCTGTTCCGCCATTCGCCTGCCTGGCTCCTCGCCATCGGGTTGTTCGCCATGGCCATGCAGGCCATGGGCGGTATCGGGCTCATGCCGCGTGCTGTCGCCGGCGGTGGCTTCCAGGTGGAGATCTGCACCAGCAAGGGCGTCAGCAAGCTCGCTGTGGCCTTGCAGTCGGGCCAGAGTTCGCTGCCCAATGTTCCCAATGTGCCCGATGCCGGCCATCAGGACTGCTGCAGCTTGTGCGCCGCCAGCGCACCGCTGTTGCTCGCCGCTGCCGTACTCGGCGTGCCGCCGGCGCCGACTTTTTCCGGCGCTCCGCGCGCCGGCAGTTTCCTGCCTCCCGTCGCCTTTGCGTGGCTGTCGCATCCGCCGCGCGGACCACCCCAGGCCTGACCCTTCGCATTCCGCCGCAGTAGCGGCGGACAGTCGTGCCCGACAGACGCCGGGCACATCGACGACTTACGAGGAGCAGGATCATGCAGACAATTATGGCAACCCCGATGGCAACACCGGCAGCGGTGAACACGCTGCCGACCGTGCAATTACGCAAGATACCCATCGGCGAGCGCATCTACGCCGCCGGCAGCGAAGGCATCGCCTGGCGCGTCAAGAGCGGTGCGGTGCGGCTTGACCGCATCAGCGCCGAAGCCAGCAATTACGCCGGCCTGGCCTTGCGCGGCGACGTCATCGGCGCCGAAACGCTGCTGTTCGGTACCTACAGTTTCGCGGCGTACGCCATCGGCGATTGCGAGCTGGAACCCTGGCTTGCCGCCGACAAGGCGCTCTCCGGCGAAAGCCTGTTGCAAACGCTGGCCGCCGCCGAGCGCCGCGCCGCCGATGCGCTGGCACTGCGCGCCGGCGAAGCTTTTGAGCGCGTGCGCCAGCTGTGTTTGCTGCTGGCGCGTTATTGCGACGAAGGCCGCCAGGAAATCGCGATTCCCGAACTGCGCGACATGGCGGCGATCACCAACCTCACCGAGGCCACCGTGTCGCGCGCCATGAGCCGCCTGCGTCGCATGGGCCTGCTGCAACGCCAGGACCGCCGCCACGGCCGGATGCTGGTCACCGATCCGACTTTCGCCATCTAGTTTTCAAGCACGCATCCGCAAGCCCTTTACCACACCCAAGGAGATCACATGAAACGCATCACCCTCGCCGCACTGATTTTCGCCGCATTCCCCGTCATGGCCCAGGTTACCGTCAAGGACCCCTGGGTGCGCGCCACCGTTTCGGCGCAGAAGGCCACCGGCGCATTCATGCAGATCACCTCGGTGCAGGACGCGCGCCTGGTCGAAGCCAGCTCCCCGGTCGCGGGCGTGGTCGAGGTCCATGAGATGGTCATGGAAAAGGACGTCATGAAGATGCGCGCCGTCAAGGGCCTCGACCTGCCCGCCGGCAAGACCGTCGAGCTCAAGCCCGGCGGCTATCACGTCATGCTGATGGATCTGAAGCAGCAGATGAAGGAAGGCGACACCGTGCCCGTGACCCTGGTGGTCGAAGGCAAGGACAAGAAGCGCAGCACGATCGAAGTCAAGGCGCCGGTCAAGCCGCTGGCCACCGCGAGCAAGGCCGCAGCCGAACACAAGCATTGATCGATTTGCAGCACCCGCGATGAAGTTCGTCTGCCGCAGCCGCTGCTTCGCCGCATGGATCGCGATATTCGCGATCCTGCTGGCGGCGCTCGCGCCGGGAATTTCGCAGGCATTCGCCGCGTCGCAGCCGCAGTCGGCGCCGTGGGCCGAAATCTGCACGTCCGCCGGCATGCAAGTCCGCCAGGGTCTCGCGCCGACCGGCGACTCCGGCGAACACAAAGGGATGATGTCCACGCAGTGCCCCTTCTGCCTTAACCACGCTGCTCACTTCGCCTTGCCGGCAACGCCGCCCGAACTTGCACTGGCGATCGACGCCGGCGCGGCAGTGCCCTGTTCTTCCGTCACCACTCCTTCCCAACTTTTCGCCTGCACTTCGCCGCAATCGCGCGCGCCGCCCGCTCTCTCCTGATCCTCACGTCGCAGTCCGGCTCCGGGCATCCGCCCGGGCTTCGCTCATGTTCAGGAGATTCAGATGTCTTGTCCTTCATTGCCCTTCTCGGGCATGCGTCGGCGCCCCATCGCGTTCGCCGCCGCTATTTCCTTTGCTATCCCCCTGGCGCAGGCTCAGCAGCCTGTGCTGTCCGAAATTACGGTAACCGGTACGCGCGAGGCGACACCGCTGCTTGAATCGTCGGCTTCCGTTGGAGTCATCGACCGCGGCACCATAAAGTTTACGGCGCCAGCGCATCCGCAGCAGTTGCTCGGGCAAATCCCCGGCGTATCGGTCAATGTCACCAACGGCGAAGGCCACACCACGGGCATTCGCCAGAAGATCGGCACCGATCCAGTCTACCTGTACCTGGAGGATGGCATACCGACGCGCGCCACCGGCTTCTTCAACCATAACGCCCTGTACGAAATCAATCTGCCGCAGGCCGGGGGCGTGGAAGTGGTGAAAGGTATCGGCTCGGCTCTGTATGGGTCGGACGCGATCGGCGGCACGATAAATGTTCTCACCAATCCACCCACCAAGGAGAGTGGCCTGGATCTGTCCGCCGAGTTCGGCAGTTATGGCTGGTATCGCTTTCTGGGCAGCGCCAATACCGGGCAACAATCCATGGGTGCGCTGCGCGCGGATCTGAATGTCTCGCATACCGACGGCTGGCGCGACAAGACCGCGTACGATCGACAGAGCGTCAATCTGCGCTGGGACTACGCGCCAGGCAACGACAGCGCAATGAAGACCATTCTTGGCTATACGAAGATCGATCAGCAGACCGGCGCGAATTCGGCACTGACCCCGTTCGAATACGAACACACGCCGACCGTCAACGCGCGGTCCGTGGCCTACCGCAAGGTCGAAGCACTCCGGCTATCGACCAATGTCGACAAGGATCTCGGCGACAACACATTGCTCTCGGTGACACCCTATTTCCGCCACAACACCATGGACCTCAACGGCTCCTACAACTTCAGCAGCGCGGCGACCGGCGACCCGCGGATCGAGAAGACCGATGTGTACTCGCTGGGCTTTTTGCTGAAATGGCGCAAGGACTTTCCGCAGACAATGCGCGCGCGACTGATCGCCGGCCTGGATTACGACTACAGCCCGGGCGAGCGTACCGAGGATGCCCTCAACTTCACCGGATGCACGGTGCCCGGCACCGCAACGAGAGCACAGAAGTTCAATTGCTACAGGGTGGGTCCGCGCATCTATGATTACGAGGTGACCTATCAAAGCGCCTCGCCGTATCTGCATCTTGAAATTTCACCGCTTGAAAGTTTGCGCCTGACGGCTGCGGTGCGCTATGACACCATGAACTACAAGGCGAGCAACCACCTGGCCGCCGGCGACCGGGTTATTACGACTACCGGCACCAAGCACTATTGGCAGATTGGAAGTACATCCCAGTCGTTTGCCAAGGCCAGTCCCAAGCTGGGGGCGAACTTCGCACTGACCCCTGCCGCTCACATTTATGCGTCCTACAATCAGGGCTTTCGCGCGCCCGGTGAAGGCAATCTGTTCCGGGCCGGTCAGGATTCGACGCTGGCCAGAGCTAGGACCAAGGCGACCGATGCACTTCAGCTGAAGCCGATCGACGCGGAACAATACGAGCTGGGGGTGCGTGGCGAAGCCGGCGGCCTAAGCTATGACGTGACTGCCTATTCGCTGAAGAAGGACAACGACATTCTCAGTCAGCGCGATCCGACCAACCAGACCACGATTTCCACCAACAACGGCAGCACCAAGCATGAAGGCGTGGAATTGGGGCTAGGCATGGCGTTCGGCAAGCAATGGCGAGCGGATGTGGCCTATTCGTATGCCAGGCATACCTATGAGACTTGGGTCACCAATTCATTCACCGGCGCCAACCTGAATGGCAACGAAATCGAGTCGGCACCCCGGCGCCTCGGCAACGCACGGCTGACCTGGACTCCAACGACGGATACGACGGCCCAGCTCGAATGGGTGAAGATGGGCTCCTACTGGCTCGATGCGGGCAACACGGGAAAATATGGCGGGCATGATCTGTGGAACCTGCGCGCCAGCCATCAATTGTCCAGGGGCCTGTCCATTGCCGGGCGCATCATGAACCTGGCCGACAAGCGCTATGCCGACAGCGCCGGGGGAACCGGGGCGGCGCCGACCTTGTCGCCCGGCCTGCCGCGAACCGTGTTTGCAACCATCGAATCGTCATGGTGAGAGGCTTCGTTGCGGCAATGATCCTCGCATGGGCGGCTGCGCTTGCCGCCCATGAGGGGCACGGCGGCCAGCAAAAGGCCGAGGCAAAGGCTGCGCTTCCTGCCAGGGCCGGGCTATCCATTGGTGCCGCGGTTTCGCCCGGCGGGCTGTTGTGGCTGGTCGGCCTGAATTCCGACGGCAGGCTGTTTGTCCAGTCGAGCTCGGACTTCGGCCTCAAATGGAACTCGGCCCGCTTGCTCGACATCGGCAGTGACAAGGTGGCGGCCGACGGCGAGAACCGGCCCAAGATCGCCTTCGGACCGGAGAATCGGCTTGTCATCTCCTACACGCAGCCGCTGGACAAGCCCTACACCGGCGAAATCCGCATGCTGCGTTCCGACGATGGCGGGAAAAGTTTTTCCGCGCCGTTCACGGTACATCAGGACCGGCAGGTGATTACCCACCGTTTCGAGTCGCTGGCCTTCGATCGCGATGGCGTGCTACATACGGTCTGGATCGACAAGCGCGACCAGGTCGCGGCGATGCGCAAAGACGCAGAACGCGGCAACCGGAAGGGCGGCTACTCGGGAGCTGCCATCTATCGCAACGAATCGCGCGATGGCGGTCTGAGTTTCGGTCCCGACATCAAGGTCGCCGATCACAGTTGCGAATGCTGTCGCATCGCGCTGGCACCCACGCCGGCCGGCGGAGTGGCGGCGATGTGGCGCCATGTGTTCGAGCCCAACATTCGCGACCACGCCTTCGCTATCCTCGGTGAAGAGCCGAAAGCTCCCGTACGCGCCAGCTTCGACGAATGGAAACTGGATGCCTGCCCGCACCACGGGCCGGGCCTCGCCCCGGCGGCGCAGGGCGGCTTTCACGCCGTCTGGTTTGGTGACAGGGCCGGCCGCGCCGCAGTGCGCTACGGTCGCCTGACGGCCGACGGCATGCCGCAGGGCGAAGTGCGGGAACTTCCCGACCCACGCGCCGAACATGCCGATGTCCTCAGTTCCGGACACCAGGTGGCGATCGCCTGGCGCAGCTACGACGGGACGCAGACGCGGCTTCGGGCCTGGGTGTCGGCCGACGACGGAGCAAGTTTCATACTGCGCGAGCTGGCGGCGAGCAAGGAGGAAAACGATCACCCGCGCATGCTGGCGACGCCGGCGGGCATACGGGTTCTGTGGCGCACCGCAAAGGAAATCCATGTCCTGCCGATTCTTCCCTAGGTTCCCTGAGCGCTGGCCAAGGCTCGTCGCAGTGCTGGGTGCGCTGCTGGCGCCGGTTGCGACGGTAGCCGCCGCGTCGCCGGCCATCCTTCCGTTCGGCGCAAACACCTGGACCGAACTGGCCCAGTCGAAGTGGCGACCGCTGGTGGTGGTGTTTTCGACCACCGATTGCGTGCACTGTCCCAAGGCGATCGATGATTTGGCGATGGCCATACGCAAGGCCGATTCACGGGTCCGTCTCGCGGTCGTGGTGATGGACGGCGCCGGACAGGAAGGCGCCTTGCGTGCGGATCGCCATTACCGCATGGCCAATGCCCTGTATGCCTTCGACGGTGACGCCATGGCGCTGCGCTTCACGGTGAATCCGGATTGGCGCGGGCTGACGCCTTACGTTGCGCTCATTCCC
>JBIKKY010000104.1:0-5923 GCA_044360105.1 Sulfuritalea sp.
ACTCGATCAACTCACGATCCTCATGGGTAAGCTGCAATTCGGTCTGTCGCATGGCCAACTCCTCGTCTCTGGATGGATATGCGACAGCATAATACATGTATCGTTATTTATGTGTGTTAATACTAGTGCCTCCACGGCCATTGCGCCAGACATGGAACTCAGCTTGCGAAGCCGGTCTGCGGCGCTGCGCGGCCAGACCCCGGCCGCCGGAAGGACAGCGCAAACGCGGGCTGCGGTTTGACAGGGGGAGGGGTAGTCGCTAACATTCGCCCCTCTTCAAAAGGGGGTCGGTAGCTCAGTCGGTAGAGCAGCGGACTTTTAATCCGTTGGTCGCGAGTTCGAATCTCGCCCGACCCACCAACATGGCGCGCCCTTACATGCGCATCGTGCGCGGCATGCGGCCGGAAATCCCCGTCGTGGTGCGCACCATCGACGACAAGGATGTCGCCGGCCTCAAGGCCGCGGGCGCCACCGAAGTGATTCCCGAGGTCATCGAAGGCAGCCTGCTGATCGCCGCCGAAACCCTGGTGCAGGCCGGCGTTCCGATGAACAAGGCCATCCTGCACGTGCGTGCGACGCGCGCCGAGCGCTGCGCTACGCCTCGCTGCGGGATTTCTACGAGCCGGGGCGTGAAAAGAAACGCGACCCGCCACGCCAGTAGTTGGTCAGGCAGAAACCGGGGACGGGCTCGTCATAGATGGTCGCCCCATTTTGCCAAGCCTTCATTCGATGTTGTTAAGCAGGTAAAGATTGCAGCCATAGATCCGGACTTTGAGCGGAAGGTGAGTTCCTGTCCCTGATGGAATACGCTGGTCGAATCCTTATCATTCCGACGCGCTAGAAGCGCTATGACGAGTCCAGGGTGTTTCGACCACGGTCTGACCTGTTTTGCCAACAAGTTGTGAATGCCTGTGCAATCGTTGAGGGTCTCCTTTCGAAGGTGGTAGCGAAGCGCTAAAGCTTAGGGTTTTCCACGGTGCCGCGCATCGTGAGTCCTTCTATAACGGAAGATGCGCGGCGCGGTGGGAAACCCGGGTTCAGGCGTGCACATAATTGGGCACGTAGTCGCGCTCATGAGTCAGCATCGACCAGATGACGCGCACATTTTTGTTTGCCAGTGCGACGGCAGCGATGTTCTTGTTGCGTCGAGCGACGAGGGCTTTGAGCCACGGATCGGCACCGATTTTGTGTTCGCTGACGCGTATCACTGCTCGCGCACCGTGGATGAGCAAGGTTCGCAAGTAACTATCGCCGCGCTTGCTGATGCCTTGCAAAACCGTTTTGCCACCGGTGGAATGTTGTCGCGGTACCAGCCCCATCCAAGCGGCCATCTGCCGACCGTTTTTGAAGTTCTTGGCATCGCCAATGGACGCAACCAGTGCGCTGGCGGTAATCGGTCCTACGCCAGGCACTGTGGCCAGTTGTGTGCTCGCGGCACAGTCGCGATGCCAGTACTTGATTTCCAGTTCCAGCTTGCCAACCTGCTCGTCGAGCGCTTTGAAATGCTCGACGAGCGTTTGTAACAGATGGCGAAAGCTCATCGGCAGATCATTCTCATCATCATCGATGATGAGCGCGACGCACGACGGAATATGACGAATGCCGACGGGAATAACCAGGCCGTATTCAGCCAACAAACCGCGAATCTGATTGGCCTGCGCAGTGCGTGCTTTGACAAAGCCCTGCCGCGCACGATGCACGCTCAAGATGGCTTGTTGCTCAACCGTTTTGATCGGCACACCGGGCATGTTCGGTCGCACCACCGCTTCGCAGATGGCCTCGGCATCGGCGGCATCATTCTTGTTGCGCTTGACGAATGGCTTGACGTATTGCGGTGGAATCAACTGTACCGTGTGCCCCATCGCCACCAGCTTCCTCGCCCAGAAATGTGCGCTGCCGCAAGCTTCCATGCCCACCTGACACGGCACTAAATTGGCAAAGAACGGCAACACCTGTGCCCGTTTGATCTGCTTCCTCAGCACTGTATTTCCTTTGCCATCCGCGCCATGAATTTGAATTACGTTCTTCGCCAAGTCCATACCAATTGTCTTAACATTCATACCGGTCGCCTCTTTCGTTTAAGTGTAAGTGTCACGACTTCACTTTGGCACATTGATGCCGTTTAGGGAGGGGCGACCATTCCATTATTCCGGCGAAAGCCCATAAGCGCTAACGTAACCGGGGCAGAGCACTTCTCCCTCCCCTTCAAGGGGAGGGCTGGGGTGGGGATGGGTGTAAATTTCCGCGATTCCGACCCTATCCCCCACCTGACCTTCCCCTTGAAGGGGAAGGAACTGGGTAAGTTAGCGCTTATGGGCGAAAGCCGGAATCCAGTGGAGCGCTGCACTGGACACCGGCTTTCGCCGGTGTGACGGGCTGAACTTGGTGGCTAATCATGTGCGACGATGACCAGATGCACCCGGTAAGGACCATGGGCGCCGAGCACGATGGTCTGCTCGATGTCGCCGGTACGCGAGGGGCCGGAAATGAAATTCACGGCGCGCGGCAGGGTGCCGAGTTCCTTGCGCGCCAGGTTCCAGGCTTCTTCCATGTAGGCCACGATGCGCGCGGCCTGCACCACCGCGATGTGGGTTTCCGGCAGCAGGCTGACCGCGGCCGGCGTTTCGGGCGAGGAGCACATCATCAGCGTGCCGGTTTCGGCCACGGCGCAGAAGCAGCCGGTGATGCCGACCAGGTCCGCGTCGCGCGCGCCGCGCGCTTCGACCGCGAGCCCTGCCGCCGCCCAGTCGAGCGCCGCCAGCGCGGGCTGGACCACGGCCGTTTTCGGCAGCTTCATGTCCGTCAGGTAGCGCGCGATGGCGGCCGGCACATCGGCGTCGGCCGCCACGATGTCCACCGTGCTCGATTGCAGTTCCGACTTGACGCGGAAACGCTCCAGCAAGGCTTGCGGCGTGGCGTCGAAAACCGGCTTCGGACCCTCGCTGTTGGCGGACAGTGCGGCCGCCATCACTTCGCGGCCGACCGCGGCGTTGGTCGCGTTGCGCTGCAGGCCGGCACGCACGCGGCCGAGGATTTCTTCACGGGAGTTCATATTCTTTCCTCAGTTCGGGTCAGGTGGCTGCCGATTTGCGGCGCGCGGCATACAGTTCGCGGAAGGTCTTGCCTTGCGGCGCGGGGAAGTCCCGGCCCAGGGTCCATTCGGGTGCGGTCGGCAGGATGCGGATCCGGTCCGCGCCGCCTGCCAGCCATTTCAGGTAACGCGCGCCGAAGCTCGCGCCCAGCGCATACAGCGCCGGCCGTTGCGCGACCCAGGCCCAGACGCGCAGGCCGATGCGCTCGGTGAGCGGACGCAGGCCGCGCTCGGTCTGCTTTTCGCGCAGTTTGCGCAGCAGATCCGGCAGCGGAATCTTGACCGGACAGACGACGCCGCACTGGTTGCACAGCGTGGCCGCATGCGGCAGGTCGATCGAGTTCTCGATCCCGGCGTAGAGCGGCGTCAGCACCGAGCCCATCGGCCCCGGATAGACCCAGCCGTAGGCGTGGCCGCCGATGGTCTGATACACCGGGCAGTGGTTCATGCAGGCGCCGCAACGGATGCAGCGCAGCATCTCGTGGAACTCGCCGCCCACCACATCGGCGCGGCCTGCATCGACCAGCACGAAGTAGAGGTGCTCGGGACCGTCGTGCTCCTCGGGCTTCTTGACGCCGGTGAGGATCGAGAAGTAGTTCGAGATCGACTGCCCGGTGGCCGAACGCGGCAAGAGGCGCATCAGCGTCGACAAGTCCTCGAGCGTCGGGATCACCTTCTCGATGCCGGTGATGACCACGTGCACCTTCGGCATCGTCGTCACCATGCGGCCATTGCCTTCATTGGTGACCAGCGCCACCGAGCCGGTTTCGGCGACGAGGAAATTGCCGCCCGACAGGCCCATCCCGGCAGTAAGAAAATGCTGGCGCAGCACTTCTCGCGCCTCGCGCGTCAGGGCCGGGATATCGGTCTTGCGCGGCGTGCCATGCACCTTGTGGAACAGGTCGGCGACATCGTCGAGGCTCTTGTGCACGGCCGGCGCGATGATGTGGCTGGGCGGTTCGTTGTTGTTGACCTGCAGGATGTATTCGCCGAGATCGGTTTCCACCGGCTGGATGCCGGCCGCCTCGAGCGCCTGGTTGAGTCCGGCTTCTTCGGAGAGCATCGACTTCGACTTGGTGACCTTGCTCACGCCGTGTTTTTTGGCGATATCGACCACCAGGCGGCAGACCTCGGCGCCGTCCTTGGCCCAGAGCACCGTGGCGCCGGTATCTTTTGCCTTCTGCTCGAAGCGTTCCAGCCAGAGGTCGAGATCGTCGATGACCTTGTTGCGAATCGCCGCGGCGGCGTCGCGCGTGGCCTCGAAATCGTCCAGGTCCTTGATCGCCTCTGCGCGCTTGGTGACGAACTTGCCCTTGGCGTTCTTCAGGTTGCCCTGCAGGGCCACATTCGCCAGCGAGCCGGCGGCCCTGGCCTTGAACTGCATGGATTTGATTTCCATGGCTCAGACCCCTCCCGCCGCCGGGCCGCCCCTAGGCGGGATTTGTCCGCCTGGAGCCGGCCTCATCGGCGAACTTCGGTCACCCCCTTTCCCGGAAAGGGGGCCGGGGGGATTGTCCTTGCCGGCCAGCACTTCGGCAACGTGCAGCACCTGCGTCGTCTCGTTGCCCATGCGCCGCAGCTTGCCTTCGATGTTCAAGAGGCAGCCGAGGTCGCCGCCGACCACGGCTTTCGCGCCGCTGGCCAGCACGTTGTCGCACTTGCGTTCCGCAATCGCCGCCGAGACCTCGCCGAACTTGACCGAGAAAGTGCCGCCGAAGCCGCAGCATTCCTCGCAGCCGTCCATTTCCTTGAGTTCGACGCCCTTCATCTTCGCCAGCAGCGCGCGCGGCTGCTCTTTGATGCCCATGCTGCGCAGGCCGGTACAGGAATCGTGATAGGTGATGCTGCCTTCATGGTCGCCCGGCACGCTGTCGACCTTCAGCACATTGACGAGGAAATCGGTCAGCTCATAGGTACGGCTGGCCAGCGCCGTGGCGCGGTCTCGCCATTCGGGCTCTTCGCCAAGCAGGGTCGGGTACTCGGTGCGGATGTGGTCGCCACAGGAGCCGGACGGGGAGACGACATAATCGAAGCCCTCGAACTCGGCGATGGTCTTCTTCGCCAGCGCCACCGCGCCGGGCGCATCGCCGGAATTCCACGCCGGCTGGCCGCAACAGGTCTGCGTATCCGGCACGATCACCTCGCAGCCCCCGGTTTCAAGAAGTTTCAGGGCGGCAAAGCCGATGCGCGGACGCATCAGGTCCACCAGACAGGTGACAAAAAGTCCTACGCGCATGTTTGCCAAGGCTCGCTCCGTTTATTGTCGTTGTTACCACCTGCGTGGCGAAATCCATGGCACGCGAGGCGGTCGGTCGCCGCCGGCCGAAAAGGGCGTCTGCGGGTTTTGCTATAGTATCCGAAGTCCCGTTCCCACGAAGAGATTGCCGTGCCACCACCCCGCACGGATGCCGCCCCGGAAGCCCGCAGCGGCATCCAGGTCATCGAGCGCATGATGAAACTGCTCGATGTCCTTTCCTACCACCCCGATCCGGTCAGCCTCAAGCAGCTGGCGCTGGAAACCGGCCTGCATCCATCGACGGCGCACCGCATCCTGGCGGCGATGGCCACCTCGGGCTTCGTCGAAAGGGCCGATCCCGGCACCTACCGGCTCGGCATCCGCCTGCTGGAACTGGGCAACGTCGTCAAATCGCGGATCAGCATCGGCCAGGCCGCGATGCCGCTGATGCAGCGCCTGCACCAGCAGCTCGGCGAAAGCGTGAACCTGGGCGTGCGCCAGGGCGACGAAATCGTCTATGTCGAACGTACCTCCAGCGGCCGCTCGTCCGTGCGCGTGGTGCATCTGGTCGGCGCCCGCGCGCCGCTGCATGTCAC
>JBIKKY010000021.1:0-50776 GCA_044360105.1 Sulfuritalea sp.
ACGATTGACGTCAAGCGGGCTGGCCGCAGAGCCGGCGCCGAACATGCCGCCGTCCTTGCTGCCCTCGATGAAGTTCGACGAGTCGAGGATGATGTCGTCCGGCAATTTCACGCCGGTAATTTCAGGTTCCATGCCGACGGCCAGCACCACCAGGTCATGCTCGGTGGCGTAGCGGTGGTAGCCCTCGGTATCAACGCCGTGCAGGACCGGATTGCCGTTTTCCTGGTTCTCGACGATCTTTGCCACCTTGCTCTTGACGAAGCTGACGGTCGCGTCCTTCTGCACCATCTGGTAGAAATCCTCGAAGCGGTCGATGGCGCGGATGTCGATGTAGTAAATGGTCGACTTGCCGGCGTCGCCATAGGCTTCGCGTACGTACTGGGTTTGTTTCAACGAAGCCATGCAGCAGATGCGCGAGCAGTGGCGCAGGTGGTTCTCGTCGCGCGATCCGGCGCACTGGATGAAGGCGATGTTCTTCGCTTCCTTGCCGTCTCCGGGGCGCAGGATCTTGCCGCCGGTGGGGCCCTGCGGATCGGCCAGGCGCTCGAACTCGAGGCTGGTGATGACATTGGGAAAGCGGTCATAGCCGTAGGGTTGAATCTTGTTGGCGTCGTAGGGCCGCCAGCCGGTGGCCCAGATCACGGCGCCAACCTGCAGCGTCACGGACTCTTCCTTCATTTCTAGGTCGACGGCGCCGACCGGGCAGGCCGCCTTGGCCTTCTCGCCTTCGGGCGTGCCGACGATGGACGGATCGATCACGAAGCGCTGCGGATGGGCCATGTTGTGCGGCAGGTAGGCCGCCTTCATCTTGTCGAGGCCGTAGTTCCAGGGATTCGGCACTTCGGCGCTGACTGCCTCGCCGCACTTGCCGCAGGCGGTGCAGTTTTCATTGACGAAGCGCGGGGAGACCTTCAGCGTGACTTCGTAGTTGCCGCGGCTGCCGGTAACGGCGGTGACCTCGGTCATGGTCATCAGGCGCACGTTGCGGTTCTGCTTCAAGCGTCGCAGGTTGATTTCCAGCCCGCAGGTGGGGTGGCACATCTTGGGAAAGTAGCGGTAGAGCCGCGCGGTACGCCCGCCGAGCACGGGGGCCTTTTCGACCAGGACCACCTGCTTGCCGCATTCCGCAGCTTCGAGTGCGGCCGTCATGCCGCTGATGCCGCCGCCTACGACCAGTATCGTCTGGTTGGTTGCTATTGAAGCCGTCACATCGAGCTCCCGGGAAGTTGATTCTCAGGCTCGCGATTCTAGCGGCTCAGGGCCTTGCGGCCTCTGCAATCTTCCAATGTTTCAATAGAAAAGCTGAATGCACTGCAGCAATCATTGCAGGCGCTCGCGTGGGTAGCGGTCAAGCGGGGGTCGCTACGTTTGTGAGTTGGCGAATTTCGAAGCTCAAATCGGCCAGGTCGGCGAGGATCCAGGTTGCGACCGGCGCACCAAGGCCGGCGACGGTGCCGGGATTCACCAGCCAGGTGAGCCCGCCCTTGACGTTGGGCTGCTGCCTGACTTCGGTTTCGTGGCTGTGGCCGCAGCAGACCAGGTCGTAGTCTCCCGTGCAGGCCATGCCGTGGCCGATGTGCGGATAGTGGGTGAGGAAGATGCGTCGGCCGCCCAGCTTGAGGGTCGCGTCCTGACCGTAATAGTGCAGCTGGTCATCGGAATTGTGCGCGATGCGGGCAATCGAAACCGGGTCGCCGAGGTTGTTGCCGTGCACGGCATGGATCGGCAGGCCGAGCTTGAGCGAGGCGCGCAAGGTATTGCCGCCGATGATGTCGCCGCAGTGGATCACCGCCTCGGCGCCCTCGGCCATGGCCGCGGCAACCGCCGCCGCCATCATCGGGCCGCGGTCGTGGCTGTCGGAGAGGATGCAGATTCTCACGGGGCCTGGCCGGGTGCGAAGCCGAAGAGTCGATCAAGGCCGAATTCGCGGATCAGCGTGTCGGCCGCGGCCTGGCCATGTTCCCTTGCCACGTCGGCAAGGATCAGGCGTGCGCCCTGGCGGTTGTAGCCGCCGCCAAAACTGACCTGGGTACCCAGCAACTCGCGCGCTTTTTCCAACGTCATATCACGATCGGGCCGTGGTAGTCCTCGTCCTGTGCCGGGGTCTTGTTGCCGAGCGTTTCGGTCAAGGCAGCCGAGCGCGTGCCGTGGTGGTCGGCCTGGATCTGCAGCAGGTTGGTCACGCAATCGCCGAGGTTGTCGTAGAAGTCGCGACCGGTGCCGAACTGTTCGTCGGCGGAATAGAAGAACTGGCAGCGGAAACGCTGGTCCGCCAGCTTGCTGACAATGAATTCCGCACCCAGTTCGTTCCAGTAGAGCGAGGGGCAGGTGGTCAGCGCCTCGCTGGCGGGATCGAGTTGCAATTCGACGTCGGCCGCCTGCAGCGGAACCAGGCGGCTGTAGCGTTCGAGCAGGATCTGGTTGACCAGTTGGAATTCGCTATCGGTAAAGTCGGGGATGCTCATGGGTATTCGCTTTCTTTCGCTGGACGGACACTCTACAGCGGCCGGTTGGCCTCGGGCAATCACTGTTGCTTATTTAAAAATAGAAATTATCCCCTTGTGCCCGACGGGCATGAGTCGTCAGAATATCGGATAGTTCTAATATACCGACCGGACTCTTAGCGACCATTGCATGCAAGCCGCCAGCGCACCAAATCCGTCAGTTCAGGAAGTCAAGAACACGACCTGCTACATGTGCGCCTGCCGTTGCGGCATCCGGGTGCATTTACGTGATGGAGTGGTGCGTTACATCGACGGCAATCCCGATCATCCGCTCAACAAGGGCGTGATCTGCGCCAAGGGTTCGTCGGGCATCATGAAGCAGTATTCGCCGGCGCGGCTGCTGAAACCGCTCAAGCGCAAGGCCGGGGCCGAGCGCGGTGCCGGCGAGTTCGAAGAAATCGAGTGGGAAGAAGCCTTCGCCACCCTGGCCGAACGCCTGGGCAAGATCCGCGCGACCGACCCGAAAAAGTTTGCTCTGTTCACCGGCCGCGACCAGATGCAGGCGCTGACCGGCATGTTCGCGCGCCAGTTCGGTACGCCCAATTACGCGGCGCACGGGGGCTTCTGTTCGGTCAACATGGCCGCCGGCATGATCTACACCATCGGCGGTTCGTTCTGGGAATTCGGCGGGCCGGACCTCGATCGCGCCAAGCTGTTCGTGATGATCGGCACCGCCGAGGACCATCATTCCAATCCCTTGAAGATCGCGCTGTCGAAGTTCAAGCGCGACGGTGGCCGCTTCATTTCGATCAACCCGGTGCGCACGGGATATTCCGCGATCGCCGACGAATGGGTGCCGATCCGCCCCGGTACCGATGGCGCGCTGCTGCTGGCCATCATCCACGAGATCATCGGTACCGGCTTGTACGACCGCGATTTCCTGGTCCAGTACAGCAACGCCGGGCAACTGATCAACGCCGACGAGACCAACGACGAATTCGGCTTTTTCGTGCGCACCGAGGTGCCGACCGAAGAAGCCTGTTACGAACCGCAGGACAAGCTCTGGTGGGATCGCACGACCGACCGCGCGGTGGTCACGCACAAGCCCGGCGCCGATCCCTACCTGTTGGGCGAATTCAAGCTGCCCGACGGCACGCCGGTAAAGCCGGCCTTCCAGTTGCTGCACGAACGCGTCAAGGACTACACGCCGGAGTGGGCCAGCCAGATCACGGGCATCCCCGCCGAGGTGATCCGTCGCCTGGCCTACGAAATGGGCGTCACCGCGCGCGACCAGAAGATTGAGCTGCCGATCGCCTGGACCGATTCCTGGGGCAATGAACACGACACGGTGACCGGCAACCCGGTGGCCTTCCACGCCATGCGCGGCCTCGCCGCGCACAGCAACGGCTTCCAGACCATCCGCGCGATGTCCATATTGATGTCGCTGCTGGGCACCATCGACCGCCCCGGCGGCTTCCGCCACAAGGCGCCGTTCCCGCGGCCGATTCCGCCCTGCGCACGCACCCCCAACGATTCGCGCGCGGTGCAGCCCAACCGGCCGCTGGACGGCATGGCGCTGGGCTGGCCGTCGGACCCGGACGACCTCTTCGTCAATGACGACGGCAGCCCGGTGCGCATCGACAAGGCCTTCTCCTGGGAATATCCGCTGTCGGTGCATGGCCTGATGCACAACGCCATCACCAATGCCTGGCGCGGCGACCCCTACCGCATCGACACGCTGCTGATCTTCATGGCCAACATGGCGTGGAACTCGACCATGAACACGGTCGAAGTGCGGCAGATGTTGAACGACAAGGCCGAGGACGGCGAATTCAAGATCCCCTTCCTTGTCGTCTGCGATGCCTTCCATTCCGAGATGACGGCGTTTGCCGACCTGATCCTGCCCGACACGACCTACCTCGAACGCCACGACGTGATGTCCATGCTCGACCGGCCGATCTCGGAATTCGACGGTCCGGTGGATTCGGTGCGCGTTCCGGTGGTGCCGGTGTCCGGCGACTGCAAGCCTTTCCAGGAAGTGCTGATCGAGCTCGGCACGCGCCTCAAGCTGCCGGCCTTCGTCACCAAGGAGGGCGAGCGCAAGTTCCGCGACTATCCGGACTTCGTCATCAATTGGGAATCCGAGCCGGGTTCCGGCATCGGCTTCCTCGCCGGTTGGCGCGGCAAGGGCGGCGAGAAGTCCCTGCGCGGCGAGCCGAACCCGAACCAGTGGGAGATGTACAAGAAGAACAACTGCGTCTTCCATTACGAGTTGCCCAAGTCCTACCAGTACATGCGCAACTGGAACAAGGGCTACCTCGAATGGTCGCAGCGCAATCGCATCACGCGCTACGCCGAACCGATCCTGATCCACATCTATTCGGAGGTGCTGCAGCGCTTCCGCGCCGCGGCCCAGGGCAAGGGCTTTTCGCGCAAGCCGCCGCAGAACCTGAGGAAGCGCGTCGAGACCTATTTCGATCCACTGCCCTTCTACTACGATCCGCTCGAGGCCCAGGCCACCGACAAGCACAAGTACCCGCTGGCGGCGGTGACGCAGCGGCCGATGGCGATGTACCACTCCTGGGATTCGCAGAACGCCTGGCTGCGCCAGATCCACACGCACAACTATCTCTACGTCAATGCCCGGACCGCATTGGGCCAGGGCATCGCCGACGGCGACTGGATCTGGGTCGAGTCGCAATGGGGCAAGGTGCGCTGCATGGCCAGGCATTCCGAAGCCGTCGAACCCGGAACGGTGTGGACCTGGAATGCCATCGGCAAGGCGGCCGGGGCCTGGAACCTGACGCCGGACGCCAACGAATCGCAGAAGGGTTTTTTGCTCAACCACCTGATCTCGGAAGAAATCCCGGGCGAGGGGGCGGCAGGTCGCGTGTCGAACTCGGATCCGATCACCGGTCAGGCCGCGTGGTACGACGTTCGGGTCAGGATATATAAAGTCGGCGCTGGCGAGACGGCGATTACGTCGCCCCAGTTCGAGACCATGAAGCCCTATCCGGGCATGAAGACGCGCGCCAGCATCCTGGCCTTCCTCGGGATCAAGTCGAAATGACCCAGCTCGCCAGCCAGGAGTGCTCGCGATGACCCAACTCGCGCTGGTCATCGACCTTAACGTCTGCGTCGGCTGCCAGGCCTGCGTGACCTCCTGCAAGGAGTGGAACACCTCGGGCAGTGCCGGGCCGATGGGGGACCAGAATCCCTACGGCGCCGATCCGACCGGGACCTTCTTCAACCGTGTCCAGACTTTCGAGGTCGGCGAGTTCCCCAATACCGAGACCGTGCATTTTCCCAAGTCCTGCCTGCATTGCGAGGAGCCGCCCTGCGTCCCGGTGTGTCCGACCGGGGCCTCCTACAAGCGCAAGGAAGACGGCATCGTCCTCGTCGATTACGACAAATGCATCGGCTGCAAGTATTGCTCCTGGGCCTGCCCCTATGGTGCGCGCGAACTCGACGAGCAGCAGCAGGTGATGAAGAAGTGCACCCTGTGCGTCGACCGCATCTACGACACTTCGATGACCGAGGACGACCGCAAGCCGTCCTGCGTCAAGGCTTGCCCGACCTCGGCCCGTTTGTATGGCGACATCCATGATCCGCAGTCCGCCGTCTCGATCGCCATCCGCGAGAGCGGCGGCTATCCGCTGATGCCCGAGTGGGGCACGCAGCCGGCCAACCACTACCTGCCGCGGCGCAAGACGCGGATCAAGATCCACGAGGACGAACTCGAGCGTGCCGACAATCCGCTCAAGGTTGATCGCCAGTTGCCCAAGCCGGCCATGAGCGAGCCGACCCTTGACGACGTCACTACCTGGTAAGCGGACACGACATGCACCCCGCGTTCTCAGTCATCTTCCTCACGACCCTCATCGGCGCCGCCCAGGGCCTGTTCCTGGCGCTGTTTACCGCACAGTCCTACGCGGCTTTCAAACTCTTGCCGCAACCGGACGCCCACGCCTTCTACGGCCAGGGCAGCCTGCTGGCGCTGGTGCTCCTGGTCGGCGGACTCGTCGCTTCCTTTTTCCATTTGGGGCATCCCGAGCGCGCCTGGCGCACGGCGACCAAATGGCGCACGTCGTGGCTTTCGCGCGAGGTGATCGTGCTGCCGGCCTTCATGGGCGTGGTCTTTCTTTATGGCCTGGCCCACTGGCTGGACTGGCATCCGGTGCTGATGACCCTGCCCGGCGGGCTGCCCGTCGATCCCAGCGCCATCCTCGGCGTGGCCGGCACCGTGCTCGCCTTTGCCCTGTTCGTCTGCACGGCGATGATCTATGCCTGCATCAAGTTTCTCGCCGAATGGCACTCGCCGCTGACGGTCATCAACTACATCCTGCTCGGCGGCGCTTCCGGGTTTACGCTGGCCGCGGCCTTTGCTGCCGCGACGGCGCCGGAACTGGTCGGTTTCCTTGCCGGTTGGGCGGCGATCATCACGGTGCTCGGCCTGCTCGGCCGCGTCGCTTCGCTGTATCGCAACGCGCGCCTCAAGCCGAAATCGACGCTGCAGACCGCCATCGGCATCAAGCACCCGAAGATCGTGCAGAAGACCCAGGGCTTCATGGGCGGCAGTTTCAACACCCGCGAGTTCTTTCACGGCCAGCCGGTGGCCGTGCTGCGCGGCGTGAAATGGTTTTTCCTGCTGGCCGTGTTTCCGTTGCCGCTGCTGCTGTTGCTGTCCGGAATGCATGGCAGCATCGGCCTGCTGGTGGCGGCCTTCGTGGTGCAATATGCGGGCCTGCTGGCGGAGCGCTGGTACTTCTTCGCCCAGGCCAATCATCCACAGAATCTGTATTACCAGTCGATTGCCTGAGACCTGTTGTCGCCGAGGGTCTTTAGATATATCATCGTTTGCTAAAGTATCAATCCGTCGCGCCATAACCATTCACGAGAGAGGAAAGAACATGAATTTCGACAAGGAACTCGACGCCCGCGGCCTTAACTGCCCGCTTCCCATCCTGCGCGCCAAGAAGTCGCTGGCCGAACTCCAGTCGGGCCAGGTGCTGCGCATCATCGCCACCGATCCCGGTTCGGTGAAGGACTTCGCCGCCTTCGCCAAGCAGACCGGCAATGAACTCTTGGCCAGTGCGGAAAAGGACAAGGAATTCGAATTTTTCATGAAGCGCAAGTAAGTTCTGCGCTTCCTCGACGCGACCTGCTCTTGGGCAGGTCGCGTCGTCTGCGCCCGAGCGGCGCATCATCACGGGACGTTCGGCGCCTGGTGCATGAGGAATCACTAGCGGCTATAGGGCTATAGAAAGATTCGTCTGGTTGCTGCAGTGCGATTTATTAGATTATTCGAACTTAGTCATACGCACTTGGAGTACAAACATGGGCGCCATCCCCGAAATTGCCAATATCGACGAACTCGTCAATCGTCGCCTCGAAGAACTCCTGCCGCAGAAACTCGAAGAGGCGCTGCGCAACCGCGAGGAATCGAGAACGCCTTCGATGGCGATCATCGCCACCCGCGGCACGCTCGACTGGGCGTATCCGCCCTTCATCCTCGGTTCCACCGCCGCGGCGCTGGGCTGGGACGTATCGATCTTCTTTACCTTCTACGGCCTGAACCTGCTGAAGAAGGACGTCTCCGACCTCAAGGTGAGCCCGCTCGGCAACCCCGGCATGCCGATGAAAATGCCTTTCGGACCGGAGTGGTTCAAGGGCATCAACTGGAACATTCCGAATATCGTTCAGGCCGGCGTACCCGGTTTCGAAACCGTCGCCACCATGCTGATGCAGCAGACCATCAAGAACAACGGTGTGGCGAGCATCGAAGAACTGCGCGGCCTTTCGCAGGAAGCCGACGTCAAGTTCATCGCCTGCCAGATGACCGTCGACCTGTTCGGCTTCAAGCACGACGACTTCATTTCCGGCCTCGATTTCGCCGGTGCGGCGACCTTCCTGCCGGTCGCGCAGAAGGCCGACGTCAGCCTCTTCATGTAGTTGGAACGCAACAAAAGTCCGGCTTGGCAAGCTGTTTGTCTGGACTTCACTAATCGCCTTAGCTTATATATGTAACTTGTTGAAATTTATTGAATCAAGGGAGACCTCACAATGAAACTGAAAAAAATCGCAGCACTCATCGCCCTCGCCGGCCTGTCCGGCTCGGCATTCGCCACCAACGGCTACTTTCCTCACGGCTATGGCATGAAGGCCAAGGGCATGGGCGGTGTCGGCATCGCCTACGGTCAGGACGCAATGGCTGCTGCCACCAATCCCGCCAACATGGTGCTGGTCGGCAATCGCTGGGATGTCGGCGTCGATTATTTTCGCCCGCAGCGTGATACGACGATCGTGGGTACCCCCGGCGGGTTTGCTGACGGCAAGTTTGACGGCAACAGTTCGGAAAACTATTTCATACCCGAGTTCGGCTACAACAAAATGATCGCCAACAACATGTCGCTGGGTGTTTCGGTGTATGGCAACGGCGGCATGGCGACCGATTACGACAGGAACCCCTTTGCTGCATACGGCGCAACGGGGAACGCCGGGGTCAATCTGGAGCAGCTCATGATCGCTCCTACGCTGTCGTACAAGCTGAATGACAGCCATGCGGTCGGCGTCAGCCTCAAGATTGCCTACCAGAAGTTCAAGGCATTTGGCATTCAGCCCTTCGCCGGCATTTCGAGCGCCCCGACCAAGCTGACCAACAACGGTCACGACAGTTCCTGGGGCTGGGGCATCGGTATCGGCTGGACCGGCAAGATCACCCCGACCTTGACATTGGGCGCGACCTACCAGTCCAAGACCAAGATGCAGGAATTCGACGACTACAGGGGCTTGTTTGCCGAAAAGGGCGGCTTCGATATTCCGGAGAATTACGGTTTCGGCATGGCCTGGCAGGCATCTCCTCAGTTGGTGATCGCCGCGGATATTAACCAGATCAACTTCAGCAAAATCAACTCTGTCGGCAATCCTCTGCGTTTCCCCCCCGGTCCGGGCCAACTGCTGGGCAACAACAGCGGTTCGGGTTTCGGTTGGGATGACATGACGGTCTACAAGATCGGCTTTGCTTATGACCTGAACAAGGAATGGACCGTCCGTGCCGGTTATAACTACAGCGAGCAGCCGATTCCCAAGAGCCAGACTT
The DNA here is from genome assembly GCA_044360105.1 of Sulfuritalea sp. Lineage (GTDB taxonomy): Bacteria > Pseudomonadota > Gammaproteobacteria > Burkholderiales > Rhodocyclaceae > Sulfuritalea. The sequence continues at coordinate 9,544 of JBIKKY010000021.1, forward strand.
TCTTCAATATTCTGGCACCCGCGACTGTCGAGGATCACCTGACTCTCGGCGCCACCTGGCGTCTGGCAAGCGGTGGCGAGGTGACCTTCGCCTACATGCATGCCTTCGAAGAGTCGGTCAAAGGCTCAAATTCGATTCCGGCTGGTTTCGGTGGCGGCAATGCCAACCTCAAGATGTATGAGGATTCCTTCGGCGTTGCCTACGGCGTCAAGTTTTAAGGATTGTCTCGACGGTCGTTCGACATAGAGCGACCAAGCGTAGATCTTGAAAACGGGGCTGGGCAACCAGTCCCGTTTTTTTTGAAAACTTTGCATCAAGGCAAAGTACCGGAGGAAACACATGTCCCAACTATCCAAATTTCTGGGCGCGCTCGCCCTCTCGGTTTGCGCGACCCTGGCATCCGCTCAGGATGCCGTCCTGAAGCCCTTCGTGCTGGCGTCGAAAGGCGCGGGGGATCTGGCGCAGAAGGTCGAGGCGACCAAGGCCGCATTGACCAAGGCCGGCTTTACCGTGGCCGGCAGCTACAGCCCCTATGCCAACATCACCATCGTCGTCGTCACGAATGATGAACTGAAGACCACCGCGGCGAAATCGGAATACGGCGCCTTCGGCGCCGCCCAGCGCATTTCCGTTGCCAAGGTCAAGGAGGAGGTGCAGGTCGCCTATGCCAATCCCGCCTATTGGGCGAACATCTACCGCATGAACGGCGACCTGAAGGACACGGCGGCCAAATTGCAGGCCGCGCTGGGCAAGGTGGAGGAGTTCGGCGCCAAGGGCATGACCGCGGCCAAGCTGCGCAAGTACCATTACGCGTTTGGCATGGAGTACTTCGACGAGCCGGATCCGCTGGTCAGGCATCCCGGCCACGAGGAAGCCGTGAAGCAGGTCGAGGCCGGCCTCGCCGCCGGCAAGCAGGGTGTGACCAAGGTGTACCGCATCGACATTCCCGGCAAGAAGGAAGTGCTGTTCGGTGTCGCCATGAAGGGCGAGGAAAAGAACAAGTTCATGGATGAAAAGTACATCATGAGCCAGATCGACTTCAAGGACGTCAAGTCGGCCGCTCACCTGCCCTACGAAATCCTCGTGGTTGGCGACAAGGTGTTCGCACAGGCCGCAAGGTTCCGCATCGCGGCGAGCTTCCCTGACCTGACGATGATGGGCGACAACAGCTTCATGAAGATCATGGAGTCGCCGGAGGCCATCAAGAAGGCGCTGGCCGGTACCGCCGGCGACAAGGACTAACCGAGACGGGCCGCCTGTGTGCGCAGTTGGGCGCACAGCGCGACAAACCCCTCAAGCCGCTCGCGTTCCTGGGCAACGACCTGCGCCGGAGCGCGGGAGACAAAACTCTCTGTAGCGAGTTTTTTCTCCGCTTTTTCTATCTCGCCGGTCACGCGGTCGATTTCCTTGGCGATGCGTTCCTTTTCCGCGGCGACGTCGATCTCGATCTTGAGCATCAGACGGAAATCACCGACGATCTGCACCGGCGCGTCGGAGTCCGGCAGCGTGTCCGCCATGGTGACTTCGGAGAGTTTGGCCAGCGCAGCGAGATAAGGCGCATAGGCGTTCAGAATCGCCGTGTCGCCAGCGCCGACTAATGGCACTTTCTGCGCGGGTGAGATGTTCATTTCTCCGCGCAGGCTGCGGCAGGCATTGATCATGTCCTTGAGCCGCGCCACCCAGGCCTCGGCCGCGGGGTCGCAACGCGACAAATCGGCCTTCGGGTAGGCCTGCAGCATCAGTGATTTCTCCGTGTCCGCGGCATCGGCGCGACCGGCGATCGGCGCCACGGTCTGCCAGAGTTCCTCGGTGATGAAGGGGATCAGCGGATGCGCCAGGCGCAGCACGGCCTCCAGCACGCGCACCAGGGTGCGCCGCGTCGCTCGTTGCTGCGCTTCACTGCCGGTCTGGACCTGCACCTTGGCCAGTTCCAGGTACCAGTCGCAATACTCGTCCCAGATGAATTCATAAATGCTGCGGGCCAGCAGGTCGAAGCGGTAGTCGGCGAAATGCTGTGCCACTTCCTGTTCGACCTTCTGCAGGCGGCTGACGATCCAGCGGTCGGCCGGCGAGAAATCCAGATACATGGCATTGCAGGCGTCGGAGCCCGGGCCTACATTGGGGGCGAGGCCGCAATCCTGCCCTTCGCAGTTCATCAGCACGAAGCGCGAGGCGTTCCACAGCTTGTTGCAGAAGTTGCGATAGCCCTCGCAGCGCTGCATGTCGAACTTGATGTCGCGTCCCGGCGAGGCCAGCGAGAGGAAGGTGAAGCGCAGCGCGTCGGTGCCGAAGCCGGGAATGCCGTTCGGGTATTCGCGGCGCGTGCGCTTTTCGATCTTGGCCGCATCCTTCGGGTACATCAGCCCGGTGGTGCGCTTCTTGACCAGGTCATCGAGCGCTATGCCGTCGATCAGGTCGATCGGATCGAGCACGTTGCCCTTGGATTTGCTCATCTTCTGCCCTTCCGCGTCGCGGATCAGGCCGTGGACGTAGACGTCCTTGAAGGGAATCTTGCCGGTGATGTGCTTGGTCATCATGACCATGCGCGCCACCCAGAAGAAGATGATGTCGAAACCGGTGACCAGCACGGTCGAGGGCAGGTAAAGGTCGAGCGCGGTATTCGACTTTGCGGGCCACTCCGGCGTCCAGTCCAGGGTCGAAAAGGGCCACAAGGCGGAGGAGTACCAGGTGTCGAGCACGTCGGGATCGCGCTCGAGGCCGCCGCTGTAGCCGTCGCGCTTCGCCTGCTCGTAGGCCTCGGCCTCGTCGTGGGCGACATAGAAGCGGCCGTCGTCGGCGTACCAGGCCGGGATCTGGTGGCCCCACCAGAGCTGGCGCGAGATGCACCAGTCCTGGATGTTGTTGAGCCACTGGTTGTAGGTGTTGACCCAGTTCTCGGGGACGAAGCGGATCTCGCCCGAAGCCACGCATTCCAGCGCCTTGCCGGCGATGCTTGTTCCATCCGCGCCGGGCTTGGTCATGGCGACGAACCACTGGTCGGTCAGCATCGGCTCGATGATGACGCCGGTGCGGTCGCCGCGCGGCACCACCAGCTTGTGCGGCTTCACGCTGTCGAGCAGGCCCAGCGCTTCGAGGTCGGCGACGATGGCCTTGCGCGCCTCGAAGCGGTCGACGCCTTGATATTTTTCTGGAATGCCAATGTCGATCGCAAGCGGTTGATTGCCTCTCGCAATCTTTCCACCATGAGGCAACGGTGAAACGTACTCCAAGCCTTTTTCACCCGAGGCGCCAATGTCGTTACTAATGATTCTTCCATCCAAGGTGAGGACGTTGATCATCGGAAACCCATGACGTTGCCCCACCGCATAGTCGTTGAAGTCATGGGCCGGCGTCACCTTGACGCAACCGGTGCCGAATTCCTTGTCCACATAGGCGTCGGCAATGATCGGAATCTCGCGCTCGCACAGCGGCAGGACGACGTTCTTTCCTACCAGATGGGCATAGCGCTCGTCCTCGGGATGCACCATCACGGCAACGTCGCCGAGCATGGTCTCCGGGCGCGTGGTGGCGACGGTGAGGCTGCCGCTGCCATCGGCCAATGGATAGCGAATGTGCCACAGCGAGCCGTCTTCTTCTTCGTTGACCACTTCGAGGTCGGACACGGCCGTGAGCAGCTTCGGGTCCCAGTTCACCAGACGCTTGCCGCGGTAGATCAGGCCTTCCCGGTGCAGGCGGACGAAGGTCTCGGTGACGATCTTCGACAGGCCCGCATCCATCGTGAAGCGCTCGCGCGACCAGTCGGGCGAGGTGCCCAGCCGGCGCATCTGGCGCGTGATGGTGTCGCCCGAGTACTTTTTCCACTCCCAGACTTTTTCGAGGAATTTTTCGCGGCCGAGATCGTGGCGCGAAACACCCTGCGCGTCGAGTTGCCGCTCGACCACGATCTGCGTCGCGATGCCGGCGTGGTCGGTGCCCGGCTGCCACAGCGTATTGTCGCCGCGCATGCGGTGGTAGCGCGTCAGCGAATCCATGATGGCCTGGTTGAAGCCGTGGCCCATGTGCAGGGTGCCGGTGACATTCGGCGGCGGCAGCAGGATGCAAAAATTGTCCGTCTTGGTCGAATCCAGGCCGGCGGCAAAATAGCCGCGCGACTCCCAGATCGGGTACCAGCGCCGCTCGATTTCGGCGGGTTCGAAGCTCTTGGCGAGTTCCATAAGTCTTGCAGGAGGCAAAAAAAGTGATTTTAACGGAACGCGGCGGCGCATCCGCCGCAAATCTGCGGCCGTCGGGGGTTTAGCTACGGCCGCTACGCTTAACGTCGGTAAAGCCGACGTTAGCCTTCTCTGAAACTCGGCCATGCCTCGTTTTCAGCTATCATTGCCGCCTCTTGAAGTTCGCCCCCGCTTTAATCCCCCTCCCATGATCCGCAAGTTCCTCCGCCATGTGTTTCGCCGTGGCGAGCCCCCGTCAAGCCACGGTCCTGCCATGATCCCCGTGGCGCGCCACGGCATCCGTCGCGACCACGTCTCGCTGGGTGCCCGCCGCACCTGCGAGACCCTGCAGCAGGCCGGTCACAAGGCCTATATCGTCGGCGGCGCGGTGCGCGACCTGATCGCCGGCATCGACCCCAAGGATTACGACATCGCCACGGATGCGACGCCCGAGCAGGTGCGTTCCCTGTTCCGTCGCGCCCGCATCATCGGCCGCCGCTTCCAGATCGTGCATGTGATGCAGGGCGGCGAGACGCTCGAGGTGTCCACCTTTCGTGCCGCGCACGATGTCCATACCGTCAAGGACGAGCACGGCCGCGTGCTGCGCGACAACGTCTTCGGCTCCATCGCCGAAGATGCCGCGCGGCGCGACTTCACGGTCAATGCCCTGTATTACGAGCCGTCTTCCGAGACGGTGATCGACTACCACCACGGCGTCGCCGACCTGCAGCAGAAGACCCTGCGCATGATCGGCGACCCCCGGCAGCGTTATCGCGAAGACCCGGTGCGCATGCTGCGCGCCGTGCGCCTGTCGGCCAAGCTGGGCCTGGTGCTTGATCCGGCGGTGCGCGCGCCGATCCGCGAAATGGCGGAGTTGATGGAGAACGTGCCGGCGGCGCGGCTGTTCGACGAGATGCTGAAGCTGCTGTTTTCCGGGCATTCGGTCGAGGCTGTGCATCGCCTGCGCGACGACGGCCTGCATCATGGCCTGCTGCCGTTGCTCGACGTGATCCTCGAGCAGCCGCTGGGCGAGAAGTTCGTCATGCTCGCGCTGGCCGGAACCGACGCGCGGGTCAAGGCCGGCAAGTCGCTGTCGCCCGGCTACCTTTTCGCCACCCTGTTGTGGCATGAGGTTCTGGCGGCATGGGAGACGCGCAAGGCCCGCGGCGAAGTGCCGATCCCGGCGCTGTACGAGGCGATGGACGAGGTGTTGAACGTGCAGGGCGAAAAGCTCGCCATCACGCGCCGCATCGCCGGCGACATCAAGGACATCTGGGCGTTGCAGCCGCGCTTCGAGAAGCGCGCCGGCAAGTCGCCCTACCGTTTGATCGAACTGCCGCGTTTCCGCGCCGGCTATGATTTTCTGGCGCTGCGTGCCGAGAGCGGCGAGATCGACATGGAAATCGCCGACTGGTGGCACGATTTTCAGGATGCCGACCATGAGGCGCGCGAGGCCCTGCTGATTCCCGACAGCGGGCCGAAGAAGCGCCGCCGTCGCGTCCGCGGCAAGAAGCCAGCGGGCGAGGGCGACAGCGGCGGCGGTGACGTGGCCAGCGACGCAAGCAGCGAAGCCTGACGTGGACCAGCGTTGTTTCATCGCGCTGGGCGCCAATCTGGGAGACCCGGTCCTGACGGTGCGGGCGGCGATTCTTGCCCTGCGCGAGTTGCCGCAGACCGAGTTCATCGCCGCTTCGTCGCTGTATCGCACGGCGCCCGTGGGTCTCAAGCATCAGCCCGACTTCATCAACGCCGTGGTCGAACTGGTCGCCGTGGCGCCGGCGCCGACTTTTCTGGAATCGCTGTTCGAAATCGAAGCGCGTTTCGGCCGCCGGCGCAGCGTGAAGAACGCGCCGCGCACGCTGGATCTCGATTTGCTGCTCTACGGCGACGAGATCAGCGGCGACCCGCAGCTCACCTTGCCGCATCCGCGCTTGCACGAGCGTGCCTTCGTGCTGGCGCCCCTGGTCGAGATCGCGCCGCAACTGGTGATCCCCGGCCGCGGGCGCGCCGCCGACCTGTTGCTGGAATGCGCCGAGCAGCGCATCGAAAGAATGCTGGCGCAGGCCGCCTGAGGGTGCAATCGAAAGTGTGGGAAATCCCCCGTTCGTGGTGAGCTTGTCGAACCACTGCTTCCCGCGCCGGCAAGCCCTTCGACAGGCTCAGGGCGAACGGAGGAGGGTCGTTGTTCCACACTTTCGATTACCCCTGCTGCCTGAACCAATTGCTTGTCGGTGGGCAGGTTTGTGTATCCTAGGCGCCGTTTATTTCATATTCCGCAGTCCATGACCCCATGACCTACCTAGCCAGCAACAAGACGATCACCCTGCCCGAGTTGGCCCGCATGAAGCGCGAGGGCGAAAAAATCGCCATGCTGACCTGCTACGACGCGAGTTTCGCTGCGCTGGAAGACCGCTGCGGCGTCGACGTTATGCTGGTCGGCGATTCGCTGGGCAACGTGATCCAGGGCAAGACCTCCACCCTTCCCGTGACCATGGAGCACATGGCCTACCACACGGCCTGTGTCGCCGCCCTGCCGACCCGGCCGATGGTGGTGGCCGACCTGCCTTTCGGCGCCTATCACGAGTCGAAGGAGCAGGCCATTCGCAACGCCGGCAAGCTGCTGGCCGCCGGCGCCGAGATGGTCAAGCTCGAAGGCGGCGAAGTCATGGCCGAGACCGTGCATTTCATGGTCGAGCGCGGTGTGCCGGTTTGCGCCCACATCGGCCTGACGCCGCAGTCGGTGCATGCGCTGGGCGGCTACCGCGTGCAGGGGCGCGACGAGGAGGGCGCGACGCGCATGAGGCGCGAAGCCGTGGCGCTGGAGCAGGCCGGCGCGGCGCTGATGGTGCTGGAGATGGTGCCTGCGGGGCTCGCCGGCGAGATCACGGGCCTGCTCAAGGTCTGCGCCACCATCGGCATCGGCGCGGGCAGGGACTGCGACGGCCAGGTGCTGGTGCTGCACGACATGCTCGGCCTGTATCCGGGCAAGAAGGGCCGCTTCGTGCGCGACTTCATGGCGGAGTCGCAAAGCATCGAAGGCGCCGTCAAGGCCTATGTCGCCGCCGTCAAGGACGGTAGTTATCCCGGCCCCGAACACAGCTACTGATCATCACGATTCCAAGATGCAGATCCACGAAACCATAGCGGGCGTGCGCGCCGCAATGAAGAAGGCCGGGCGCGTGGTGTTCGTGCCCACCATGGGCAACCTCCACGACGGCCATATTGCGCTGATGCGCCAGGCGCGCTCGCACGGCAATGCCGTGGTGGCATCGATTTTCGTCAATCGCCTGCAGTTCCGGCCCGGCGAAGACTTCGACAAGTACCCGCGCAGCTTCGAGGCGGATTGCGAGCGGATGGTCGAGGCGGGCGTCGACCACCTCTTCGCGCCGGCAGAAAACGAACTGTATCCGACGCCGCAACGCTATGTCGTCGAACCGCCGGCCGAGCATGCCAACATCCTCGAGGGCGAAATCCGCCCCGGCCATTTTCGCGGTGTAGCCACCGTGGTCATGAAGCTTTTCGCCATCGTTCAGCCGCAGGCCGCGCTGTTCGGCAAGAAGGACTACCAGCAGTTCATGGTGCTCTCCGCCATGGTGCGCGAGTTCGGAATGCCCATCGAGGTCATTCCCGGCGAGACGGTGCGCGCGCCCGACGGGTTGGCCCTGTCCTCGCGCAACGGCTACCTCTCTGCGGCGGAACGCGCCGAGGCGCCGCGCCTGCATCGGGTGCTCGCCGACCTGGTTGCCGAAGTCCGCGGCGGTGCCAGGGACTACCCGCAGCTTGAAGCCAAGGCGATGAATATATTAAGAATTAACGGTTGGGCCCCCGATTATGTTGCCTTGCGCAAAAAACTTGATCTACAATCGCCGTCCGCTCACGATTCCGGGTTGGTGGTGCTGGCGGCGGCGCGTCTCGGAAGCACGCGCCTCATCGACAACCTGGAAGTTTAGGTCACCGCGATGCGCTCATGCCGGCGGTGTGCCAGTAGTGAAAACGAAGTTTCAGTGGAGGCTAACGCCGGCATCATCGGCGTTAAGCGCCGCGGCCGAAACTAAAGGGACGAGAGTCCGGGTCTTAGTGGACGGCTCCCGATTGATTGCCGCCTTTGCATGAGAAAGGTCTGACAATGCAACGCACGATGCTCAAATCCAAGCTGCACCGGGTCACCGTTACCCACGCCGAACTGCACTACGAGGGTTCCTGCGCGATCGACGAAAATCTGCTTGATGCAGCCGACATCAAGGAATACCAGCAGATCGACATCTACAACGTGAATAACGGCGAGCGTTTCAGTACCTACGCGATCCGCGCCGAACGCGGCACAGGAACGATTTCGGTCAATGGCGCCGCCGCGCGCAAGGCCGCCACCGGCGACCTGCTGATCATCGCCACCTATGCCGTGATGAATGAAATCGAGCTGCAGAATTTCGAGCCCGATCTGGTATATGTCGATGCCAGGAACCGCATCACGCACCACAGCCGGCAGATTCCGGCGCAAGCGGCCGCCTGATCCTCCTCCATTGCGGCACGCCGGGCCCACCCTCGCGGTGGGCTTTTCTTTTGCGGCGGCGGATCCTTGTCATCTGCGCCCTCGCCGGTTTGTGACAGGGCCTTTCGCGGTGTATTCTTATCCCCGGAACAATTACATGCCTATGCCGGAGGGGAGCCATGGCTGCAAAGATCCTGATCGCCGACGACGAGCCGAACATCGTCATTTCGCTCGAGTTCCTGCTCAAGCGCGAAGGTTACGAGGTCGTCGTCGCCTATGATGGCGCGCAGGCGCTCGAGCGCATCCGCAGCGAGCGGCCCGACATGGCGATCCTGGATGTCATGATGCCGCATCGGAACGGCTTCGAGGTCTGCCAGGACCTGCGCCAGGATCCCGATTTCGAAACGCTGCGGATCATGATGTTGACCGCCAAGGGGCGCGATACCGAGGTGGCCAAGGGCCTCGCGCTGGGCGCCGACGTGTATATGACCAAGCCGTTCGCGACCCGCGACCTGATCGCCAAGGTCAAGGCCTTGCTCGACAGGGTTTGAGGACCGGTCGTTGTTCCAGCGAGTCGAGTCCATCGTGAATCGCCGCATGAAGCCCATCGCCGCCGCCGACGTTTACCTCAAGATGCTGCCGCTGCCGGGCGGGAAGGGCATCCGCAGCCTGGGCCAGGCGCGTGAGGCGAGCGAGAAGACCTATCATGCCCGCATCACCTACTGACATCCGCCTGTTCGAAGCGGCGCCGGTCAATCTCAATACGACGCTGTGCAACCTGCCGCTGACGCCGCCGGTGGTGCTGGATCCGGCGACCTCGGTGCGCGACGCGCTGCGCGCCATCGACCTGCGCGATGCCGAGGTGGCGGTGATCGTCGATGGCGCCAGTTCGGTGCCGCTGGGCATCGTCACCCTGCGCGATGCCTTGCGCTGCATCGTCAACGAGGACTGCGACCTGGCCGGACCGATCGCCGCCGTCATGACTGGCGGGCTGGCCAGCCTGTCGGCCGACGCCACGGTGCATCAGGCCACCGTGCTGATGTTCCGCCGCGGCATGCGTCACCTGATCCTGACCGGGGCTGACGGGCAGTTGTTCAACGTGGTCTCCCAGGGTGATCTGTACGGCATGCAGGCCGCGGATTCGGCCAGCCTGGCCAACGCCATCCTGGCGACGCGCAGCATCGCCGAGCTGGCGGCACAGACGACCGCCGTGCGCCGCTTTGCCGCGCGCCGCCTGGCCGAAGGCAGCGGCGCCGAGGCCCTGTGCGAATGGATTTCCGCGCTCAACGACCTGATCGCGCTGCAGGCCATCGACCTCGTCGAAGGCGAATTCGACCTGCCCTACGTGCCCTGGTGCTGGATCGTCTTCGGCTCGGAAGGGCGCCTCGAACAGACGCTGTTCACCGATCAGGACAACGGCATTGTTTTTGCCGCGACATCGAACGGCGAGGCGGAAGAACTGCGCCGGCAGTTCCTGCCGTTCGCCCGGGCCGTGAATGTCGCGCTCGACGCCTGCGGCTTTCCGCTGTGCGGCGGCCAGGTTATGGCCGGCAACCCGGCCTGGTGCCTTTCGCTGGATGAGTGGAAGCGGCAGTTCGGCACCTGGATTTCGGTGCCGGAGCCGGAAGCCCTGCTAAATGCCAGCATTTTTTTCGACTTCCGGCCGCTTTACGGACGGGAGGATCTGGTTGCCGAGTTGCAGCGCTGGCTGCTGGGCAAGGTGAAGGGCAATGCGGCATTTTTCCGCGCCATGACCGTCAACGCGCTCGGCCAGGAACCACCTCTCTCCTGGTGGCGCGATTTTCGTCTCGGCGGCGGCAAGGAATTTCCCCATACGCTGGATCTCAAGGGCCAGGGCATCCGAATCTTTGTCGATGCCGTCAGGATATTGGCGCTGGCGCACGGCGTGGCGCACACCAACACCATCGAGCGCCTGCGCGGCGTGCGTCCGGCGCTGGGCATGCCGGTCGAGGAGGCGGCGGCGATGGTTGCCGCCTTCTACCAGATCCAGCGCCTGCGCCTGCAGAACCAGGTGTCCGGGGAGTTTCCCGCCGCCGCCAACCGGCTGAATCCGGATCGCCTGCACCGGCTCGACCGGCAAATCCTCAAGGAGGCATTTCGCCAGGCGCGCACGCTGCAGCAGCGGCTGCGGCTCGACTTTCTGGCTTAGAGCGGCGTCCGTGGTGCCGGCTTCAGCCGCCCATTGAGTCGAATCGCCGTGTCGCCGGCGCCGACTTTTTGCCTGGGGAAACACTGGCCAAGTGCCAAATCGTCACACCGGCGAACGCCGGTGTCCAGCGCCTTGATCCAGCCTGGATTCCGGCGTTCGCCGGAATGACGGCTTATACGGTGCTTCCCTGCTGCTACCGGGCGCCGATCACCGCTTGTTCCTGTTCGCCCAGACCCTCGACGCCGAGCCTGACCTTGTCGCCAATTTTCAGGAAGCGGCCGCGGCCCATGCCGACGCCCTGCGGCGTGCCGGTGCAGATCACGTCGCCGGGCAAGAGCGTCATGAAGCGCGAGACGTAGCTGACGATTTCGGCGCAAGAAAAAATCATGTCGGCGGTCGAGGAATCCTGCATGCGATCGCCATTGACGTCGAGCCAGAGGCGGAGCCGCTGCGGGTCGGCGACTTCGTCCCGCGTCACCAGCCAGGGACCGATGGGGCCGAAGCTGTCGCAGCCCTTGCCCTTGTCCCACTGGCCGCCGCTTTCGAGCTGGAAGGCACGCTCCGAGACGTCGTGGAACACGCAATAGCCGGCGACGTGATCGAGCGCCTTGGCCTCGGCGACGTGACGGGTCTCGCGGCCGATGACGATGCCGAGCTCGACTTCCCAATCGAGCTTGGCGCTGCCGATCGGCATCAAGACCGGATCATTGGGGCCAGTGATGCAGGTAGTGGCCTTCAGGAACATCACCGGCTCGGCCGGAATCGGCATCTTCGCCTCGATCGCGTGGGCGCGGTAGTTGAGGCCGATGCCGACGATCTTGGAAATGCCGGTGAAGGGCACGCCGAGGCGCGGTGTGCCGCGCACCATCGCCAGCGTGGCGGGATTCAGCGCGTGCAAGCGTTTCTGACCGGCGGCCGAGAGTTCGTTCCAGCCGATGTCGGCGACATGGCCGGAAAGATCGCGCAGCGTGCCGTCGGCGGCGATCAGGCCGGGTTTTTCGCGGCCCCTCGGGCCGTAGCGGACGAGTTTCATGGTGTCTCCTGTTCAGGGTGCGGACTTCTGCTTCTTGCCGCGCCAGATCGCGTCGGGTTGCTGCTCGATGGTTTCCGCCAGCAGGCGCAGGGCGTCGGCGGCGCGGGCGATTTCCTTCAGTGCGGCGTTGACGTTGTCGACCGTCGGCGATTCCTGTTCGGTCAGCTTGCGCACCGCGCCGGCAGCCCTGGCCAGTTCCTCGCTGGCCTGCGTCATGCCGGTCACCATGCGCGAATCGGCGCGTGCCAGGTCGGCGACGCGATCGGCCGCGGTATCGAGCTTGGCCAGCGCCGCCTGCGCCGCCAGCAGCGCCTTGTTCATCTCGGCCAGGTTGTCGCGCACGTCCTTGAGGATCGGGCCGCCCTGCGCATCGAAGCGCCTGGCGAGCGATTCGAGGTGGCGCAGCGTGGCGTCGAGCCGCTGCGGCAGTTGCTGCGTCGCCTGCGCCGACATCAGCTGCTTGACGGCGCCGCTGATGGCCGCCACGTCGGCGAGGAACTGATCCATCGGGAAGCCCTCGAGCTTGCTGGTCAGCTCCTGCGCCGCGGTGCGGATCGTCGGAATTTCGCTGAGCTCGGGATCGAGTGCGGCAAAGACCGCCGGCTTGCCCGGATGGAAATCGAGGTCGACATACAGCTGGCCGGTGAGCAGGCTCTGCAGCCGCAGCCGTCCGCGCAGGCCGCGGTCGACCAGTTGTTTGACAGTGGCGCGGTCGCGCAGGTCGACATTCTCGCCGCCGTGGGTGTGTACCACGTGGGGCAGCACTTCGATCATGACCGGCACCAGGAAGCGATTGCTGTGGGTATCGAGACCGAGCTGGATCTGCTTGACGGTGCCGACCTTGACCCCGAGGAAGACCACCGGCGCGCCGACCTGCAGGCCCTGCGCCGCGCCGGCGAAATACAGCACATGCTGCCGGCGTTCGCCGAACCAGCTGCCACCCGCCAGCAGCAGCGTGGCGGCGATCGCCAGCACCACCGCGCCGAGGACGAAGGCGCCGATCAGGGTCGGGTTGGCTTTTCTGCTCATGCCGCCCCCTTCCTGGACCCACGCAGTCCGGGCGCCGGGCCGTCCCAAGTCCGGACGGCACGCGCCGGAGGCGCAAACCGCGCCATGATCCGGATCGAAGTCACCCGTGATGATCGAGCGCAGCGAGCATACATCCGCTGCGCGGCCCACGGCGCGCTTTGCACAGCGCGCCGGCTGCGGCGTGCCGCATGCGGCACGAAACCCCGCCTCGCCCCCCGCCCCGGGGCGGGGGTCGGGGGGAGGGGGGTCATAATGTTCCTCCGCGCGTCAGGAAATGGCGCACCTTGGGGTGGCCGTTCTTCAGCGCGTCCTGCGGATGGCCGGTGGCGATCATGGTGCGGCTTTCGGAGTCGAGATAGATGGAATTGTTACCGATACTGAGGATGCTGGCCAGTTCGTGCGTGACGACGACGAAGGTGGTGCCGAGACTGTCGCGCAGTTCCATTATCAGTTCGTCGAGGCGCCTCGCAGTCAGCGGATCGAGGCCGGACGAAGGTTCGTCGATGACCAGGATTTCCGGATCGAGTGCCATGGCCCGCGCCAGTCCGGCGCGCTTCTTCATGCCGCCGCTCAGTTCGGAGGGATATAGGTCTTCGCAGCCGGCCAGGCCGACCAGCGCCAGCTTGAACGCGACCAGTTCGTCCACGCGGGCCGGCGGCAGGCCGGTGTATTCGGCGATCGGCAGCGCAACATTTTCTGCCAGTGTCAGTGAACTCCACAGCGCGCCGCCCTGGAACAGGATGCCGAGCCGGCGCTTGAGTCTTTGCTGCGCCTCAGGCCCGGCCTCCCAGAAGTCTTCCCCGCTGTAGAGCACCGAGCCGGCCGCTGGCCTTTGCAGGCCGACCAGGGCGCGCATCAGCGTGGTCTTGCCGCAGCCGTTGCCGCCCATGACGACGAAGATGTCGCCCTTGTCCACCGTGAAATCGAGGCCGCGCTGGACGACGAAGTCGCCGTAGCCCAGCGACAGATCGCGTACCTCGATGTGGGCTGCGCCGTTCATCGCTTCAGATTCCGAGCTGGTAGTACACGATGGTCATGATGGACGCCGCGATCGTAATCAGCAGGATGGCGGTGACCACGGCCGAGGTCGCCGCATGGCCGACGGCTTCGGCGCTGCGTCCGCACTGCATGCCGCGCAGGCAGCCGGCGAACGCGATCATCGCGCCATACACCGTGCCCTTCGAGAGGCCGACCGCGAACTGCTTGAACTCCAGCGCGCGCAAGGTCTCGGTGTAGTACTCGAAGACGCCGATGTCGAAGATCGCGACCGAGACCAGCAGGCCGGCCAGCATGCCGATGAAACCGGAGTAGAGCGTCAAGAGCGGCACCATCAGCATCAGCGCCAGCATGCGCGGTAGCACCAGGAAGTCGATGGCGGAGATGCCGAGCACCTTGTAGGCGTCGATTTCCTCGTTGACCTGCATGGTGCCGAGCTGGGCGGCAAAGGCCGCACCGGTGCGGCCGGCGATGATGATGCCGGTCATCAAGGCGCCGACCTCGCGCACCATGCCGATGGCAACCAGGTCGGCGATGAATATCTGCGCCCCGACCAGCTTCAACTGGTCGGCGCCGAGGTAGGCGAGGATCAGTCCGACCAGGAAACTGATCACCGAGACGATGGGCAAGGCGCGCGGCCCGACTTCCTCGATCTCCAGCCAAAGGTCGCGGGCGCGGAAACGGGCGCGGCCGGAAACGAGCCGCAGCAGCGACAGCACCACCTCGCCGAGAAAGCCCAGCATCTGCGGCGCACCGCGGAAAAACTCGAGCGTCGCCTCGCCAACCCGTGCGAAAGTTCCCTGTGCACCGCCATCACGTCCGGCGAGTTTCTGCTCCGGAACGGCCGTTGCCATTGCCAGCAGGCGTTGCGCGCCGGGCGGCAGTCCGCTGGCGTCGACCGCGATGCCCAGGTCCGCACAGGACTTGCCGATGCCGGCGACGAAGGTCAGCAGGCCGGAATCCCAATCGGTGAGGCCGCTCGCATCGAATCCGAGGCGGCGCACCGGTGCCGCCAGGCTGGTTTTCAGGGTGTCGGCGGAGGGCAGATCCTGGTCGATGCGCCAGCGTCCGCCGAGGACGACGAGCAGGGTCTGCGGATCGTCGTTCCCGGCCGGCCGCAGATCAAGCTGCCACGCTGGTGCAACGCGCATGGCCGAAGCTTCCGACCCTACTTCTTGCCGAATCCGCCGAGGAGCGCGGCCACAGGTTTTTGCGGGCGGCCGGGGGGCGGCTTTTCGGTCGCGACCTCAATGCTGGCGGTCTTGCTGACGTAGGGTTTGTTCGGGTCGAAGTCCAGCTTGGGCAGGCGCGGGTCGAGCCGCGGCACATGGGCGACTGGGCTGGGCAGTTCGCGCCCGGCCGGGCGGCTGCCGTCCAGTGTCAGCGCGCGATCGTGCTCGCGTGCCTTCTCGCGGGCGCGCTCGAGGTGCTCGCGCTTGTGGCCGCGATTGCTCGGTGCACGCTCGGGCGGCGAGGAGGCCAACTCGGCGAAGCCGCTGATCTCGACGCGCTCGATCTTGCGTTTGATCAGTTTTTCGATGTCGGACAGGCGCTGGGTTTCCTCGGGCGCGAACAGGGATGTGGCATCGCCGTGCTTGCCGGCGCGGCCGGTGCGGCCGATGCGGTGGATGTAGTCTTCGGCGGTGTGCGGCAGTTCGTAGTTGATCACGTGCGGCAGGTCGTCGATGTCGAGGCCGCGCGCGGCGACATCGGTGGCGACCAGCACGCGGATCTTGCCCGATTTGAAGGCTTCGAGCGCCTCGGTGCGCTGCTGCTGGCTTTTGTCACCGTGAATGGCGTCGGCGGCGATGCCCTGGCGTTCCAGATAGACCGCGAGGCGGCTGGCGCCGAACTTGGTGCCGACGAAGACCAGCACCTGCTTGGTATTTTCCTCATCGTGGGTCAGCAGATGCACCAGCAGGCTGCGCTTGAGGTCCGACGCAACCGGGTAAACGCGGTGCGTCACGGTCTCGGTCACCATGTTGCGGCGCGCGACCTCGATCAGTTGCGGCGCCTTCAGCATGCTGTCGGCGAGGTTCTTGATCTCGTTGGAGAAGGTGGCGGAGAACAGCAGGCTCTGGCGTTCCTTCGGCAGCATGGCCAGGATGCGCTTGATGTCGGGGATGAAGCCCATGTCCAGCATGCGGTCGGCTTCGTCGAGCACCAGCACCTCGACGGAGTTGAAGCTGACGCTCTTCTGCTGCACGTGATCGAGCAGGCGCCCCGGTGTGGCGATGATGATTTCGCGGCCTTCGCGCAGTTCGGCGATCTGCGGCCGGATATCGACGCCGCCATAGATGCAGACCGAGCGCAGCGGCAGGTGCTTGCTGTAGGTGACCACGCTCTGATGCACTTGCATGGCCAGTTCGCGCGTCGGCGCCAGGATCAGCGCACGCACCGGGTGGCGCGCGGGCGAGGGCGAGGAACTTGCGTACTTGGCCAGGCGCTGCAGCAGCGGCAGGGTGAAGCCTGCCGTCTTGCCGGTGCCGGTCTGGGCGCCGCCCATGACGTCCTTGCCGGCCAGGATGATCGGGATGGCCTGAACCTGGATCGGCGTTGGGTGGGTATAGCCGTTGTCTTTGACGGCGCGCAGCAGTTCAGGCAGGAGGCCGAGTTGGTCGAAAGTCGGCGCTGGCGGAACGGCGACCGGCGAGGCGATCAAGACGGCGTCCGAGCTCGGGTCGAATGTGGCGTCGGCGGATTGGGCGATGTCGGGTGTGGTCGCGTTCAATTGAACTCCTGAATCGGCCTGCCCCTCGCGGGGAACCGGTTCAGGCGGCGAAGCGCTTGAGGGAAATGCGGCGAAATGCCGGATCGGGCGCCAACCGGCAGGGCGCGCAAGCCCCGTATTGTATTACAGGCAGCCGCCGGCCACGACGCAAGCTGCTCGGCTTCTTATTTGAACAGCCCCTTGAGGGCCGGGCCGGCCTTGGCGGCGGCGCCGGATTGCAGCAGCTTCTCGAAGTTCACCGCGCCGGCGAGTCTTGCCGTCACGGCTGCGGCCACTTGCTGGCCCAGTTCGCCGGGGGTCATGCCACCCCTGGCCTTGCCGAGGTTCCTCAGGGTGATGTCGGGCAGCGCCACGCTGACGGTCTTGTCACCCAGCAAGGCGGCGCTGGCCTGCGCCCTGGCCTGGCGGATGGTGAGTTCTTCGACAATGAGCTTTGTGCCGCCCTTCTTCTTGTTGTCGGCGGAACCGAGATAGCTCGCAATGTTTTTCTGGATGGCATCGAAGTTGGTCATCGCGCTGCCCAACTCGTAATTCACCTCCGGCGCAATGATCGCAATGCGGCGGATAACGATGACATCCCTGGTCACGGATGCGATGTCGATGTCGACCTCGATCCGGCCCAGCTTCATGGCGTGAGGTGTCCTGAAGCCGGGCGGATTGCCGATGATCAGGTTGCCGAGCGTGCCCTTGCCGTCGATGGGTGCGATCTTGACTTCATCGACACTCACCTTGGCCTGTGTCATGGCGCTGCCGTACTTTGCAATGGCGCCCTTGACCAGGCCGTCGAGGTTGCCGGAAAGCCAGAACACTACGGCACCGATGACGGCGACAAGGACGAGGGCCGCGGCGGCGAGCTTCTTCATGGTGCCCTCCCCAACAAGCGCAGTGTGGCGCGGAACAAGGCGTGGTCCGGGTCGCCCAGTGCTTCCACAGTCGCCAGGTGATGGCGGCCGGGCAGGGGCAGGTCGTGGCGGAAGCAATGCGGCCAGGCTTCGCGGATGAGGCGGTTCTGGCGCTGGAATTCGGCGCTCTCAAGGCCGCCGACGGCGGTGATCAGGGGTATGGCGTTGCCGGGCCGGTAGCGGACAGGGCTGACAATTCGCGCGGACGCTTCGTCGAGCTTGAGGTCTTGCTGCAGGAAGGGCGCGCGGACCAGGGGTTGCAGGTCATACAGTCCGGAAATGCAAACGGCGCCACTGAGCATGTCGCGCGGCAGGTCGCCGGCCATGCGCGGCCAGTCGGCGGCCAGCATCATGGCGGCGAGATGCGCACCGGCCGAATGCCCGGCCACCACGATGCGGCGCCGGTCGATGCCGAGTTCCGGCACGTGGCGGTAAAGCCAAGCCATCGCGCGCAACATCTGTCGCACCATTTCTACGATCGGGGTTGCCGGCGCGAGGCCGTAGTTGGGCATGGCCACAGCGACCCCGGCAGCAACGAAGGCCGGTGCGAGGAAGGAAAAATCCTGCTTGTCGAGCGAGCGCCAGTAGCCGCCATGGATGAAAACCAGCAGCGGCGCGTTCGGCCCCGCAGCGGGATAGAGGTCGAGGGTCTCGGCCGGCGACGGGCCGAAGTAATAGTCCGCATCGCAGCGCAACTCGTCGCGGGCGGTGCGTGATTCGGCGCGCCAGCGTTCGAAGATCTGCGGATGGTCGGGAATTGCGGCGCGGGCGTTGTACTCGTGCTCGAGTTGTTGCGGGGTCAGCATGGGCAGGCCTCGGGTTTTTTTGTCCGGTTTGTTGTCGCCATAGAATAGCGTCCTCTCCGACAAAAAGGAAACGGCGGCGATGCACTACGCGAAGCTCGGCAACAGCGACCTCGAGGTCTCCCGGATCTGTCTCGGCACCATGACTTTCGGCACCCAGAACAGCGAGGCGGATGCCCACTGCCAGCTCGACCTTGCGCTGGCCCATGGCATCAACTTCATCGATACCGCGGAGATGTATTCGGTGCCGCCGAATGCCGAAAGCTATGGCAAGACGGAGACCTTCATTGGCAGTTGGCTCAAGCGCCAGGCGCGCGACAAGATCGTCCTCGCTACAAAAATTTCCGGCCCCGGCCGCAGCCTGAAATGGATACGCAACGGCGAACTGGCATTCAACAGGAAGAACATCCGCACGGCCATCGAAGGCTCGCTGGCGCGCCTGCAAACCGACTACGTGGATTTGTATCAGTTGCATTGGCCGGATCGCAACACGCCGCTGTTCGGCCAGTACCGGTTCGAGCCAGAAAAGGAGCGCGCCTTCGTTCCGCTGGAAGAAACCCTGGCGGCACTGGGCGAACTGGTCAGGGAGGGACGGGTGCGCCATGTCGGCCTGTCCAACGAGACGCCGTGGGGCGTGATGGAGTTCCTGCATCAGGCCGGGAAGCACGGCTTGCCGCGCGTGGTTTCGGTACAGAACGCATACAGCCTGCTGAACCGGACCTGGGAAGCGGGTCTGGCCGAGATCGGCTTTCGCGAGAGCGTGGGCCTGCTGGCTTATTCGCCGCTGGCATTCGGCCTGCTGTCGGGAAAGTATCTGGCCGATCCGCAGGCCGGCGGCCGGCTGAATCTGTTCCCGGGCTTCGCCCAGCGCTACTCCAAGCCCAACGTGCAGCCTGCTGTCGCGGCCTATGCGGAACTGGCTCGCGCCAACGGCCTGACGCCGGCGCAGCTTGCGCTGGGTTTTGTCGCTTCGCGGCCGTTTGTGGCCAGCACGATCATCGGCGCCACAACGCTGGATCAACTTGGGGAGAATATCTCTGCTTGCGAGACATCACTTGGTGATGATCTATTGCAGCAGATCGAATCGCTGCACCTGCGCTACAGCAATCCGGCGCCCTGAGAGCTTATGAATAAATCTACTGTGCGTGCCGGATCGGGGCTTGGGCGGTGCTCGCTATCCTCATGTACAACGACGTACATTCCGGAAGCTGCGCTCCGACCGCACCCCGCTGCGGCCCGCTCGCTACGATTTCTTCACAACTCTGAGCAGCAGGCAGCGAATTACTTCTTCGCCGCCACCTTGGTAGCGCTGGCCTTGAGGGCCGCCAGCAGGTCATACAACTGGCCGCGCTGCTTCTCGTCCATGCCGGCGAACAGGTCGACCACCCAGGTCTCATGGGCTTCGGCCATCTTGCGGAAGCTGCGACGCCCTTCCGGCGTCAGCTTGACGATGTAGGCGCGGCGGTCCTTGGGGCTGTCTTCGCGGACTACCAGCTTTTCGGCGACCAACTGGTCGGTAATGCCGGTCACGTTGCCGCCGGTCACCATCATGCGCTTGGACAGTTCGCCCATCTTGAGGCCCTGCGGCGAGCGTTCCAGCTGGGCCATGAGGTCAAAGCGCGGCAGCGTGATGTCGAATTCGGCACGCAGGCGCGAGCGGATATAGTTCTCGATCAGGTTGGTGCAGGCCAGCGTGCGCAGCCATAGCCTCAAATCGGGCGCATGTTCCGAGGTGGCGCGTGTTTCGGTATCGGTGGCGGCGGATTGTTTTGACATTGGTATATGGCGCTGGGATGCGCAGCCCGGTTGATATATCGATGCCTAAAATATCAAAAGATGCCGGTTTCCGCAACCGGTATCATGCCCTGCGCCGGCAGCTGCCCTGCGAAATCAGGAGAAATCCGGGTTGAGCACCGCGCGCAGGATGGTTTGTGTCTCGCCGTCGCGTTCCCGGCGGGCAAACCACCAGATGCCGCCCTTCTTGACCGGCCAGTCAGCTTCCTTGTCACCGAGCAGCAGCGCGGCCACACGCCCCAGGGTCGGCTGATGGCCGACGATCAGCACGGCGCCGCCCTGATCGGGCCAGCCGGCCGCCTTGAGCAGGTCCCTGGCAGAAGCCCCGAGACCGAGCTGCGGCTCGATCTCATAGGGCAATTCAAGGGCGTGAGCGGTTTGCTGGGTGCGTTCTGCGGGGCTGACGAGAATTTTCCGTTTGCGCGGTAGATTCCGTTGCAGCCAGAGCGCAACTTTCTTTGCCTGCTTCTCTCCGCGTGCGGTAAGGCGTCGCTTGCCATCCGGAAGACTGCCGTCGCCTTCTTCGGCTTCCGCATGGCGCCAGAGTATCAATTCCATAGTCGTGTCTCCAATGTGCGGCCGATCATGCCGTCTTATTGTTGCGAATCAGTTAAGCGGATGCAAGCGGCGGCAGGCGCAGCCGGGTCAGGCGGGCAAGCTCGGGCGTGATGCTTTTGAGCAAAGCCGCGTAGCGGGGGCCGTGCCAGCCGCCGATCAGCGTGACGGCCTCGCGCAGGCGGGGGTCGTCGCCCGCGCAATCCATCAGCAGGGCGCCGGCATTGGCCAGGTCGTTGAGCTGGCCCAGGGTGTCCTGGATCGCGGCAAGTCGCTGCAATGCCGGCGCGAAGGCGCGTTTGCGACCCAGCGGCGCGAAGAACTCCAGCGCATAGCGCAGGCGCTTGACGCCGATGCGCAGGGCATGCAGCGTGGCCGGTTCTTCGAGACAGGCTGCCGCAGCCAGCCTGCGCAGTTTTTTGCGCAGGCGCCGCAATCGTTCCGTGGCGAAGCCCTGCAGGGGTATCGCGTCACCGGCGGCGTCCGTCGGTTCCGGGTGCAGCGATTCGAGCGCGGCCAGCAGCGTGCGGCCATAGTCAGGCGTCGCAAGCAGTGCCAGCGCCTGCGCACGCGCGGTGTAGCGGCGGTTGGTGATGTCGCTGGCCAGCGCCGGCAGGCGCGGTTCATTGGGCAGCGCACTCAACACCGGGTTGGCAATTTCGGTCAGCAGCACGTCAAGGTCGCGCGCGCGGCCGAGGTGCGTCATCAGGGCGGCGAGCGGCAGTTGCAGGGAGTCGGCAAGGCCGTCCGGCAGTATCGGTGCAAACAGCCTGAGGGCGGCGCGCAGCCGGCGCGTGGCGACGCGCATCTGGTGGATGTACTCCGGATCGTCGCTGGTCAGCGCCCCGTGATGGTTCTGCTGCAGGTGTTCGAGGCAGGACAGGGCGATCCGACGAAAGGCTTCGCCGGGCGGCATCGTCGCCGAAAGGGCAACGGTCCCGGCCTTGAACGGTGTCGGCGGCGCCCCGGTGTGGAGGCGATAGCCGCGTTCGGCCTTGGACAATACCGCCGGCGTCAGGGCCGCGCGCTGGGCGAGCTGCGTGGCGACCGCGAAGATGGCATGCACCGGCGCCCCGGCAAGTTCCAGTTCCACCTCGGAGATCGGTTCGCGGCGGCCGTTGGCGACGATCCAGCCACGATCCAGCGTCAACAAGACTTTGCCGGGGCGGGCCGCAAATTCCCAGGTGATCCGGCGGAAACGCGTTTCGCAGATCGGCACGATGCGCGCCAGCAGTTTCGGCCGCTGCAGCCAGTCGCGCACCGCCACCTGTTCGATGGCGGAAAAATCGAAGTTTCCGCTGTAGGGAGTCTCCCACTCGGGTCGGCTCGACAGGCCGGCGGTCGAGGCTCCGGCCAGCTTGACGGTCTGCAGCCAGAGGTGCCCCTTGCGGCGCAGGCGCAGGCCGATGCCGCGGCGACGCAGGGACAGGTCCTCCGTGTCGTAATAGATGTTGTCGAGGGTCTCGACATGGCGCCGGAGTGCCTGCTTCAGCAACGGGTGCCGCAGGAAGCGCGCCTGGTGTTCCTCGGCCAGGGCCAGTTTGAGTTCGATTTCTTCAGCCATGCGTTCTCCGCTTATTCGTAGCGCAATGCTTCAATGGGCAACAGGCGCGAGGCCTTTTTTGCCGGATAGTAACCAAAGAATATGCCGATCGCGCCGGCAAAGCCCGCGGCGAGCACGATCGAACTTCCCGAAAGTTCGGTGCGCCAGCCGGCGAGTTCGGCAATCGCCATGGCGCCGCCGACACCGAGCAGGATGCCGATGGCGCCGCCGATCAGCGACAGCGTGACGG
The DNA here is from genome assembly GCA_044360105.1 of Sulfuritalea sp. Classification (GTDB taxonomy): domain Bacteria; phylum Pseudomonadota; class Gammaproteobacteria; order Burkholderiales; family Rhodocyclaceae; genus Sulfuritalea. Next base: position 32,011 of record JBIKKY010000021.1, read on the forward strand.
CTTCGACCAGGAACTGGGTCAGGATGTCCCGGGCGCGCGCGCCGACGGCCATGCGCAGGCCGATCTCGCGCGTGCGCTCGGTGACCGAGACCAGCATGATGTTCATGATGCCGATGCCGCCCACCAGCAGCGAGACAGAGGCGACGGCCGCCAGCAGCAGCGACATCACCTTCGAGGAGGCTTCCTGGGCCTGGAGCATTTCGGACAGGTTGCGCACGAAAAAGTCGTCGTCCTGTCCCGCTTGCAGGCGATGGCGCTGGCGCAGCAGTTCGCGCATGCGCGCTTCCGCCGCGCCCATGTCGGCGCCATCCTTGACCTTGACCATGATCGATCCCACGCTGCGGCTCTTGGCCTGCTGCGCCGATCCGAACACGCGCTTCCTGGCCGTGCTGATCGGCATCAGGATGATGTCGTCCTGGTCCTGGCCCATCATGTTCTGCCCCTTGCGGTCGAGCAGGCCGATCACGGTGAGCGGCACCTTCCGTACGCGGACCACCTGGTCGATCGGGCTGGCGTCGCCGAAGAGATTTTTTGCCACGGTCTGTCCCAGCAGCACCACCTTGGCGGCACCGTTGACTTCCGCCTGCTCGAAGCCGCGTCCTTCAACTACCGCCCATTCGCGGACTTCAAGATACTCCGGCGAGGTGCCGTAGAAGACAGTGGACCAGTTGGCATTGCCCACCACTACCTGTCCGCTGCCACGCAGGGACGGCGCGGCAGCCTGGATTTCCTCGATCTCGCGGTTCAGCGCGTAGGCGTCCTCCTCGGTGATGGTCGGCTGCGAACCGCTGCCGCCGCGGGCACCGCCCGAGGTCATCGAGCCGGAGAGCACCATGATGATGTTGGAGCCGAGGCTGCGGATCTGGTCCTCGACGCGCGCCTGGGCACCATTGCCGACAGCGATCATGACGATCACGGCGGCGACGCCGATGATGATGCCGAGCATGGTCAGCGCCGAGCGCATCTTGTTCACGCGCAGCGCGAGCAGGGCGATGCGCAGTGTCGCGGCGAAATTCATCCGAGCAGCGCCGCCGCGTCGTTGGCGGCGTTGGCCTTGTCTTCGATGACCTTGCCGTCGCGAAAGGAAATGATGCGGCCGGCGAAGTCGGCGACGTCATGCTCGTGCGTCACCACGACGATGGTGATGCCCTCGCGGTTGAGCTGTTGCAGCAGAGCCATGATCTCGACGCTGGTGCGTGAATCCAGCGCGCCGGTGGGTTCGTCGGCGAGCACCAGTTGCGGATCATTCACCAGTGCGCGGGCGATCGCCACGCGCTGCTGCTGGCCGCCGGAAAGCTGTGCCGGATGATGGTCCATGCGTTCGGCCAGGCCGATCTGGCTCAGTCGCCGTTCTGCCCTTTGTCGGCGCTCCGAGGCCGGCACATTGCCATACAGGAGCGGCAAGGCGACGTTGTCCAGCGCCGAGGTGCGGGCCAGCAGGTTGAAGTGCTGGAAGACGAAACCCAGTTTGCGGTTGCGTACCGCCGCCAGTTCGTCTCCCGAAAGCGCCGAGACTTCCTGCCCGTCGAGCCGGTAGCTGCCGCCGTTGGGGTGATCCAGGCAGCCCAGCAGGTTCATGAACGTGGATTTTCCGGAACCGGAAGGGCCCATCACGGCGACGAACTCACCGGCGGCAATGTCGAGCGTGACGCCGCACAATGCCGGCACTAGGTTGCTGCCCATGACGTAATCCTTGGTCAATTGTTCGACCCGGATCAGCGGAGCATTCATACGGCAACTTTTAGAACAACCGCGGGCCGGGCATGCCGGAAGCCTTTGGCGCGGCTTGCTGTCCGATGATCACTTCCTGGCCGTCCTTGATGTCGCCGGATACGATCTCGGTCATGCTGCCGTCGGTCAGGCCGAGACGAACCTCGATTGCCTTCGCCTTGCCGTCCTCGCCGATGGCCCAGATGCGCCCGCTACCGCCGCCGCCGGAACGCACAGCCTGCGCCTCGCCGACCATTGCGTCGTACTGTTTCTTTTGCTCCGCCGTAAGGAGCGCCGAAACCCGTTCGCGGATTTCGGCGCGATTGCGTTCCTGTGCCTTGCCCTTATCCGCTTCGGGCAGGTCGCGTGCGGCCTGGAATTTGTCTCGCATGGCGTCGAAGATGGCGTCGACCTTTGCTTGCTGGGCGGTGTCGAGCTTGAGTTCCGAGACCAGGCGCTCGCGCTGCCGGGCAAGACCGCCAACGCCTGCGCCGCCACTGCTCGCAGCGGCGGGTGAAGCAGTCGGCGCCGGCGACACGGCGGCCGCAGCCTTCTTTTCGTCGCTACCGTTCGTCGGGCGAAAGCGCAGCGCCGCATTGGGCACCTTGAGTACCTTGTCCTTCTGCGCGGTGACGATGCGCACGTTGGCCGTCATCCCCGGCAGCAGGCCGAGATCGGGGTTGGCCGCCGAGATGACCACGGTGTAGGTCACGACGTTGGAAACCACGGTGGCGGCCTTGCGCACCTGCCGCACCTCGCCCTCGAAATGACGGCCGGCGAAGGCATCCACGGTGAACCCGGCCTTCTGCCCGAGGCGCACGCGGCCGACGTCGGCCTCGTCGATCGAGGTTTCCACCTGCATGTCGGTCAGGTTCTTGGCGATGACGAACAACTCCGGCGCCTGCAGGCTGGCCGCCACGGTCTGCCCGGGTTCGATGCTGCGCTTGACCACGATGCCATCCACCGGCGCCTTGATCGAGGTGCGCTCCAGGTCGACACGGGCCGCTGCGAGCTGGGCTTCGCGCTGGCGCACGATGGCCTCGCCGTTCTTCACCTGCGCTTCGGCCGAGGCCAGGGAGGCGCGGGCGGCGTCCAGCGTGTTCTGCGCCGTATCGCGTTCGGCCGGGGAGATAAAGTTCTTCTCGACCAGGGTCTTCTTGCGCTCGTAGTCGCGCTGGGCGTTGGACAGGTTGGCGCGGGCGCGCGACACTTCGGCCTGTTGCACGCCCTGGGCGGCGCGGGCCGCATCGACGTCCGCTTCCGCCTGGCGCACGCGGTGCTGATAGGTTTCCGGGTCGAGGCGGGCGATCAACTGGCCGGACTTCACCGGTGAGTTGAAGTCGACCAGGATTTCCTTGATCTGCCCCGAGACCTGCGATCCGACCTGAACCGAAACCACCGGATTCAAGGTACCGGTGGCCGCTACGGAGGCGGTGAGCGGACCGGACTCGGCCTTGGCTATTTTGTATTTCGGCGCATCGCCGGCGCGGTCCCATGTCTGCCATGCGGCGTAGGCGCCGGCACCGACGACGGCAAGCACGGCAAGGAAAATCACGAGCGAACGCTTTTTCATGCGGCAATTCTAGCCGACGCCGGCGAGTACTCCGCGCGCGGCCTTGCAAGCAAATGTTGCCGCAGCCAGCCGACCGGGTTTGCCGGCATAGCCAAAATTACGCTTTGCATAATCAGCATGTATGGCACGGGCTTGATGCCGCCATTCAATGCGAGTAATGTTTCAGGACTAAAACAAATCGGGGCCGCGACCCGGCCCCAACCCAAAGGAGAAGACATGAACAGAATGACAAGCGTTCTTGCAACGGCACTGGCGGCAGCTTCCCTGCTTCTCGGCAGTGGCGTAGCGTTTGCCGACAACCATCCGGACAAGGTGGTTTATCACGTTAACGATGCCGTAAACGCAACTGCGGCTTTGCGCAACATCGGCAATCATCTCGAAGTGAATCCGCAGGCGAAAATTGTCGTCGTTACGCACGCCCAGGGCGTCGACTTCCTGATGGAAGGCGCCAAGGACAAGAACGGCAATCCGTACAACGTCGCGGTGGAAACGCTGGCTGCGCAAGGAGTGACATTCGATGTCTGCGAGATCACCCTGAAGAACCGCAAGCTGGATCGCAAGCAGTTCATTCCGGAGTCCGTCTTTGTACCTTCGGGCGTCGCCGAAATCGCCAAGCTGCAGGCACGCGGCGGCTTCGCCTACATCAAGCCCTGACCGGGCATCCCGCAACAGATGGCGCAAGCGACGCTGGTCGCTTGCGCCTGCAGGTTTCAATTGTTTGTGCCGCCGGCATCAGCCGGCAAGTCCCGCATTTCCCTTCATGCCAAGCAGTTTGGGCTGGTTCAGCTTGCGCGGTGTGATGGTCTTCTTGTCGCGCAGGTAGCGCGCCACGACATCCCATACCGGCTCGCCCTTGGCGCCTTCGGCCACGGGCGCCCAGCCGGCCACTTTGTATTTTTTGTCGGCGCCCAGTGGTTTGCCGTTGAGGCGCATGTCCTGGATGCGGTTGCCGATTTTCGCGTTGGGGTCGCAGGTGTATCGCAGGCCGCCGACACGCACCATGTCGCCGCCCTGCTGGTAGTAAGGGTCGGGATTGAACAGGTTGTCGCCGACGTCCTCGAGGATGGTCTTGATCTGTTCGCCGCTCATCTCGGTGAGCGTCGCGCTCGGATAGGTGATCGCGGTCTGGTCCATCAGGTGTTCGAAGGTGATCGCCTGGCCTGGCAGGATCGTGGTGCCCCAGCGGAAACCGGGCGAGAAACCGATGTCGGCGCCCTGAACTTCCATGATGGCGTCGAGAATCAACTGGTCCCAACTGCCGTTGAAATTGCCGCGGCGGTAGAGCAGGCCCTCGGAGACGGCGAGCTTTTCTTCGAGCTTTGCCTTGTGCGGTGCGCGCACCCTGTCGATCAGCGCCGCCATCTCGGCATCGGCCGGCAGCAGGTTGGAAAACACCGGCAGCAGCTTGTAGCGGAAGTCTGAAATCTTTCCGTTCTTGACGTCGAAATCGAGCACGCCGAGGAACTTGCCGTTGGATCCGGCATTGGTGACCAGGGTCTGACCGCCCGCATTCTTGATCACGGCGGGTTGCGGCACGCCGTCATGGGTGTGGCCGCCAAGGATGGCATCGATGCCGGTAACGCGGCTCGCCATCTTGAGGTCGACGTCCATACCGTTGTGTGAGAGCAGGACGACGACCTGGGCGCCCTTCGCCCGCGCCTCATCGACCGTCTTTTGCATGTTGTCGTCCTGGATGCCGAAGGTCCATTCCGGCACCATCCAGCGCGGGTTGGCGATCGGCGTGTAGGGGAAGGCCTGGCCGATCACGGCGACTTTCACCCCGTTCATCTCGCGCAGGCTGTAGGGTTCGAAGACCTTGTCGCCGAAGTCGCTGGTCTTGATGTTCTGGGCGACGAAATCGATCTTTCCCTTGAAATCCTTTTCGACGATTTCCAATACGCGCTTGTCGCCGAGCGTGAATTCCCAGTGACCAGCCATGATATCGACGCCGAGCAGCTTGCAGGCGTCGACCATGTCCTGGCCCTTGGTCTGCAAGGCCGTGTACGAGCCTTGCCAGGTATCGCCGCCGTCGAGCAAGAGTGCGTTGGGGCGCCCGGCGCGCAGGCGCTTGACCAGCGTGGCGAGGTGGGCAAAACCGCCGACCTTGCCGTAGGTCTTTGCCGCTTTTTCGAAATTCAGGTAGGTGAAGGCGTGTGCTTCGATGCCACCCGGTTTGATGCCGAAGGCCTTGAGCAGATGTTCGCCGACCAGGTGCGGCGCTTTGCCTTGCGCATCGCCGATGCCGATATTGACACTCGGTTCGCGGAAATGAATGGGCAGGAGCTGCGCGTGGCAATCCGTGAAATGCAGCAGATGGACGTTGCCGAATTTCTTCAGTTCGTAAAGGCTGTCGCCCTTGCCGGCGGCCCAGACAGAGCGTGCATCGAGGGCAAATCCGGCCGCCGAAGCGGCGGCCAGGATTTGCAGGAATTCGCGACGGTTCATCGAAGACATTGCAGACTCCTTGGGTAGAAAAAAAGCCTGGCCGCGGCCAGGCTTTTCCGGATGACGCGACTTATTTGTTGACCGGCGATTCGGGATCGAGCAACAAGGCCACCAGGTCCTTGACCTGTTTTTCCGTCAGCGCACCGGCATGCCCGAAGCGCGGCATTTCCGAGCACAAGTTGAAGGCTTTGGCATTCCAGATCTTGCTGTAGGTGTATTTCTGGATCTCGGCCGTGTTGCCGCGCAGCTTGCCGAATTGATACAGGCTCGGTCCGATCGTGCCGTAGGAGGTTTCCTTGGGTGCGATCTTGTGGCAGTTGTAGCAGTTGCCGCCTACCGGCAGGCCCGGATTGTCGGTCCAGGTGAAGCCGCGTCCGCTTTGGGCAATCTTTTCGCCTTCCTTCCAGTCCCCCATCAACTTGCCGTCGGCAGGAAGCTTGACGGCCGCCAACTGGTCGGCGTTCATTGCCTTCTCGATGTATTCGGGCGGCTTGTTGCCGGTGCGATTGCAGATCGCCTGCACGCCGTCCTCCGCCAGCCGGTCGAGGCCGGCCTGCCCACGCGGCTTGAAGTCCTTCTTGATTACGGCGATCGCCTGCGCGCGATAGTCGCCATCCGCAGCGGCAGGAACAGCGACGGTCAGGAGAGGCAAGGCCACGGCGGTGGCCAGAAAAATGGTTTTGATCATGTCTGTCTCCCTGTTAGCGCTTGATGCCCGGGCCTTTGTAGACCTGGCCGTTGGCGGTGCCGGTCATGTAGGTCAGCAGATAAGCGACCGCATCAGAGGCGTATTGCGGTTGCGGGAAGCGCTGCTGGCGGAAGCAGTCGCCCATGCGCCACTGGTGGGTCAGCATCACGCCGCCGGTCATGCGATAGCCCGGCCAGCCCTGAACGCCTTTGAGCGCGCCCGCAGGGGTGCTGAGGTTGGGCAGGTTCTGCATGCGGATGCGCTTGCCTTCCACCCCGTGGCAGGTGTTGCAGGAGAAGTCATAGGGGCCGGCACGATAGGCGGCTATCTCCTTGCCAACTTCATACGCCGCGCGCACCTTGGGATCATTGAGCGGCACGGCGATCTTCATGTTGCGCGAATGGGTGGCGACGTAGGTGACCAGGTTGGTGATGTCGGGAGTCCTGGTTTCGTTGGCGAAAGGCTGCTTGGCGATATCGTCGAACTTGAAGCCCTGCTTCTCGACCATGCACCAGACGATGCGCCGTTCGGCATCCATCACCGCATCCGCGTCAGCGAAATAGCGCGGCATCTTCACATAGGCGCCGTCGACCTTGCCGACGCCCTGGCCCAGATCGCAGCTCTCGGCCAGCGACACGTTCTTCGGGCCGCGCTTGGTCTTCCATTGTTCCTGGCCCTTCATTTCAAAGAGTTCGGCCGGGTTGCTGTCTTCCATTTCGGCGCGAAACTTCTCGAATTCCAGCGTGGCGGCATCCTTTTCTTCCGCTGCCGGCGCGGCAGCGACCTTGGCCGCCGGCTTGGTCGCCGGCTTCTTGGCCGGGGTCTGGGCGAACGCGCCGCCCATCACCGCCACGGCGCAGAGCGCGCCGATGATCTTTTGCTTCATGGACTCCTCCTGTCAAGGAATGGGCGGGTGTGTCCCGTCCCAATTTTTATTTGCGGATGAAACTTTTAAGCTACGGCAACTTCGTCGGTCCTCTTGTCGCCCTTGTTATCGACCCAGCTGACGACGACCTTGTCGCCGACCTTGGCACCCTTGACCTTGAAGCCAAAGACCGGGTTGCGCGATACCGCGGTGGCGATCTGTCCGTCGACCACCCTCTTGCCGCCGACATCGACCGTCATCGATTGGATGAAATGGGCCGGCACGGTGGCACCGGCCGCATCCTTGCGCTGGCCGGTTTCCATCGGGTGTCCCATCAGGACGCGAATTTCTGTCACGTCACCCTTCAACTGGGCGCGAATTTTCATCGGATCTGCCATGGTGTTTTCCTTTTGTCCGTAGTATTTACTTAGCCGCCGCAGCCGCCGACGGTGACCTTGACTTCTTTTTGCGCCGTGTAGAACTTGCCGTCGGCCTTGGCGACGGCCTTGACCAGTGATGTCTGGCCCATCTTCAGGCGCGCCGAAGCCTCGGCCAGGGCGCCATTGGCAAATTCGAACGATGCGCAAAGCGGCAGCGGGTTTTTTTCAACCAGGATCGCAATCGAAGTGGTCTTGGGAATGTTGCTGACCACGTCCACCGGCACCACGGCGCCGTTTTCGGCGATGTCGGGAGCCTTGAGTATCAGGTCCTTGCTGTCGGCCGGGGATCCGGCGCCGAGGCCCTTCAAGGCACCGGCCGTGTCCTTGGCTTCGAAGGCGGCCTTGTTCCACTCGGCGGCCATTACTTGCGTCGGGCGCAAGGCGCCGGCGGCGATCAGGCCGGCCAGCACGCCACTGGCGGTGGCGCCCTTGAGAACGGTTCTGCGAGTTGTATTCATGAAATCAGTTTCTCCTATGTCACGTGTTTAATTTTAAGTATATATATCTTTCACCCAAGTCGGCGCATTGTTTCGTGCTTTGCAGCGTTTTGCAAATCACCTGCGGTGATGCGGAAATTAGACGGCCTGATTCAATGCGGGTTAGCATTTCAGTACCGCGCTGCAACAAGCCGGACTGATACCTCCATGAAGATTGCAGTTCTATCGGACATCCACGCCAACCTCGAAGCCGTGAGGGCCTGCCTGGCCCATGCCGAACGGGAGGGCGCCGGCATGCATGCCTTTCTCGGCGGCCTGGTGGGCTATGGCGCCGATCCCGTCACCTGCCTAGCCCTGCTGGCCGACCATGCGGCGAAAGGCGCGCTGCTGGTCAGGGGCAATCACGACGAGGCAGCGCTGGGTGGACTGTGCGAGGACATGAATCCTGTCGCCCGTGCGAAGACGGCATGGCCGTGCTTTAACCTGTCGCTCCGGTCGGAGGCGGCGAACCCGGCCTGCTGAAGCTGCCGAAGCTGGAGTTCGGAACCACCCGGCCTGCTTTGCCGGCTTCGAGGTCGAGCAGATGATCCTCGGGCGCGTCGCCGGACCTCATGTGCCGCGCCGTACCGCCAGCGCCGACTTTTGCCGCCTGCTCCAGGCAAGGGCCCCGATCAGAGGCCGAAGATATTCTCCGCGACTCGAGATAATCCGGCGCTGTCCCGTTGGGTCACGGGCGCTTCCGGTCCCCGATGGCCTGAAAACAGCGCGCGCACACCGACGAATCCTCGCCCGGGACGTGGCCGTACTTCCGGCACTGGCGCCCCAGCGCAAACAGCGCGAAGTCCGATCTTTTCGAAGCCAGCAGGAAGATGAAGATGGTGGCCGCGATGAAGGGAAAGTGTTCGCCCATGCCCGGCCCCATCCATTTCAGCGCATGGGGTTGCAGCAGGGAGGCGGCCAGCATGATGACTCCGGCCCCGATCACGAATACCGTATTGGCGAAGTGCCTCGCCTTGGCTTGAAGTTCTTCCTTGGACGGCGTCACGTTGGCTCCGGCGGAATGAGTTTTAAAAGTCCAGTTCGGCAGTTTAGCGCCACAGTGTCGCGACGCGCAGTGTCGGTTCTTGCGGGTCGCGCCAGCGCCAGGATCTTGCTCAAAGCTTTATCTGGGTCCCGAGTTCCACCACGCGATTGGTCGGGAGCTTGAAGAAGTCCGTTGCCGTGCCGGCGTTGCGAAACATCCACATGAACAGGATCTGCCGCCACAGCGGCATGGCCGGCACCCGGTTGGGAACGATGGTTTCGCGGCCGAGGAAGAAAGAGGTTTCCATCATTTCGACCGGCGCCATGCCATGCCCGCCGCAAAGCTCCAGCGCCAGGGGAATATTGGGATCGTCCTTGAAGCCATATTTCAGGATGACGCGGTAGAAACCGTTGCTGAGCGGCTCGACCAGAATCCGCTCGGCTTCATCGACATGGGGAATGTCCTGCATGTCGACGTTGAGCAGGATGACCCGTTCGTGGAGTACCTTGTTGTGCAGCATGTTGTGCAGCATGGCCCGCGGCACGCCGTCGGGGCGCGTGGTCATGAATATGCCGGTGCCGGCGACGCGATGCGGGCCGCCGTACTCCAGGCTGGCGAGGAAGGCGTCGAGCGGCATGGAGTCCTGCTGCAGCCTTTCATAGAGCAGGGTGCGGCCGCGCTTCCAGGTGGCGAACAGGACGAATATGCCCAGACCGAGGGCCAGCGGGAACCAGCCGCCGTCGAACACCTTGACCAGGTTGGCCGAGAAGAAGGCGAAGTCGACGATCAGGAACAGCGCCAGGAACAGCCCGGCCTGCAGCCAGTTCCAGTTCCACAGGGCACGCACCACGACAAAGGCCAGCAGCGTGTCGATCATCATGGTCAGGGTGACGGCGATGCCGTAGGCGGACGCCAGGTTCGACGATGACTTGAAGCCGAGCACGAGGATGATCACGGCCAGCAGCAACAGCCAGTTGATGTTGGGGATGTAGATCTGGCCCTTTTCGCGTTCCGAGGTAAACCGGACGTGAATCCGCGGGCAATAGCCGAGCTGCATGGCCTGGCTGGTCAGCGAGAAGGCGCCGGAAATGACCGCCTGCGAGGCGATGACGGCCGCGGCCGTCGCCAGGGCGACCATGGGATACAGCAGTTCTTGCGGGACCAGCATGAAGAATGGATTCTTCACTGCGGCCGGATTGTCTAGGATCAGCGCACCCTGGCCGAGGTAGTTCAGGTACAGGCAGGGAAACACATACCCCAGCCATGCCCACTTGATCGAGCGCCGGCCGAAATGTCCCATGTCGGCATACAGCGCCTCGCCGCCGGTGATCGCCAATACCACTGCGCCGAGGGCGAGATAGGCGTGGCCGCGGTTTTCGAGGAAGAAGTGCACGGCGTACCACGGGTTGATGGCGGCGATGACATCCGGGTGCTTGAGGATGTTCCAGATGCCCAGCACGCCGAGCGTGCCGAACCAGAACAGCATCACCGGTCCGAACAGGGCACCGACGCTGGCGGTGCCGCGCGGCTGAAAGATGAACAGGCCGCAGAGGATGCCGATGGCAATGGGTACGATATAGGGCTTGAACATCGGCGTCGCGACTTCCAGCCCTTCTACCGCGGAAAGTACCGACATGGCGGGCGTAATCACGGCATCGCCGTAAAACAGACCGGCGCCGAAAATGCCCAGTATCGACATCAGCCACAACATGCGCGGTCCGGCCCCCTGCGAGCGCAGCGCGAGCGAAGTCAGCGCCATGATGCCGCCTTCGCCGCGATTGTCGGCACGGGTGATGAACATCACGTATTTGAGCGATACCGTAATGGTCAGCGCCCAGAAGATCAGCGAGAGGATGCCGAGCAGGTTGTCCGGGGTGACCGCCACCGCGTGCGGGCCGTTGAAGACTTCCTTCATGGTGTACAGCGGACTGGTGCCGATATCGCCGTACACCACGCCCATGGCAGCCACCGAAACAGCCGCCAAGCGGGGCGCGGGAGTAATGCCGCTCAAATTGCTGCTCTGCACCATTGGCTGATTATAGGCTGCATTGGGAACGGTGCCAGCCTCCTGGTGTTCGTTCGTCGGTCTCGATCCCGATCTCAGGGGCGACCTTGCGCTCTTTTCTCATGGTCCCGCGATCGCTTCAGTGCCGCCGGCTTCCGGTCCGTCGGCCACGGAGATTGTGGGACGGCCGAGTTTGTCGGATAATTCGCGCCTCGCGTCGCCGGGATTTTCCCGGCGGCGACATCCCGGGCCGGGGTGACGGAATCGGTAGACGTAGCGGTCTCAAACACCGCCGCCGCAAGGCATGGGGATTCGACTTCCCCCCCCGGCACCAAAACTACTTGCAAAGCCGCCCGAGCGAGGCCGGCAATACGGATTACACTTGCCTCTGAGTGTGCAGTTCAAGTTTTTTATGGAGGGTATGTTGTGGCCCCGCCGAATGCCGGTGTTTCATTGACCATCCTGCGCGCGCTGCCGATCTTCGAGAAGCTCGATGACGACAGCCTCAGGCCCCTGACTCGCGTGGCCATGCTGCGCACCGTTCCGCGCCATACCGTCGTGCTGCATGCCGGCGATCGTACCGACAACATCTACTTCGTCATTTCTGGCGCCTTGAAGGTTCAGGTCAGCGACGAGGAAGGGCGCGAGGTCATCCTTTCCCTGCTTGGTCCCGGAGAATTGTTCGGCGAAATGGGGGTACTCGACGACCATCCACGCTCGGCCACGGTGCTGGCGGTCGAGGCCAGCGAAGTGGTGATGATCGGTCAGGAGGAATTCAAGCGCTGCCTGGCGGAAAACCCGGAGGTTTCCCTTTTCATCATGCGCAACCTGACCCGGCGCTTGCGCCTGGCCGATCGCAACATCGAAAGCCTGGCGCTGCTCGATGTCTATGGGCGGGTTGCGCGCCTGTTGCTCGAGTCGGCGGACACAGTCGATGGTCGCAAGGTTGTCACGCACAAGCTCAGCAAGCAGGATATTGCGAAGATGATCGGCGCTTCGCGGGAAATGGTCAGCCGCGTGATGCGCGACCTGACCGCCCAGGGTCTGATCCATGAACAGGACGGTCAACTGATCCTGGTCGATCTGGCGGCGTTCAGGCGCCATGGCGACCTCGATCCCGGCGCGTGAAAAACGGCGCCGCCGGCTTGCCTGAGCCGCGGGCGGCGGAGCGGGGATAGCGCTCTGCTACTATTCGCGCCGGTCGCCGGAATGGCGGCCGAATGACGCCAACGACCGGCAGCCATCCTTCGGCTGCCAAGCATTCTCCCGCCATCCCGATGTCCTTGACACTTGCCGATTTCGACTACGCGCTGCCGCCCGAACTGGTTGCCCAGACACCCTTGCCGCAACGCTCGGCCAGTCGCCTGCTGGTGGTAGACGGCGAGCGTCGCACGGACAGTGACTTCGTCGATCTGCCGCAATGGCTGCGCGCCGGCGACCTGCTGGTGCTGAACGACAGCCGGGTCCTGCATGCCCGCCTGCTGGGGCACAAGGAAAGCGGCGGCCAGGTCGAAATCTTGGTCGAACGCCTGCTCGATCAAAGTACTGTGCTGGCGCAGTTGCGGGCGAGCAAGCCGCCGCGGCCGGGAAGTCGCCTGCGGCTGGAAGACGCGCTCGATGTCGAGGTGCTGGGGCGCGATGGCGAGTTCTATCGGCTGCGCTTTTCCGGCGACGCCGCCGAACTGGTCGAGCGCCACGGCCGCCTGCCGCTGCCACCCTACATCGACCGCGCCGCGGAGGCGCCGGACGAGGAGCGCTACCAGACCGTGTATGCGCGCGAAAAGGGCTCGGTCGCGGCGCCGACGGCGGGCCTGCATTTTGATCCCGAACTGTTCGCCAGGCTGCGCGAGAAAGGCGTCGAAATCGCCCATGTCACGTTGCATGTCGGTGCCGGAACCTTCCAGCCGGTGCGGGTCGACGACCTCGCGCAGCATCGCATGCATAGCGAGAGCTACGTCTTGCCGCAGGCCACGGCCGACGCCATCGCGGCGACCCGCGCACGCGGCGGACGCATCGTGGCGGTCGGCACCACGTCCCTGCGCGTGCTCGAATCGGCGGCGCTGGGTGGGAACATGAAAGTCGGCGCCGGCGACACGGCGCTGTTCGTCACGCCCGGCTTCTGCTTTCGCGTGGTCGACCTGCTGATCACCAATTTTCATCTGCCGAAGTCGACGCTGCTGATGCTGGTGTCGGCCTTTGCCGGGCTCGACGAAATCCGTGCCGCCTACCGGCATGCGATTGCCGCCCGCTATCGCTTCTTCAGTTACGGCGATGCGATGTTGCTGCACCGGAGCCGGCCGCAATGAACTTCGAACTGCTCGCCACCGACGGCGCGGCGCGGCGCGGAACGCTGACCCTGGCGCACGGCGTGGCGCCAACGCCGACTTTCATGCCGGTGGGTACCTACGGCACGGTCAAGGCCATGTCGCCCGACGAACTGGTCGGCATGGGCGCTTCGATCGTCCTCGGCAACACCTTTCATCTCTGGCTGCGGCCCGGGTTGGAGGTGGTCGCCGCGCACGGCGGGCTGCATCGTTTCATGGGCTGGAGCGGTCCGATCCTGACCGACTCGGGCGGCTTCCAGGTGTTTTCCCTGGGCGATCTGCGCAAGATCAGCGAGGAGGGCGTCAGGTTCGCCTCGCCGATCAACGGCGACCGGCTGTTCCTGACGCCGGAAGAATCGATGCGCATCCAGCACGTGCTGAATTCCGACATCGCGATGATCTTCGACGAATGCACGCCGTATCCGGCGGACTTGTCGACGGCGGCAGCCTCGATGCGCCTCAGCCTGCGCTGGGCGCAGCGCTCGCGCGACGAACACGACCGTTTGCGGAATTCGAATGCCCTGTTCGGCATCGTGCAGGGCGGCATGCATGAGGCGTTGCGCGACGAATCGCTGGCGACGCTGGTCGATATCGGCTTCGACGGCTTTGCCATCGGCGGTCTGTCGGTGGGCGAACCCAAGGAGGAAATGGCGCGCATCCTGGCGCATACGGCGCCGCGCCTGCCGGCGGACAAACCGCGCTACCTGATGGGCGTCGGCACCCCGGAAGACCTCGTTTACGCCGTGGGTCAGGGCATCGACATGTTCGACTGCGTGATGCCGACGCGCAATGCGCGCAACGGCTGGTTGTTCACGCGTCATGGCGACGTCAAGATCAAGAACGCGCAGCACAAGGCCGATACGCGGCCGCTGGACGACAGTTGCAGCTGCTATACCTGCCGCAATTTCACGCGGGCCTACCTGCATCACCTGCACCGCATCGGCGAGATTCTGGGAGCCCGGCTCAACACCATCCACAACCTGTTCTACTACCAGACCTTGATGGCGGAAATGCGTGTCGCCATCGAGCAGGGCGACTTTGCCGGCTTCCGTCTCAGCTTCCATCGGGCACGGGCCGGCGAGCAGGTATAATTCGGCAGCTTTTTTTTCGACATTCCTGGAGATTCATGGTGCTGATTTCAAATGCTTACGCGCAAGCGGCGGGTGCCGCTGCAGATCCTACCGGTGGCCTGATGGGCATGTTGCCCATCCTGCTGATGTTTGTCGTGCTGTGGTTCGTCATGATCCGGCCGCAGATGAAGAAGGCCAAGGAGCAACAGAAAATGGTCGGCGAACTGGCCAAGGGCGACGAAGTGGTTACCCAGGGCGGTATCACCGGCCGCATTGCCAAGGTGGGTGAAAACTACCTGAGCCTCGAAGTGGCGGAAGGCAAGGATGGCCCGGTCGTGATTACCTTGCAGAAGAACGCCGTGGGTGCGTTGCTGCCCAAGGGTACGTTGAAAAACCTGTAATGCCGCAAAAGCAACATAACGCCCCCTGCCCCCCGGCCCCCGCCCGGGCGGGGGTGACTGTCAGCTCGCTGCGCTCGGGGATGACGGGGTACTTCGTTCATCGCTTTGCGTCAATTTCACGTTAAGACACCGCCGGCCACCACGCCATGAATCGCTACCCGCTCTGGAAAAACGCCACGGTGCTGATCGCCCTGGTGCTTGGACTGCTCTACACCCTGCCCAACTTTTTCGGCGAGGCCCCGGCCGTGCAGGTCGCCAGCGTCAAGTCGACGCACAAGGTCGACGCCAAGCTGCTGGCCCAGGTGGAAGCGGCCCTCAAGGCCGCCTCGATCGCCCCGCAGGGGGTGGTGCTCGACCTCAACAGCGTGCGTGTGCGCCTGGCCGACACCGATACCCAGCTCAAGGCCAGGGATGTGATCGAAAAGGCCGTGAATCCCTTGGCGGTGGATGCGACCTACAGCGTGGCCCTGAATCTGGTGTCGGATTCCCCCAACTGGCTGACCGGCATTCATGCCCTGCCGATGTATCTCGGCCTCGATCTGCGCGGCGGCGTTCATTTCCTGCTGCAGGTGGACATGAAGGGCGCGCTGACCAAGCGTCTCGATTCGATCGGCGCCGACCTGCGCAGCCTGCTGCGCGACAAGAACATCCGCCATGGCGGCGTCGGCCGCGAAGGGCAAACCGTGGTGATTCGCTTCCGCGAGGCCGATGTCCGGGACAAGGCGCGCGCCGCTCTGGCGGACAGCCAGCCCGACCTGCTGCTGGTGGACGCCCAGAATGGCAGTGACCTCAAGCTGGTGGCGACGCTCAAGCCGGAAGCGCAGAAACGCATCCAGGAATTTGCGGTCAAGCAGAACATCACCACGCTGCACAACCGAATCAACGAGCTCGGCGTCGCCGAGCCGGTGATCCAGCAGCAGGGCGCGGACCGGATCGTGGTGCAACTGCCCGGGGTGCAGGACACCGCCAAGGCCAAGGACATCCTCGGTCGCACGGCGACGCTGGAAGTGCGCCTGGTCGATGACGAAGCCAGCGCCAATCCCGGCATCATGGAGCAGGCCGCAGCGGGACAGCCTCCGGTAGGCACGGAATATTATGTCGAGCGCGGCGGGCGCGGCCTGCTGGTTAAGAAGCAGGTCGTGCTCACCGGCGAGCGCCTGACCGACGCCCAGCCGGGCTTCGACAACCAGACCCAGGAAGCGGCCGTGCATTTGTCGCTCGATTCCGCCGGCGCCCGGATCTTCAAAGATGTCACGCGCGACAACGTCGGCAAGCGCATGGCCATCCTGCTGATCGAAAAGGGCAAGGGCGAAGTGGTCACCGCGCCGGTGATCCGCACCGAGATCGGCGGCGGCCGCGTGCAGATTTCGGGCCGCATGAGCACCGTGGAAGCCAACGACGTGGCGCTGCTGCTGCGCGCCGGATCGCTGGCGGCGCCGATGGAGATCATTGAAGAACGCACCATCGGCCCCAGTCTGGGCGCCGACAACATCGCCAAGGGCTTCAGCTCGACCCTGTGGGGCTTCATCGCCATTTCCGTGTTCATGACTTCGTACTACCTGCTTTTTGGCGCGGTATCGGTGTTCGCGCTCTCCGCCAACCTGCTGTTCCTTGTCGCGTTGCTGTCCCTGCTGCAGGCGACGCTGACCCTGCCGGGCATTGCCGCCATCGCCCTGACGCTGGGCATGGCGATCGACGCCAACGTGCTGATCAACGAGCGGGTGCGCGAGGAACTGCGCGCCGGCAATTCGCCGCAGGCATCGATCACCGCCGGCTACGAGCGTGCCTGGGCGACCATTGTCGACTCGAACATCACCACCCTGATCGCCGGTATCGCGCTGCTGATATTCGGTTCGGGCCCGGTGCGCGGCTTTGCCGTGGTGCATTGCCTGGGCATCCTGACCTCGATCTTCAGCTCGGTCGTGGTCTCGCGCGCGGTGATCAACCTGATCTACGGACACCGGCGCAAACTGGGCTCGGTGAGCATTGGACAAATCTGGAAGCCGGGAGTCTGACATGGAATTTTTCCGCATTCGCAAAGACATCCCCTTCATGCGTCACGCAGTGGTGTTCAACATCATCTCGTTGATCACTTTTTTGCTGGCGGTGTTCTTCCTCGCCACCCGCGGCCTGCATTTTTCCGTCGAGTTCACAGGCGGTACGCTGATCGAAGTTGGCTACGCCCAGGCGGCCGACCTGACGCAAATCCGCAAGCAGCTGGAAGGCGACGGCTTTACCGATACCCAGGTGCAGAATTTTGGCTCCTCGCGCGATGTGCTGATCCGCGTTCCGCTGGTGAAGGGCAGCGAAAGCTCCAAGGTCGGCGACCAGGTCATGGCCTCGCTGCAGAAAGCCGGCGCCGACGGCACGGCTCCGACGCTGAAGCGGGTCGAGTTCGTCGGGCCGCAGGTGGGCAAGGAGCTTGCCGAGGACGGCGCCCTGGCGCTGCTGCTGGTGGTCATCGGCATCATGCTCTATCTGGCATTCCGCTTCGAGTGGCGCTTCGCCCTCTCAGCCATCATCGCCAACATGCACGACGTGGTGATCATCCTCGGCTTTTTCTCCTTTTTCCAGTGGGAGTTCTCGCTACCGGTGCTGGCCGCGGTGCTGGCGGTGCTGGGTTACTCGGTCAACGAGTCGGTGGTGGTGTTCGACCGGGTGCGCGAAACCTTCAAGAAGAAGCGCGGCATGAGCACGCCCGAGGTGCTCGACCACGCCATCACCAGCACCATTTCGCGCACCATCATCACCCACGGCTCGACGCAGATGATGGCCACCTCGATGCTGATTTTCGGCGGCCCCGCGCTGCATTACTTCGCGCTGGCCCTGACCATCGGCATCTGTTTCGGCATCTATTCCTCGGTCCTGGTCGCCAGCCCGCTGGTGATGTGGCTCGGCGTGTCGCGCGCGCAGTTCGTCCAGCCCAAGGTCGAGAAGCAGGAAGCCGTGGTCTGATGTACCGCTTCCGCGTCTGGGATCTGCCGACCCGGATTTTTCACTGGGCCCTGGTGGTCTGCATCGTCGGTTCCTTTGTTTCGGTCAAGATCGGCGGCAATGCCATGGTCTGGCACGGCCGTTTCGGGTTGACGGTGGTCGGCTTGCTGGCGTTTCGGCTGGTCTGGGGCTTCATCGGCTCGACCTATGCGCGTTTTGCCCAGTTCGTGCGCGGACCGGGCGCCATCAAGGACTATCTGCAGGGGCGGTGGCAGGGCGAAGGACACAATCCGCTCGGCGCACTATCGGTGCTGGCCATGCTGGGCACCCTGCTGCTGCTGGTGGCCACCGGCTTGTTCGCCAACGACGATATCGCTTTCGAGGGTCCGCTGTATGCGCTGGTCGGCAAGGATTTCTCGGATCGGATGGCAGGCATTCATCGCCTGGTCGAACCGCTGACGATTCTGCTGGTGCTGGCCCATCTGGCCGCCATCGCGTTTTACGTCCGCGTCAGGAAGGAAACCCTGATCATGCCCATGGTGACAGGGATGAAAGTCGGCGCTGGCGAGACGGCGAAAGGAGGCGGTATTGTGGCCTTTTGCGTGGCTTTGGCGGTTGGTCTGGCGGCGGTCTATGGCGCCAGCGGTGCATGGATTCCTGCACCACCGCCAGTGGCGACCGAAACGCCGGCCTGGTAGCCTGAAAAGTGGGCCGTTGTTAACAGAAAACGGCCGCCCGTAGACGGCCGTTTCGCGGTTCAATACTTTTACTTGAGTTCTTTGCGGAACTTGTCGTGGCAGTTGTCGCAGGATTTCGCCAGCTTGCCGAACTGCGTCTTGACGGCAGCGGC
>JBIKKY010000061.1:0-17808 GCA_044360105.1 Sulfuritalea sp.
GCGAAAATCCTTGCGCCGCGACAGCAGGTTCACGCAGAGCAGGCCGTCGTCGGCCAGCCGTTCGCGGCAATCGAGGTAGAAGGGCAGGGTGTCGAGCCGTCCGGTGCGCGCCTGCGCGTCGAAGCCGTCGACCAGGATCAGGTCGTAGCGCCGCCGGCTGTCGATGACGAAATCGGCACCGTCGCTGTGGCGGATGCTTATGCGCTGCGGGTCGTCGGGCAGCTTGAAGAACTGCCGCGCCGCGGCTTCCACGCGCGGGTCGATCTCGACCACGGTGATCTTCGCCTGCGGCCGGTGGCGATGGAGGAACTTGGTCACCGAGGCGGCGCCCAGGCCGATCTGCAGCACGGTCCGCGGCCAGTCGTCGCCGTGCAGCAGCAGCGGCACCATCATCTCGCGCGTGTAGTCGAGCTCAAGCGCAAAGGGCCGCGCGATGCGCATCGCGCCCTGGATCCAGCTCGAACCGAAGTGCAGGTAGCGGACGCCCGCTTCCTCGGAGATGTCGATGTTCAATATCTACTCCTTCCCCTTCAAGGGGAAGGCCGGGATGGAGATGGGTAAGGGGAAGGTCGGGATGGGGATGGGAAGTTCTCGCCGTTCTCTGTGTCTCTGTGGTGAGCGGTTCTGTATCAATGCAGAATCCGCCCGTCGGGCGGGAACAGCTCGTCGATGATCTCGGCGCCGAAGCGGTATTCGTGGCCGCAGATCTCGTCCTCGACGGCGATGACTTCGGCGTCCTCGAGCATGGCTTCGACTTCCTCGCGGCCGAGCGAAAGCAGCATGTTGCGCACTTTCTCCTCGTCGCGCGGGCAGTGCCAGCTGGCCTCCCGCGGCGGGTAGAGGCGCACGTTTTCCGCGTTGAACAGGCGCGTCAGCAGGGTCTCCGGTGGCAGCGGCAGTTCCTCCGGGCGCAGCGTGGCGGCCAGCGCCTCGATGCGGTCCCAGCCGTCGGGGTCGAGGATGTCGGCGTTGGGCAGCTTCTGCAGGAACAGGCCGCAGGCGGTGTCTGCGGTGGCCGCCAACCACAGGCGTGCCGGTTGCTGCTCGGATTGTTCGAGAAAGTGTTCGAAGACGGTGGCCACGCTGTTGCCGGCCAGCGGCACCACGCTCTGGTAGGGCGTTGCGGCCGCCTTCGGCTGCAGCGTCAGCACCAGGCGGCCGTCGCCGAGCAGTTCTTCGATACCCGTGACATGGGCAGCGGCCTCCGCTGCCAGTTCGCTCTTGGCCATGCCGCGCAGTTGCAACTGCTCGTTGCAGTCCATCACCAGCATCGATACCGCGCCGTGGCCCTGCAGCTGGAAGGAGATGCGCCCCGGCGCCTTGAGGTTGCTGCCGATCAGCGCCGTGACGGCGGCCAGTTCGCCCAGCAGGTCACGCACCGGCGCCGCGTAGTTGCGCCGGCTGTTCATCGCCGCCCAGGACGGCCCGAGTTGCACCAGCGCGCCGCGGATGTCGAGGTCTTCGAGCAGGAAGCGGTGGACCTGGTCCATTAGCGAACGAAAGAATCGAACATGGTGGGATCGAAGCCGACCAGCAATTGCCCGGCATCGTTTTCCACCACCGGGCGGCGGATCACGCTGGAATGTTCCATCATCAGCGCCACGGCGGCGCTTTGCGTGGTGATCGCCTGCTGTTCGGGCGCAAGCTTGCGCCAGGTGGGGCCTTTGGTATTCACCAGCGTCTGCCAGCCCAGGGCGCGGCACCACTGCACCAGCCTGTCGCGCGGCACGCCCTGCTTTTTGTAGTCGTGGAATTCGTAGCTGATGCTGTTGGCGTCGCACCAGGCGAAGGCCTTCTTCATCGTGTCGCAATTCTTGATGCCGTAGATCCTGATCATCGCCGTGGGTCTGTGGTGTTCAGAGGGGACCGAATCATAACAAACGGGGGATAATCGGCCGCCATGGATACCAATACTGTTCACTTGAGAAAAGCCACGTTCGCCCTGAGCCTGTCGAAGGGCGCTGGTTGCGCGGCCGGTGGTTCGCCGAGCTCACCACGAACGGCTAAGTGACCGGCATTGCCGCTATGAGCACTCCCATCCGCAGCGAAGTGCAGCAACGCGCCGACGAGATCGCGATTTTCAGCGCGGAGCTGGCGCGC
The DNA here is from genome assembly GCA_044360105.1 of Sulfuritalea sp. Classification (GTDB taxonomy): domain Bacteria; phylum Pseudomonadota; class Gammaproteobacteria; order Burkholderiales; family Rhodocyclaceae; genus Sulfuritalea. The sequence goes on from JBIKKY010000061.1 coordinate 2,101, forward strand.
CTGGAAGGCGAGGGCGTGCTGCGACTCGATGCGGCGCAGATGGAGGCCGTGCGCAGCCATCATGCCGCGCTGCTGGCGGGCTTTGCCGGGGCCTGCGACATCGACCGCAACCTGCAGGCCAAACAGCTTTCGCTGGGCATGCGCGTGGCATCATTTCTCGGCGCGCTGGCGCTGGCGGCCAGCGTGTTCTTCCTCTTCTACCAGTTCTGGGGCCACTTCGCCGAGACCGCGCAGGTGGCGATCCTGCTCGGCGCCGCGCTGGGCGGCCTGGGCCTGACCATTGCGATCCAGACGCGCGACACTTCGGGCTATTTCACCAAGCTCGCCGCCATGGTGGCCTTTGCCTGTTTCGTGCTGAACCTGATCATGCTCGGCCAGATCTTCAACATCACGCCCACCGACCGCGCGCTGATCCCCTGGGCCGCGCTGGCCTTCCTGCTGGCTTACACCTGCGACCTGCGCTTGCTGCTGGCGGCGGGCATCTGCTGCGTGATCGCCTTCGTCGCCGCCCGTGTCGGCGAATGGGGCGGCATCTACTGGCTGCATGCCGGCGAGCGGCCGGAGAACTTCTTCCCCGTCGCCGTGCTGCTGTTCGCCTTCCCGCTGTTCGTCGACCATCGCCGCATGACGGGCTTCGCCGCCATCTACCGCATCTTCGGCCTGCTCTGCCTGCTGCTGCCGATGCTGGTGCTGGGTCACTGGGGCTGGGGCAGCTACCTGGCCGACTACGAGGGCGTGTCGACGCGGACCATCGAAGGCGGCTACGAAGTCGCCGGCTTCGTCGCCAGCGCGCTGGCGATCTGGCTCGGCGCCCGCCGGCAGTGGTCCGACACGGTGAATACCGGCATCACTTTCTTCGTCGTCTTCCTCTACACCAAGTTCTTCGACTGGTGGTGGGATGCCATGCCGAAGTGGCTGTTCTTCTTTGTGCTGGGGCTGTCCGCGATCCTGATCCTGCTGGTGCTGAAGCGCCTGCGTCGCAGCGGTGCTGCCGGGGGCGCGCCATGAAGCTGACTCCGCTGCGGACGCTGGCTGCCGGCGCCGTCCTGATCCTGCTGGCCAATGCCGTGGCGTTGACCGGCGTGTATTTCAATCGCAGCGGCGAGCCCGAAGCGCGCCTGACGCTCTCGCAGCGCGAACTGGGAATTCCCTGGGACTGGCGTGTTCCGAGGGACAACAGCGGGCTGGTGCTGGGGTTGAACTGGCGCGTTCCCGATGGCAGCGCCGTCGACTATTCCTACGGCGGCTACGGTTACCACGGCGGCACGCCGGAGTGGCTGGACGAGCCGCGCATGAAGGCGCTGGGCTTCGATACGGCGGCGGTGGCCGAAAACAGCGAGGGGCGCCGCCGTTTCGAGCGCCAGTTGCCGCGCGAGGCGCTGCTGGTGCTGGAACTCGCCGGCCCTTCCTGGCAGCAGGCGCTGGAGCGGGCGCGGACCAACGCCGCGCGCCACGAGGCGGCGCGCCTGGCCAATGCCGACAGCAAGGAGTTCGCCGAAAAGGCCAAGCGCGCGCAGGAACAGTTGAAGAACGAGGAAACCCGCAACAGCCGCCTGTTCGCCATCGACGTCGGCGCGGACCGCTCCGCCTTGCGCGCGAAATATCCGGATCGCGGCCGTTACCTGATCCTAAAGGCCACGCTGCGCCCGCGCCTGGAGACGCAGGACAAGAAGACGCGCGTCACCGGCTATGTCAGCGAGCTTGCCGCGCAGCGGATCAATGTGCCGCATGCCCTGCGTCAGACGCTGGAACCCGAGCTGCGCAAGCCCCGCCGCAATGGGCTCGATCCCGATGCGAATTTCGAGGCGACCGTGGCCGTCGGCCAGCGCCTGGAACCCTGGATCGACGCGATTTCCGTGTCACGCTGAAGGGGGCTCCTACCCCTTCCGGGGAAGGGCGCGGCCGAATCAAACACGGCATAATCTACCGCCATGAACACATCCTTCCTCCTGCGCCGCGTACTGCCGGCGCTGATCGTCCTTGCCCTCGCCGCCGGCGCCTGGTTCTGGAACACGCGCACCATACCGGTCAGCGTCGTGCTGAAGTCCGTCGATCGCGGTAACGTCGAGTCCACGGTGGTGAATACCCGCGCCGGCACGGTCGAAGCCTGCCAGCGCACCAAGCTATCGACCATCATGGGCGGCCGCATCGAATACCTCGGCGTCAAGGAGGGCGACAAGGTCAGGAAGGGCCAGCTCTTGATGAAGCTCTGGAACGACGACCAGAAGGCGCAACAGGCCCTGGCCGAGGCGCAGCGCAACATGGCTTCGCAGCGCGTCAAGGAGGTGTGCACCACGGCCGCCAGTTCGCGCCGCGAGGCCGAGCGCCAGACCACGCTGAAGAACAGGGGCTTCGTTTCAGAGGCGCGCGAGGACACGGCAAGGAGCGAGGCCGATGCCCGCGCCGCCGCCTGCGAGACGGCGCGCGCCGACGTCGCCCAGGCGGCCGCGCGCGTCGCCGTGACGCGGGTGGAGCAGGGCCGCATGGTGCTCTACGCGCCCTTCGACGGCACGGTGGCGAAGATCGTCGGCGAACTCGGCGAGTATTCGACGCCGTCGCCGCCGGGGGTGCAGACGCCGCCCGCGATCGACCTGATCGACGAATCCTGCCTTTACGTCAAGGCGCCGATGGATGAAATCGATGCGCCCAAGATCACGATCGGCCTGCCGGTGCGCGTTTCGCTCGATGCTTTGCCCAAGCAGCCGCTTAACGGCAAGGTGCGCCGCGTCGCGCCCTATGTTTCGGCGGTGGAAAAGCAGGCGCGCACCGTCGATGTCGAAGTGGATTTCGAGCGCCCGGCCGGAATCAACCTGCTGGTCGGCTACAGCGCCGACGTCGAGATCGTGTTGAGCGGCCGCCCCAACGTGCTGCGGGTGCCGACTGCGGCGCTGATCGAGGGTTCGAAGGTGATGGTGCTAAACGCCGACAGCGGCAAGCTCGAAGAGCGCAAAGTGAAAGCCGGCATGGCCAACTGGGAATTTACCGAGATCACCGAAGGTCTGGCCGAAGGCGAGCGCATCGTCATCTCGCTGGAGCGCGAAGGCGTAAAAGTCGGCGCCCGCGCCACGGCGGCTGACGCCGCCGTGGCGCAAAAATGACGGCATACCCCCCGTTCCACGGACTGCTTTGCACAGCAGTCCGGCTACGGTGGCGCAAAGCAGTGCTTTGCGAAACCCCACCTACGCCCCCCTTGCCGGGCAAGGGGGTGACAATGTTTGCGCCGCTGCGCGGCGTATGGATGGAGTGAACGCGTGAGTTTGATCCAGCTTGCCGGCATCGAGCGCGTCTTCCACCTCGGCGACAGCACGGTGCACGCCCTGAACCGCCTCGATGTCGGCATTGAACCCGGCGAATACGTGGCCATCATGGGGCCGTCGGGTTCCGGCAAGTCGACGCTGCTCAACCTGCTGGGCTTGCTCGACCGCCCCGACGCCGGTTCCTACCATCTCGAAGGCCGCGACGTCACCACGCTCTCGCCCGACGAGCAGGCGGCGGTGAGGAGCCTGCGCATCGGCTTCGTCTTCCAGAGTTTCCACCTGGTGCCGCGCCTGACCGCCGCCGAGAACGTCGCCCTGCCGATGATGCTGGCCGGCATCCCGGCGGCCGAACGCGCGCAGCGCGTGGCGCAGGCGCTGAAGGATTTCGGCCTCGATGATCGTGCCGACCACCGGCCCGACCAGCTTTCCGGCGGCCAGCGGCAGCGCGTCGCGATCGCCCGCGCCACCATCATGCAGCCCGCCGTGCTGCTCGCCGACGAGCCGACCGGCAACCTCGACCGCGCCACGGGAGATGACGTCATCCACCTGCTCGAAGTGCTCAATGAACGCGGCATGACGCTGATCATCGTCACCCACGACCAGAAGATCGGTTCGCGGGCGCAAAGGCAGTTGATCATGGAAGACGGAATGCTGAAGAGCGACAGCGCGCGGCCGGTGGCCGGCGCAGCCTGAAGCGAGCCCATGCGCACCGCCGACGTCTTGCGTTTCGCCCGCGATGCGGCGACCGGCTATCCGCTGCGCACTTCGCTCTCGGTGCTGGCCATGGCCATCGGCGTCGCCGCCGTGGTGGTGCTCACCGCGCTGGGCGACGGCGCGCGGCGCTACGTGGTCGAGCAGTTCTCGGCGCTGGGTAGCAACCTCGTCATCGTCCTGCCGGGGCGCTCCGCCACCGGCGGCTTCAGCCCGGCCAACGCGGTGACCACCACGCCGCGCGACCTGACGGTGGATGACGCCGCGGCCCTGACCCGCCTGCCCTCGGTGCGGCGCGTGGCGCCGCTGACGGCCGGTACATCGGAGATCAATGCCAACGGACGCTTGCGCGAAACCGTGGTCGCCGGGACGTCCTCGACCTATCTGGAAATACGCAGCTTCGGTATGGCGCAGGGCGCCTTCCTTCCCGAAGCCGACTGGAACCGCGGCGCACCCGTCGCCGTGATCGGATCCAAGATCAAGGAGGAGATTTTCGGCGCCGCTCCCGCCGTGGGCGAACTGATCCGCCTCGGCGACCGGCGCCTGCGCGTCATCGGCGTGCTCAAGTCGGTCGGGCAGGGCCTGGGCATGAACACCGACGAAGTGGTTTTCGTCCCGGTCAACATCGCGCAGAGCATGTTCAATTCCAACACCCTGTTCCGCATCCTGATCGAGGCCCGCAGCCGCGACCAGATCGAAGCTGTCAAGCTGGAAGTGGCCGCCGTGCTCAAGGCCCGCCACGGCAACGAGGAAGACATCACGGTGATCACCCAGGATGCCGTGCTCGCCACCTTCGACAAGTTGTTGCGCGCGCTGACGGCGGCCGTGGCCGGCATTGCCGCTATCAGCCTGGCGGTGGCCGGCATCCTGGTGATGAACGTGATGCTGGTGGCGGTGACCCAGCGCACCGGCGAGATCGGCCTGCTCATGGCGCTGGGCGCACGCGGCGCGACGATCCGCGACGCCTTCATGGCCGAGGCCGCGATGCTGTCGCTGGTCGGCGCGCTGACCGGCTACGGACTCGGCCTCCTCGGCGCCTTCGTCCTGCGCCAGTTGTACCCGGTGTTTCCCGCCTACCCGCCGAATTGGGCGGTGATTGCGGCGCTGGTCACGGCGCTGTCTACCGGCCTGCTGTTCGGCATCATGCCGGCGCGGCGCGCGGCGCGGCTCGATCCGGTGCAGGCATTGATGAAGCATTGACGGCTTGTGAAAAACTTCTTGCGATGCGATTTCCTCACCCGTCACCCCGGCGAATGCCGGGGTCCAGTTCGTCTATCTGATTGCTTTCGCGGTAACCAACGCTGCGCACTGGATTCCGACGTGCGCCGGAATGACGATGGATGGGGCGGCTGGTGCAAATTGGTTGGCGGCTTTTGAGATGATCCTCGCCGACTCCCTCACCCTGGCCATCCGCGCCATCGGCGCGCAGCGCCTGCGCAGCTTCCTGACGCTGCTCGGCATCGCGGTGGGCATCGCCGCGGTGATCCTGCTGACGTCGATCGGCGAGGGCATCCATCGTTACGTACTGGCGGAGTTCACCCAGTTCGGCACCAATGTGGTCGGCGTCCATCCGGGCCGCACCAAGACCGGCGGCGGCGCGATGTCGGGCCTGCCGAGCAGCGCCCGGCCGCTCTCGCTCGACGATGCCGAGGCCCTGAAGCGCCTGCCCAACGTCGTCGCCGTGACGCCCAGCGTCTGGGGCAATGCCGAGGTCAACGCCAACGGCCGCCTGCGCCGCGTCTCGGTCTACGGCGTCGGGCCGGGCATGCTCCAGGTCTTCAAGGGCACGGTACGAAGCGGCCAGTTCCTCCCCGAGGAAGAAGCCGGCAGCGCGCGCGCCCAGGTGGTGCTTGGGCCGAAGCTGAAAAACGAACTGTTCGGCGCCGAGAATGCGCTGGGCGCGCGGGTGCGCATCGGCGGTCTGCAGTTCCGCGTGATCGGCATCATGGAAGCCAAGGGCCAGTTCCTCGGCATCGATCTCGACGACACCGCCTTCATCCCGGCGGCGCGTGCGCTGGAACTGTTCAACCGCGAAGGCCTCAACGAAATCAACGTTGCCGCCGCCGAGGGCATACCTGCGGCCAGCGTGGTGGCTGCCGTCAAGGAAGTGATGAAGGCACGCCACGGCCGCGAAGACTTCACCATCATCAGCCAGGAGGAAATGCTGGCCACGCTGGGCGGCATCCTCAACGTGTTGACCATGGCCGTCGGCGCCCTCGGCGGCATCTCGCTGCTGGTGGGCGGCGTCGGCATCGTCACCATCATGACCATCGCCGTCGCCGAACGCACCAACGAGATCGGCCTGATGGTCGCGCTCGGCGCCCGACGGCGGACCATCCTCGGCCTCTTCCTCGGCGAAGCCGTGGCACTGGCCGCGATCGGCGGCCTGGTCGGCCTGCTGCTCGGCGTCGGCCTGGCGCAACTGATCGGCCTCTTTTTCCCGGCGCTGCCGGTGCATACCCCGCTGTCATTCGTGCTGCTGGCCGAGGCGCTCGCCGCCGCCATCGGCCTGGCCGCCGGCGTCCTGCCGGCAAGGCGCGCGGCAATGCTGGATCCGGTCGAGGCGCTACGCACCGAGTGAGCAAAAAGTTATGTCTCCGGCGGAGCCGGAGACGGTATCCCTTGCGGACGGCGCTGGCGGGACGGCGATTTCCGCTGCTCTGCGCCCGCGAAGCCGGCAGGCTGTGCAAAGCCTGCCGTGGAGGGCGCGGCGGCGGTATATTCGCAACTGAACTGCGCCGCAGTACCGACCCAGGAGAAGAGAGCCCATGAAAACGATATTCCGTACGATGGCCGTGGCCCTTGCCACGCTGATTCTGTCCTCCTGTGCGACGCTCGCGCCGCCGCAGTCGCGCGAGTTCAAGCTTTCCGAGGCGCAATTGCAGGATCTGGTCGGCAGGCACTTTGCAACGGCCCAGAAGTACCTCGGTGTGCTCGACATCAAAATGACAGCGCCTCGGGTATCCCTGCAGCCGGAGTCGAATCGTGTGTTGACAACGCTGGATGTTGCGCTGGACGCGCCTTTGATCGGCAGACCATTGAAGGGCGCGGTCGGCATTTCGGGCCGTCTGCGCTTCGATCATTCGTCCAACGCCATCCTGCTGGAAGAGCCGCGAGCGGACAGTTTCAAGGTCGACGGCGTTCCCGCCATCTATGCCGACAAGGTCAACCTGATTGGCGGCTGGCTCAGCGAGCAGGTGCTGAAGGGATTTACGGTTTACAAGCTGAAGCCCGAGGATCTGCGCTTCGAGAATGTGAATTATTCGCCGTCGGAATTCAAGGTGAAACCGGGCGAACTCGTCATAAGCCTGGTGCCGAAAGCACCGCAGTGAGTGTTTCCGGCGGCGTCACGACACGAAGCTTGCCGAAGGCAGGCAAGTGCAGGCACCGGTGCTCGCCGTGGTGGCCAATCCGGAGCACGGGCGAATATCCGTCAGGCTAGGGTCTGTTCTCATTTAGTCGGCGCACACGTCGCCTAAATGAGAACAGACCCTAGGCCAGCCCGAAGAAATGTCGGGCCACCGCAGCGCGATCTTCGACTCGCATTCACCCCGAAACACCAATTGGGTCGTTTACACTTCAGGCGTGGATGAATCGCGCACTGACGAGACGCTCATGCTGGCCTGGCGCGACGGCGAGGCGGCGGCTTTCGAAGCGCTCTATGCGCGCCATCGCGGCCGCCTGTTGCGCTACCTGCTGCACCAGTGCGGCCGCCGCGAACAGGCGGATGAAATGTTCCAGGAGATATGGATGTCGGTGATTCGCGCCCGCAGCGGCTACGAGGTGTCGGCCAAGTTCACGACCTGGCTTTACCGCATCGCCCACAACCGCCTGATCGACGGTTTTCGGGCGCGCGGCCGGCTGGCCGAATTCGAGGTTGATGCCGCTGATGCCGAAGGCGATCCGCCCGATTACCCGGCGCCGGCCGGCGGGCAGCCGGAGCGTCTGCTCGAGCGCGCGCAACTGGCCGGGCGCCTGCTGGCCGCGATCGAGGCCTTGCCTGGACCGCAGCGCGAGGCTTTCCTGCTGGCCACCGAAGGCGGCCTCACCGTGGAAGAAATCGGCAATGCCACCGGCGCCGGCTTCGAAACCGCGAAAAGCCGCTTGCGTTACGCCTATGCGCGGCTGCGCGGCGAACTGGGGGATTTGCGATGACCCGTTCCATTCTCCCGCCGGGGCCCGAGGTGCCGGAGTCGACCGTGAGCGAACTCCATGCGCTCTACCGCGAAGCCGCGCAAGCCGAACCGGATGCGATGCTCGACCGCAGCATCCTCGATGCGGCGCGAGCCGAATTGCGGGACGCCGGCGCGACCAAAGCGAGGCGGACGCCGCCGTGGTGGAAAGGCTGGTTCCCCGCGGCCTCTGCGCTTGCCATTGCGCTCGTCGGGGTGTCGCTGACCTGGCGCGTCATGGACCAGCAGGAGCGCGACTTGCGGCAGGAAATGAAGGCGGCAGAGGATGTCCGTGAGCGTTCTGTTGAAGCGGCGGGTAGCGCCGCGCCGGCGCAAGGCGCTGTTGATGCTGTGCCATTCCCTCCTGCGCCGGCGCCCGTCGCGGAGAAAGACCGCCGCGCGGAACCGACCAGGCTCAGGGATGCTCCGTCGGCTGTGCCTGAGCCCACGGCACCAGCGGCGTCCGCTGCCCCGGTGCCGATGGCGCCGGTGGTCGCCGATGAGGCGGTAAAGAAAAGCCTGGGCGGCGAAAAAGTAGACCTGCGCGAACGGCGCGACGCAAATGCTGCCATGGAAGCCGCTCCCGGCCCGGCACGTCAGGCGGGCAAGCTCGAAGCCGGCGGTCCCGCTATCGGTTCAAGCGGAGCAAGCGGCGCAACGGCGGCCGGCTCGCTTGCCGCGCCGGCCGCCAACCCGGTGGCGAATTCAGCGGCCAAATCCGCTGCGGCGCCCACGGTCGATGCCGCAACGCCGGAAGCCTGGCTGAAGCAGATCCGCGAATTGCGCGTCGCCGGACGCAGCGCCGAAGCGGCGCAAAGCCTGGCCCGGTTCCGTGCGCGCTACCCGGATTACGCCTTGCCGGACGATCTGCTCAACCTGAAATAGGTGGCATGCTGCTTTAACCCCGTTTCCGAAGTTCTTCCGTTTACAGGTTTGCGGACATCGCAAACTTTCATTCCGTTCCCAGCCCGTCCGTGACTTTGTCGACTTCGCCTTGCCGTGCAATTGCACTGTCTGCGGCTTGTCTTCTCGTCACAAACGGGCTGGAAAGGGAATGCCAACATGGAGAACATCATGAAAAACCCCACCCTTGCATCCTGCATCATCGGCGCGGCAAGTTTCCTGGCCTTGCTCGGCTGCACCCAGCCAACAATGGCCGCGCGGCTGGTCGATGTGTCGATTGTCAATCGCGCCACCGGCGAACGGCTGACACCCTGGCGCCACGAGGGCAAGCTCTATGTCGCCGGCACGCCGGGCGAACGCTATGCCATCGAACTCAAAAGCCGGCAGGGCGAACGCGTGCTGACGGTGCTTTCGGTCGATGGCGTCAATGTGCTGACCGGCCAGACCGCCGCCACGCTGCAATCGGGCTACGTGATCGACGGCTGGCAAAGCTATGCGATCAACGGTTGGCGCAAGAGCATGGACGACGTCGCCCAGTTCGTGTTCACGGCGCTGCCCGACAGCTACGCCGCACGCACCGGCCGGCCGGGAAACGTCGGCGTGATCGGCGTTGCCGTGTATCGCGAAAAGGCGGCGCCGTCGCAGCCGATTGCGCTGGCACCGCAGCCGGCGTCACCCTGGCGCGGCGAATCGCGCGTGCAGGCGAGCGACGAAGCGGCTGCTTCCGGATTGGCGAAAAAGGCGGAAAACGAGGCGAGCAGCGAGAGGTCCGCCGCCGCCGGCGCAATCGCCGACCGCCGCGCCGACCGCCAGGAGTCCCTTGCGGATACACAGTCGAAAGCCATGAAGCTCGGCACCGGCCACGGCCAGCGCGAGCATTCGCCGACGCGCTACACCGAGTTCGTGCGCAACAGCGACACGCCCGACGAAATTGTCACCATTTATTACGATTCGCGCGCCAACCTGATTGCCCGTGGCATCATCCGCTCGCCCCGCTTTGCGGCGCCATCGCCATTTCCGGGCAACAGCGGTTTCGTGCCCGACCCGCGAAGCTAGGTTGGGGCCCGGGCCATTTGGAACGGAGGCTGGATTGAATTTTTTGCAGGAGGTTTTTCGCTGATGGACAAGTCCAGCCCACCCGCCGTCAAACGGTTCGGCATCGGCCTGCTGCTGATTGCGGCGATTGCGGCAGGTGGCTGCGCCACCAACCCGGTGACCAAGCAGAACGAGATCAGCTTCATCTCGGAGAAGCAGGAAATCAGGATCGGCAAACAGCAGTATTTGCAAAGCCAGCAATCGGCGGGCGGCAAGTTCATCCTCGATCCGGCGCTTAACGCCTACGTCAATGAAGTCGGGCAGAAGCTGGTCAAGGTCAGCGACCGGCCGAACCTGCCCTTCGAATTCGCCGTCATCAACGATTCGGTGCCGAATGCCTGGGCCCTGCCCGGCGGCAAGCTGGCGATCAACCGCGGGCTGCTCACCGAATTGAAGAGCGAGGCGGAGCTGGCGGCCGTGCTGTCGCATGAGATCGTCCATGCCGCCGCCCGCCACGGCGCCAAGTCGGTCGAGCAGGGAACGCTGCTGGCGGCCGGCGCGGTGATCGTCGGCGCGCTGGCCTCCGACCGGAAGTATTCAGAGATTGTCGACTTTGCCGCGCAGGGCGGGGCGGCGCTGATCAGCCTGCGCTTCAGCCGCGAACATGAACTGGAGGCCGACCATTACGGCATCGACTACATGGTGCGCGCCGGCTACGACCCGAAGGCCGCGGTGGAACTGCAGGAAACCTTCGTCCGCCTGGCCGGCAACAAGTCGTCGAACTGGCTCTCCGGCATGTTCGCCACGCATCCGCCGTCGCAGGAACGCGTCGACGCCAACCGCAAGCGGGCGGCGGGGTTGCCGGCGAACCTGTATCGCGGCGAGGACGTCTACCGGCAGAAGATCGCCTTCCTGACGCAGACGAAGCCGGCCTATGCCGCCCACGACGAAGGTCGCAAACTGCTGGCGAAGGATCCGGCGCAGGCCTTGGCCAAGGCCGACCAGGCGATCGGGCTGGAGCCGCGCGAGGCGATTTTCCATGGCCTGCGCGGCGATGCGCTGAAAAAGCTCGGCCGCATGGCCGATGCCGAGCGGGAGCTCGGCGAAGCGATCCGCCTCAACGGCGAGTATTACGCTTTCTACCTCGATCGCGGCCTGGTGCGCCGGCAACTGGGCAACGCGGCCGGGGCGAAGAGCGACCTCGAACGCAGCAATGCCCTGCTACCGACAGCGGGCGCGCATTACGTGCTGGGCAGCCTGGCGCACGACGCCGGCAATTCGAACAAGGCGATGGAGCACTACAAGCTCGCCTCGGGTTCGGATTCGGAGATCGGCAAGCGCGCCGGCGTTGCATTGGTGCGCCTCGACCTGCCGCGCAAGCCGGGCGATTACATCGAGGTCGAACCCGTTGCCGACGGCAAAGGCAACCTCGGACTGCGCGTGACCAACAGCAGCCCGGTGACCCTGCGCAAGCTTCGTGTCGCCGGGGCGGTGCAGAAGAGCTCCTCGTCGAACCACTTCTACCAGGAATACGCACTGCCCGGCAGCCTGAAGCCCGGGCAATCGACCACGGTGGCAATGGGCGTCAAGCTGGCCGACTTCAACGCCCAGATGAAGCAGGTCAGGGGCCAGGTGCGCGGCGCGGAAGTGGCGGAGTAGGTCGCTCCGGCGATCATTGCATCCCGGCGCCGGCCGTTCGATTTCGTCATTCCGGCGAATGCCGGAATCCAGAAGAACCATGACACTGGACACCGGCGTTCGCCGGTGTGACGGCTTATTCAGCGCTTCACTACACCAGCCCGTTCATCAACTGCACCATCACCGTATCGCCGGCGCCGACTTTTTCGCGCTCGTGTTCGAGCACGATGAAGCAGTCGGCATCGGCCATCGAGCGCAGCACGCCGGAGCCCTGGGCGCCGGTGGGGCGCACGCACCATTCGCCGTTTTCGCGGAACAGGATGCCGCGCTGGAATTCGGTGCGGCCGCGGCCCTTCTTCATGGCTTCGGTGCAACGAACGGGGAACATCGGCACCGCCGGTACGGGGTCGAGCCCGGCCAGCTTCTGCAGCGCCGGCTGCACGAACTGGTAGAAGGTCACCATCACCGCCACCGGGTTGCCCGGCAGGCCGAACAGCCAGGCACCGGGGCGATCCGGTCCGTCGGGTTCGATGCGGCCGAAGGCCATCGGGCGGCCGGGTTTCATGGCGATTTTCCAGAAGGCCACTTCGCCGAGCTGGGCCATCAACTGCTTGATGAAATCGGCCTCGCCGACCGAGACGCCGCCGCTGGTGATGATCGCATCACTGCACGCCGCCGCTTCGCGGAAGGCCGCCTCGAGCGCCGCCGGGTCGTCCTTGACCACGCCCATGTCGATCACCTCGCAGCCCAGGCGCGTGAGCATGCCCCACAGCGTGTAGCGATTGCTGTCATACACCGCGCCCTCGGCCAGCGGCGTGCCGATCGAGCACAACTCGTCGCCGGTGGAGAACAGCGCGACGCGGACGCGGCGGCGCACCGAGACTTCGCCGATCCCTAGCGAGGCGATGATGCCGATCTCGGCCGGGCGCAGCTTGCGTCCGGCGGGGATGGCGGGGCGGCCGGCCTGCAAATCCTCGCCGGCGCGGCGGGTGTTCTGATCCTTGCGCTGGCCTGCGGGAATGATCACCGCATCGCCCGCCACCTTCACCACTTCCTGGATCACCACGCAATCCACGCCCTGCGGCAGCACGGCGCCGGTCATGATCCTCACCGTCTCGCCGGCGCCGACTTTTCCGGCGAAGGCGCGCCCGGCAAACGCCGTGCCGATGTTCTTCAGCTTGGTCTCGCCAGCAGCGGCAAGGTCGTCGAAGCGGAGAGCCCAGCCGTCCATTGCCGAGTTGTCGTGGCTGGGTACATCGATCGGCGAGATGACGTCTTCCGACAGCACGCGATCCAGCGCCTGGCGGACGAAGACGCGCTCATGACCGACGACGGCAGGCAGCAGGTCGAGTATCAGCTGGCGCGCGCGATCGACGGGCAGGGAATTCGGATCGTAGTCGTCGGCGCAGGAGAGGGCTTGAAGGACGGAAGTCATGGTGTGGGAGCGAACAACGAAATCTGGAAAGGGAAGGAGTCAGCCGCCGATGTAGGACATTTCCACCTTGCCGCGGCCGGGCAGGGCGGTGGCGGCGGTGCGGATTTCGGAGTAGCGGTCGTCGCGGCCGCGCCAGACGGCGGCGATTTCGCGGCGCAGCGCTTCGTCGCCGGCACCCTGGCGCAACAGGGCGCGCAGGTCGTGGCCGGACTGGGCGAAGAGGCAGGTGTAGAGCTGGCCTTCGGTGGACAGGCGGATGCGCGTGCAGCTGGAGCAGAAGGCCTGGGTCACCGAGGAGATGACGCCGATCTCGCCGCCGCCGTCCTTGTAGCGCCAGCGCTCGGCGACTTCGCCGGGGTAGTTGGCATCGATCGCTTCGAGCGGAAATTCCGCATTGATGCGGGCGATGACCTCGGCCGAGGGCAGCACCTCGTCCATGCGCCAGCCGTTGGAACTGCCGACGTCCATGTATTCGATGAAGCGCAGGATGTGGCCGCTGCCGCGGAAGTGGCGCGCCAGTGGCAGGATCTGGTCGTCGTTGGTGCCGCGCTTGACCGCGCAATTGATCTTGATCGGCGCCAGGCCAACATCCGCCGCGGCGGCGATGCCTTCGAGCACGTCGGCGACCGGGTAGTCGACGTCGTTCATGCGCTTGAAGACGGCGTCGTCCATGCCGTCGAGGCTGACCGTGACGCGGTGCAGGCCGGCATCCTTGAGCGCCTGCGCCTTCTTCCTCAGCAGCGAGCCGTTGGTGGTCAGGGTGATTTCCACCGGCAGCTTCGCCAATTGCTCGATCAGGTTCTCGATGTGCCGGCGCAACAGCGGCTCGCCGCCGGTGATGCGGATCTTTTCGACGCCCTGGTCGACGAAAATGCGCGCGACGCGCACGATCTCCTCGAAGGAAAGCAGCTTGCCGCGCGGCAGGAAGGCGTAGTCGTCGTCGAAGATTTCCTTCGGCATGCAATACACGCAGCGGAAATTGCAGCGGTCGGTGACCGAGATGCGCAGGTCGCGCACGCGCCGGTCGCGTCGGTCCACCAGTTCGCCCTCGGGCGGCGCGGCGAGGTCGCGGCCGGGCGGCAGCGTAGCCCTGGCGACGCGGGCGATGGGGACGATGCGGAGTTTGCTCATGGCCGAACTATAAGCCGGGCGCGGCTTGCCGACAACAAGCCGGTCGCCCGCGGCGAGCCGCAGGCCCTGAAACAAGGGCTTACACATCGCGAACCTGGCATAACACTCTGCTTACACGCGGCGCCGAGGATGGTAGCCATCGAATCCGGAGTTCCTGCCATGAGCAGTGTTTTGCGTGTCCTTGCCATCCTGTTTGCGGTCAGCGCTCTGCCGGTCACGGCCGCACCCATGGGCACCGATGACGCGCGGCACCTGCTCAACCGCGCCGGCTTCGGCGCGCGGCCTGTGGATCTGGCCGCATTCGCTGCCATGTCGCGCGAGGCGGCGGTGGCGCAACTGCTGATTGAAACCCGCAGCGACGCCGGCCCGCCGCCGCCGGCGGAAATCGCCGAGTACCTGGCGCCGTCCCACCTGCGCCGACTTTCCGCCGAGGAGCGCAAGGAATTGCAAAAGCGCAGCGCGATCGCCCTGCGCGCCTGGTGGGTCGAGGCGCTGCTGAACGCGCACAGCCCGGCACAGCAGTTGCGCGAGCGCATGACCCTGTTCTGGCACAACCATTTCGTTTCCAGCCTGCAGAAAGTCAAAAGCCCCAAGCTGATGCTCGACCAGAACCGGTTGCTGCGGCGGCACGCCCTGGGGCGCTTCGATGAACTGCTGCACGTCGTGGGCAAGGACCCGGCGATGCTGGTCTATCTCGATTCCGCGACCAACCGCCGGGGCAGCCCCAACGAAAACTTCGCCCGTGAAGTCATGGAGCTGTTCACCCTCGGCGAAGGGCACTACAGCGAGCAGGACGTCAAGGAGGCGGCGCGCGCCTTTACCGGCTGGAGCATCGAGCCGGCCACCGGCGAGTTCCGCTGGCGGCCGTTCGCCCACGACGACGGCAGCAAGACGGTACTGGGCGTCAGCGGCAAACTGGACGGCGACGCGGTGCTGGACATCCTGCTGGCACAGCCGCAGACCGCCGAATTGCTGGTGCGCAAGCTGTGGCGCGAGTTCGTCTCGCCGACGCCCGACGAGCGGGAGACCCGGCGCATCGCGGCTCGCCTGCGCGCCTCCGGCTACGACATGCGCGTCGCCCTGCGCGAGATCCTCGGCAGCCGCGCATTCTGGGCCGAAGAAAACCGCCAGGCCCTGATCAAGTCGCCGGTGGATTTCGTCATCGGCACGCTGAATACACTGGAGCTGGAAGCGCCCGATCCGGCGACGCTGGCTTTCGCCCTGCGCCGGCTCGGCCAGGACCTGTTCGCGCCGCCCAACGTCAGGGGCTGGCCCGGCGGCGAGACGTGGATCAACAGCAGCACGCTGTTAGCCCGCAAACAGATGGCCGAACGCCTGCTGCGGCGCGATGGTCGCAACGATATGCGCCTGGCCTTGCTCGATCCGGCCTGGCAATTGAAGTGAGGACGATGCGATGAAGCGCCGC
>JBIKKY010000105.1:0-5872 GCA_044360105.1 Sulfuritalea sp.
TGCTTCCTCCTTGGTGTTCGTTCTTGTCTGCCCGAGCCGCGCGTGTCGCGGGTCAGGCCGCTTTCTGTGCCTTCAGGCGCTCGTACTTGGCCTGCAGTTCATCCTTGCTTTCCTTGTGCGCCGGATCGGGCACGATGGCGCGCACCGGGCAGACCTTGACGCACTGGCTGACCGTGAAATGGCCGACGCATTCGGTGCACTTGTCCGGATCGATGGTGTAGACATCTTCGTCGTCGACGGAGATCGCCTTGTTCGGGCAGGGGGCCTTGCAGACGTCGCAGGCGATGCACAGTTCGTTGATGATGAGGGCCATGCGGCTTCCTTTCGTGTGTGGGGTTAGGCTGCTATTCCTGGCTCAGCGGCGGATCGGGGTCGTCGATCGCGCCGTCGTCCGGTCCGCAATCGGCGAGGCAGGATTCCAGCCAGCCGATGTGCTCGCGCTCCTCGGCGGCGAACTGGCTGGCGAGGATGCGCACCTCGTCATCCGTGGCACGCTGTGCGATACCGGCGTAGAAGTCGCAGGCGCGTCGTTCGTGCACCAGCGCCAGTTCCACGGCGCCGCGCACCGACATGCGGTAGCTGACCTTGCCGATGTCGATCGCCTCGGGGCTTTCGCCGGTGTTCCACTTGTATTCCCAGGGCGCGTAATGCGGCAGTTCGTGCTTGCTGCACATGTGGGTGAGTTCGACCAGATGGGCTTCTTCTTCCTTTTCCAGACGGCGGAAGATCGCCGCGACCTTGGCCTTGCGGTGCGTCTCCATCTGGTCGGCAAGTTCGCCGTAACGTTCGGTGGCTTCGGTTTCCATGGCCAGCGCATGCGCCAGCAGTTCGGGCAGGGTGTTGATGGCGTCGGCGCCTTGCAATTCATTGCTCATAGCGCAAACCTCGCCTCGAGTTCGGCCACGGAGCCGTTGCTGTGTTCGAACTCCGGCCGGAAGGGGGGCCGGCTGCCCTTGAACAGGATCTTGCCGACATTGAAGCCGTCGTCGGTCATCAGGCGCCGCGCCGCACGCGCCGCGTCGTCGGTGTAATCGACCACGGCGGTGCGCACGATGTCGCGCCATTCGGCCTGCTCCGGGCGGAAGGTGACACAGGGACTCAACACCTGCACCAGTGAAAAGCCCGGATGGCGGATCGCTTCGACGATGATCTGCGCCATGTTGATCGGGTCGCTGGCAGAGACGCGGGCGATGAAGTTGGCGCCGGAGGCGAGCCCGACCACCAGCGGCTGGAAGGGGTTGATGCCGGTGCCTTCCGGGGTCAGCTTGCTGCCTTCCCAGTCCGGTGCGGTGGTCGGCGAGGCCTGGCCCTTGGTCATGCCATAGACCTGGTTGTCCATGACGATGTAGGTCAGGTCCACGTTGCGCCGGCAGGCATGCAGGAAGTGGTTGCCGCCGATCGAGAAGCCGTCGCCGTCGCCGCCGGTGACCAGTACCGTCAGGTCGGGGCGCGCGAGTTTCAGTCCGGTGGCCACCGGCAGGGCGCGGCCATGCACGCCGTGGAAGCCATAGACGCTGGTATAGGCGGGGATGCGCGATGAGCAGCCGATGCCGGAGACGACGGCGACCTGTTCCGGCGGCAGGGCGAGTTCGGCCAGCGCGCGGGTGATCGAGTTGAGCACCGTGTAATCGCCGCAACCGGGACACCAGATCGGCTTCAGGTCGGACTTGTAGTCCTTGGCTTTGTATTTCTGCGCGACGGCTTCCATCATGCGCTCCGGGTGGTGAGTTGTTCGAGGATCTGGCCGGGACCGAAGGCCAGCGGGCCGCCCTGGTGCAGCGAAACCGTTTCCGCCGGGAGGTCGTAGAAGGCGCGCAACATGCGGTAGAACTGCCCGCTGTGCGACTGCTCGACCACCACCGCGCGCTTGATGCCGGTGAGTGCTGCGGCCATCTTTTCGGGCTGTACCGGCGCGATCAGGCGCACCGAAATCAGTCGCGCCTTGCCGCCGGCCGCGGCATGGCGGCGCAGCGCCTCGCGCGCCGGTCCGGTCGAGGAACCCCAGGTGATGATCGCCGTGTCGCCGGCGCCGACTTCTGAATCCTCTATATCGGCCCAGTGGTCGCCGTAGTTGAACTGGGTCAGCTTGCGGTTGCGCTTGTCCATCTGCGCCAGGTGGTCCGAGGCCTGCGACGACGGCGTGCCGAACTCGTTGTGCTCCAGTCCGTCGGCGGTATGGGTCAGGCCTGGCGTGCCGGGGATCGCCATCGGCGAGACGCCGGAGCCGGTCATCGCGTAGCGCTTGTAGCGCTGGCCTTCGACGGCCTGTTTGGCGGTTTCACGCTGGCCGATGAAGGCCAGTTCCGCCGGCTTGGGCACGATGGCGCGGGCCTGGCCCATGGCCTGGTCGGTGAGGACGATGGCCGGCACCTGCATGGCTTCCGCCAGATGCACCGCCCATTGCGTGGTGAACAGGCAGTCGGGCACCGAGTTGGCGGCGACCACGATATGCGGCGCATCGCCGTGCAGGCCGTACACCGCGATGTTGAGGTCGCTCTGCTCGGACTTGGTGGCGATGCCGGTGGAGGGGCCGACGCGCATCACGTCGACCACCACCAGCGGCACTTCGGCGGCAACCGCCAGGCCCAGCGATTCGATCATCAGCGACAGGCCGGGGCCGGAGGTGGCGGTCATCGCCGGCACGCCGCCGTAGGAGGCGCCGATGATCTGGTTGATCGAGGCCAGTTCGTCCTCGGCCTGCACCAGCATGCCGCCGACTTTGGCCAGCGAGGGCGCCAGCCATTCCAGCACTTCGGTGGCGGGCGTGATCGGGTAGGCGGCGACGAAGCGCACGCCGCCGCGAATCACGCCAAGGCCGGTAGCTTCGTTGCCGGTGATGCTCCAGCGCGGTTCGCTGGCGACGGTAACCGCCGGCAGCTTCGGGATCGCCGGGAGGTCGGCCGCCGCCGCGAAGCCGGCATGGAAAGCCGCCATGCTGGCGTCGATCGCGGTCTGACCCTTGCGCTTCAGGTTGTGTTCGACCACTGCCTGCATGGCTTCGGGGGGCAGGCCGATCATGGCGGCGATGGCGCCCAGCGCGACCATGTTGGGACGGCCGTTTTCGATCTTTGCGGCGATGTCCGTCATCGGCAATGCCGCCTGGCGCGGGCGGCCAGCCAGCAGTCCGGCGGGGGCTTCGCCGTGGACCGGATCGCCGACGATCAGGCTGTCGGCGGACAGGGGGATTTCAGCCGAGAAGCGCGTGATGTTGTCCCAGTCGATGGCCATCAGCAGATGGAAGCTGTCATCGTGGGACATGATCGGCTCGGTGGCGAAGCGCAGCATGGCGGCCGCTTCGCCGCCGCGGATCTGCGGACCGGATGAGCGGCTCATCAGGGCGTACCAGCCGGCCTTGGCCGCCGCGTCGAGCAGCAGGGATCCGGCGGTAACCACTCCGGCGCCGCCGCTACCGGCGATGACCAGCGAGACACTGTTGATTGTCACGAACTTCCTCCTCCGATTTTCGCCGCGATTCCGATCGCGTGCCGTTTGTTCAAGCTTGATTTAATCAGGGCTAAATAACCCTACTGCTGACACAGAATAAACGCAAAAAAGGTGGAAGTCAAACAATTCGTAATCCATCATAAAACACTGATACAGAACGCCGTGGCGCCAGCGCCGACTCTTGCCGTTCTTGCTCAGGGGCTTGCAGTTTGCAGAAAGCTGCGGGCTTCGCCGTCCAGCACCAGGCAGGTGAGGACGCCGCTGCGATAGGCGCCGGTATCGATGCCGATTCGGTTGTCCCTGATCTCGGGCCGGTCGGTGATGCTGTGGCCGTGCACCACCATGGCGCCATGGTCGGCATCCGAATTGAGGAAGGTCTTGCGGATCCACAGGCAGTCGCGATCGCTCTGGTCCGGCAACGGCACTCCGGGGCGCACGCCGCCATGGACGAAAAAGTAGTCGCCGCAGCGGTGGCTGGCCTGCAAGGCGCGAAAAAAACCCAGATGGGGCGACGGGATGTGCGCGGCAAGGCCTTCGCCCAGGGCGATCACGCTGGCGTCGTCGCGCGCTTCCCGGTCGGCGATGGCAACGCCGTAGGCGCTCATGACTTCGAGCCCGCCGTAGTCGAGCCAGTGGCGGCCGGTTTCGATCTCGCCGTCGAGGAAGCGCAGCAGCAGGTCTTCGTGGTTGCCCTTGAGCGTGATGCGCTCGAAACCTTCCGGCAGCCATTCGCGCACGCGGTCCACCACGCCGGCCGAGTCCGGGCCGCGGCTGATGTAATCGCCGAGGTAGATCACCTGCCGGTAGCTTGCCGCGCGGTGCATCGCGTCATCGGCAATCTGCCGCTGGATTCGGTCCAGCAGGTCGAGCCGGCCATGGATGTCGCCGATGGCATAGACCACCGTTGCGGCGGGAGTCTGCGGCGTCATGCGGCGGCGAAAGCGTTCGCGGATGAATGCGGTCAGCCGGCGAAGTCGCGCATCTGCGCGTAAACCGCCTGCTCCATCTTGAGCATGGTTTCGCGCTGCTCGGCTGGCCATTCGTACATCAGCGCGGTGGTGCTGACGCCGGTCCATGACTGGTCCTTGGCGCCCATCACGTCCATTTCCCAGAGCATGATCGAATAGGGCGCCGCGGCGTCGATGCGCTCCTTGATCAGGCGCGACTTGCCCTTGACCAGGAAGCTCACGTCACCCGGGCCGATGATCTGGACCGATGCCTGGCCGCTGCGCTGCAGGTTGGCCATCGACGAGCCGCCGACATCCACGGCGAAGCGCAGGCGCTTGTCATCGATGCCGAGTGCCCAGGTGTAGGCGGACGTCGAGTATCCGTCGGCGCCGCCGGTCAGCAGCAGTGCGGGCGCGCCCGGGCGCAGGTAGCCGACGAGTTTTTCCGGCAGGGTGGGGGTGATGTTGCCTATCATGATGCTGTTCTCCTCAGGTTGTTGTCGGGGCGATATGCTGCGCGCCAGTGCTCAATCGTTTCAGTGACTACACGGTAAAACCATAGGTCGGTGGCGGTGCCGCCGGCGGGCGGCGGCTGCAACGGCAGTTCCATGGCGTCGAACAGGCGTGCATCGCTGGCATCGTCGCCGGCGCGCAGGGCGCCGCCGCAGGAGCGGGCGCCATAGGCGATGATCAGGACATCGACATCGGCCTGCGAATAGATGCCGATCAGGCCATCGAGCTTGATTTCCAATCCGCATTCCTCGCGCGCTTCGCGGCAAACGGCTTCCGGCACCGACTCCCCGCATTCGACATAGCCGGCCGGCGGCGCCCAGTAGTCCGCCAGCGGGGCTTCGCTGCGGCGGATCAGCACCAGCCGGCCCTCGTGTTCGATCAGGGCCATGCCGACCGGCGCCGGATTGCGCCAGAGCACGAAACCGCAGGCCGGGCACCGACTGCGCTCCTTGCCGCCGAGCAGGGCCGGGGCCATGGGCGTCGCACAGCGGCTGCAAAAGGCAGTGCTCATTCGATCTGCAAACGCAGGGTGATGCGGTCGCCGTCATTCAGGCGCAGTTCGCGGCGCACGGCGATCGGGGCGACGATTTCCAGCTTGTCCGCCGGGTAGCCTTCGACTTCCGGAAGGATTGCCGCGCCCTCGATGCTGTCATCGATCAGCACGGCAAAGCATTTGGCTGCGCAGAAGCCCGGCGGCGGCTCGATAGTGATGCCGGCAGCCACTTGCATCGCATCGCGTGCCCTGTCCCAGTCGCTGCCGGTGAGGCTCAGATTGACGGTGCCGGGATGGGGCCGGAAGCCCAGCTTGTCGCGCAACTGGTGTTCGACCCAGTCCAGTGACGTGAAGCCGGCGCCCTCACCGAGCCCGCTGCAGAGGCGGCCTGCCAGTGTCACGGCGCCGGTGTTCATCAGGACGACTTGGCCTTCTCGCGTTCCTCGTTGCCGGTCCAGCGCTTGAAGAGGTTGAG
>JBIKKY010000022.1:0-50132 GCA_044360105.1 Sulfuritalea sp.
GGCAGGTTCTGAAAATCTCGGAAAAAAGGCTCGATGCCGATCATCATGATCGCCCGGTCGATCGTGGTGATATCGGTGGTCTGCCGCGCGCGGCGATGCGCCTCGATGTAGGCCATTACGCGCAAGGTCAGCAGCGGATCGCGCAGAATCACCCCCGCCAGCACGCGGCCGTTGGCTGTCTCCGCATTTTCACGCAAACGCTCCAGTTCCTGAACCGAATTGCGCAGCACCGGCAAATCGGCCTGGGCAAAAAAGGCGATCCAGGCATCGGTGTCGGGAAGCGGCGTTTCAATCATGGCATTGTTCGCAAGTCTGACGGGATCATGGTCATGGAATGTAGCAGTTTCGGCCGCCGATGCAACACCGCAACACACCGCAAACGTCCGGGCCTGCAATTGCAGCTTGAGAAAATCGCCGCCGGCATCGCTACCTGCCCCGCGCATTCGCAGCCTCTCCCATGGCGTCGAGGCTAAGGTTCTGCCCGCGCCTGCCGTAAGCATTCTGGCAAGCCGGATCATTCCTTCAGGAGTTTCGACATGGATGTCACCGCCATCGCTTCAGTTGCCACCGAAATGGCTCAGGCGCGCACCGCGGACGCCGTGTCCCTGGCGGTGTTGAAGAAGGCCCTGAATCTTGAGGCACAGGGCGCGGTACAACTGGTGCAGGCCGCGGCGCAGTCCATGCAGGGCGCCGGCAACCCGCCGCACCTTGGTACGCTCATTGATGTTTTCGGCTGAACGGCGAAACCGGGGTCTGGCCGCCGCTTCCGGTTCCCTTCAAGCTTGAAGGCAGGCGCGGCCGGAAAGCGAACAGCGGCCTGACCCCGGGCCTGTCCCCTTTTCCACATGCCGTTTACCGCGCAGGGGGCCTCCCGGCACGGCAATTTTTGCCGGTAATGACTCTGTGCCGGCCGAATAATTAGCCCGCGCCACTGAAAATACGAGCATCTACTTGCTGGCTCAGGCCTTGCTTTGTGATAAACCGCACGCCTGTATAAGAGTGCGCAACAGCAGACAAGGAGACAGACATGATAGGCATTGGCGTCCTGATTGGCATTGCATCATCGGTATTTCAGGCCATACAGGCCACGAACCGCCCGGACCCCGCAACGCAGAAGGCAGACCAACTGTTTTCGCAACTTGATGCCGCCGGAAAAGGTGCCATTGAAGGTACCGACCTGCAGTCCGCCTTCGACAAGATCGCGGCAAAGGCAAGCGTCAAAGCGGACCAGCTCTTTTCAAAGCTTGATGCCAATAGCGATGGCGCGGTAACCAAGGAAGAGTTTTCAGGTTCGATAAGCCGGCTTGCCGAACAGCTTGATCAGCATTACATGCGTTTGCGCATGCATGGTGAGCAGGGCAGCAAGGCAGGCTTCTCTCAGGATGATCTGACGGGTTTGGCATCGAATCTCGCCAATAACTTCAACAAGGCTGATAGCGATGGCGACGGCAAGATCAGCATCAAGGAAGCCGTCAGCTTCGGCAAGGTCAATGCAACCGGTTCTTTATCAGCCTCGTCGACCTCCCCTGGGGAAACTCAAAATGTCGAGCTGATGCTGCAAGTGATGCGGTTGATGCAAGCCTACGGCACGAATCAAAGCGCAACCAACAGAAGTGTTAGCGAGGCTCCGAGAGTCTAGGGAACACTGATTTAGTCCGTTCGCGTTGAGCCTGTCGAAACGCAAGCCATTCAAATCAAGGGCTTCGACAAGCTCAGCCCGGACGGTAGGTACTTGTTCAGCGTTTCGTTAGTATGTCTTTCCCTACGCCTGTGCCGTGGGTGAGAGCGTTGCGAGCCGGAGTCCTGGCAGGCCCGCAAAATCATCGGCGTTGAGTGTCAAGAGCACGTACCCGTGTTCGATGGCCTGTGCGGCTATCCACAGGTCGTTGTAACGCGGCCGGGGTGACCGACCGGCCTGCTTGACGGCAGCCGCGAGCACGCCAAAAGCCGCAGCCGTGTGCTTGGACACGTCCAATGTCGGGCGACTTTCCACTTGGCGCAAGTAGGCCGCGCGCATGGCGCGTTCCGTTGGGTTTGTGCATGACTGCACACCAAAACTCAGCTCACCGAGTGAGATCACTGAAGTAAACACCGGCACCTCGCCCGCCGCATCAATGACCGCTTGTCGATCCACATGGTTGGCGGCAAGCCCCACCCAGACACAGCTATCGAAAATCATGCCCATGGATCACGCACCGCATCGCCAAAGTCTTCCTTGCTGTCCTTGAGCCAGGCGGTGGCTTGCGTCAGCGTAAGCATTGGTGACGCCAGCCCGGCAAGCGCCTGGGACGCTGTCATGGTCCGCACCGGCGGCACGATCTGGGCAATCAGGGTGTGGTTACGCTCGATTGCCACTGCCTCCCCACGGCTGGCAACCTTGTCCAGGATCTCTCGGGTATTTCTGGCCAGGTCGGTAGCGCTGACAGTTTCCATTGCTCTATCTCCGTACTTTACATATTAGTACAAAATATACGTAATTAATGTACAACTGGCAAGGCGTTCCTTTCTGTGCTCTCGGTGGCGGCCTTGCTGCGGTAATCCGCATTGAGCTTCGCGTAGTCGCAAGCCGGCTCGATTACCGGGGAATTTTTGAAAGTCGGCGCTGGCGGGACGGCGAATTGCGGGTCAACCGTGGCTTGGCTCCGGTTTCCCACTCATGGCTGGTTTTCGCTGCCTGGTGCAAGCACCGTCAAGCCCGCGAAATAGCCGCGGAAGAAACCCGCATCGCGCGTCAGCAGGCGTTCGCACTGGCGCAGCGCGTGCGCCCCGATCAAAAAATCCGCCATGATGCGCTCGCGCTTGCCGCCGGCGCGGCGATACGCCTGCCAACTTTCGCCGCTCAGGGCGGCCGCCTCGGCGGAGATACCCGCGTAGGTCACGCCGAGAGCGGCAAGCGTCCGCTGGAAGCTAGCGTCATCCGCAAACGCGGCCCGCACTTCCGCCCAGACAATTGGGCACACCTGCAAAGCCCCCTCGCGCAGACATCGCCGCAAGGCATCGGCGGAAGCCTGGCCGAAATGCGGATCATCAAAAAATACATCCAGCAGAACGCTGGTATCGACCGCTGTAATCATCCCAAAAACCTCATTTGACACAGAGAACACGGAGAAAAGCACAGAGAACACAGAGAGTTAGATTGCGTAGAGGACTCTCCAATCGGGTGAGCCAAGGTTTTTTCTCCGTGCCCTCTGTGGCTCTGTGTTCTCTGTGTTGAAAGCGGTTGCAATTGCGGTTTCTAGGATCATTCTTCGCCACGCAACGCGGCCACGAAATCGTCGGTCTTGCGACCGCGCCCGAGGCAGCCCCGCACGGCATCCACGGGATCGCTCGGCATTTCCTTGACAGCCACCAGGCGCCCCTGCTCCAGCGTGAAATCGAGCACCGCGCCAGCACGAATCCCTAAACTTTCCCGCAAAGCCAGGGGGATAGTTATCTGACCACGCTCCGACACAACAGCACGCATACAGCCTCCTTAAGTAAGAATACGCATACATGAATACTTACCAAACAAATAGCATTTTAGACGAAAAGCCTGATCTATGGAAATGCATCGCCACGTTGCGTACCGCTAACGCTCATGGCACCGAGCCCCACCCGCAGAAAATGAAACACGCAAATTCGATTTATTCGCCCGCCCCCCTTCCCCCCAGCGCGGGGGGGGGTTACCAATCGGCGCGCTACGCGCGGAAGTCACTGGGGGCTCCAAACAAGGTGTTTCACATTAAAGTTTCCGACGACCGCTCCGTAAATGCACCTGTAGACGATCGACATCGCCTAAAAACTGAGCCGGTTCCAAGGCAACTGCCACAGGCCGACAAAGATAACCCTCTGTAAGGAGAACTAAAATGCCCCAAGTCATCAACACCAACGTTCCGTCGCTGAACGCGCAGCGCAACCTCAACAGTTCGCAAACTGCCCTGGCGACTTCCCTGCAGCGCCTGTCTTCCGGCCTGCGCATCAACAGCGCCAAGGACGACGCGGCCGGCCTGGCGATTTCCGACCGGATGACTTCACAGATTCGCGGCCTGAACCAGGCGGCACGCAATGCGAACGACGGTGTTTCCCTGGCGCAGACGGCTGAAGGCGGCCTGGCCGAAGTGGCGAACAACCTGCAACGTATCCGCGAACTGGCGGTTCAGTCTGCCAACTCGACCAATACCTCGTCGGATCGCACTTCGCTGAACGCTGAAGTGACGCAGTTGCTGGCGGAAATTCAACGCGTCGCCCAAACCTCCCAGTTCAACGGCCAGAACATTCTGGATGGCACCTTCACCGCCTCCCAGTTCCAGGTCGGCGCGAACGCGAACCAGACGATTACGGCCAGCGTGGGCAATGCCCAGACCACGGCTATCGGCTCATACCAGATTACCAGCGGCGGCGCGGCTGTCTCTGGCAACGCGCTTGTGGCCGGTGCGTTGACGCTTAACGGGGTCGATGTGGGTAGCTCGACTTCGGGTTCAGCTGAAGCGATCGCCGCCACCATCAACAGCGCAACTGTCCGTACCGGCGTGACGGCTTCGGCGGCGACCGAGGTCAAGAGTTCCACCGCCGCCACCAACGCCTTGCTGGCTAATCAGGCGCTCCAATCCGGCGACCTGGTGATTAACGGTGTAAGCATTGGCGCAGTGGCCGGTTCCAGCAACGTCGCCACCCAGGGCGCCAGTGTAGCCGCCGCCATCAATGCCGTGAGCAATTCGACAGGCGTCACGGCGGTGTCCAACAGCGGTACGGGTGCCCTGACGCTGACGTCTGCCAGCGGCAAGACCATCGACATCACGACCAATGCGGCTACTACCGCTGACGGTGCCACCCGCGTGGAAAATGCCACGGGTCTGGAATTGGCCAGTGTGGCCAAAGTCAAGGCGGTTAACACGCTCACGTTTGGTGGCACGACCGATGGCGTTCGCCAAGTCGGTACCCATACGGCCACCGCCACCGCCGCCGCCGGTCAAACCATCACCATCGCCGGCAAAACCTTTACCTATGTTGCCGCGATCACCGACCAGTCCAGTCAAATTTTGGTTGACAATGATTCCATTACCGACCAAGGCGTTGAGGTTGGGGCGGCTATCACCGCGGCTATCACTGCCGGAACGCTCAAGAACGTGACCCTCACCAGCACTGCAGTCGGTGTCAACACGCTAACAGCCAAGGCCAACGTGCTATCTACTGCAATCACCGACGGCATACTGTCTGCGTCGGCTTCAGTGGCCGCTGCGGGCGCCTTTGCCCAGACAACGACCGGGGTTGGTGTGGCCGTGGGCGATACGGTCAAAGTGGGTGGGGTCACCTATGAGTTTACGCTGCCCACCGCCACCGCAGCAGCAACCAGCGGGAACGTTCAGGTCAAACTGGGCTCGGGCGGTACCCTTGCGACCGATGACGATATCCTGACGGCAACCAACTTCGCCGATGCGTTATCGGCTCAATACGCTGCCGGAAACAGCACCGTGCAATTCACTTCTCGCGCCGCCGGTGTGGTGACAATGACCAACAACCTGTACGGCTCCACCGGTGTTGTGGCGGCTCCGACCGAGCCGGTTACTAGCGGTACTGCGGGAACCGTGGAAGTCGCTGCCGTCACCGCGGGTGTGAGCGGTACTTACACAGCCAACAGCACCAAGGGTACCCTGACCCTTAACTCACCCACGACCTTCTCCATCGCCGGTACATCAACCAGCGATGCGGGTTTGAGTGGCGCCAGCGTGGGTCTGTCCGCGATCAACGTGGTGGATATTTCCACGGTCGGTGGCGCCAACAACGCCATCTCGCTGATCGACGGCGCGCTGAGCCAGATCGCCACCATCCGCGGCAGCATGGGCGCCCTGCAGAACCGCTTCTCCAGCGTGGTGTCCAGCCTGACGGCCTCGTCGGAGAATCTCACCTCCGCGCGCAGCCGGATTCAGGATGCGGACTTTGCGGCGGAAACCGCGGCACTGACCCGCAACCAGATCCTGCAACAGGCGGGTATCGCGATGCTGGCCCAGGCCAATGCGCTGCCGAACCAGGTGCTGACGCTGCTGCGTGGTTAAACGGCCCGCTTCTGAGATGAAGTGAACACATGAGGCGGAACGCAAGTTCCGCCTCCTCTCGGAAAAAGGAGATCCCATGAACATTCAACCCGTCAGCAGTTCCGGCACCGCAGTGTCCCTGCCGGTCGCCCCGCAAGGCGGCGCCCCGCAGGCCGCTGCACCGCCGCAAGCGCCACCAGCAGCACAGGTTCAGCCGCTGCCCGGCCAATCCAGCCAGGCACAGGCCGTTCCCGAGCGGGCGAATGTCGAACAGGCCATTGCCAAAGTCAAGGTTCAGATCCAGGCGATCAGCAACAACAGCTTGGATTTTGCCATTGACGACAGCAGCGGCAAGACGATTGTCCGTGTCACCGACAGGGAATCCGGCGAACTGATCCGGCAGATTCCTTCGCAGGAAATGCTGGAAATCGCCCGTTCGATGGACCGCCTGCAAGGCATATTGGTCAAGCAGCAGGCCTGAAGCTTTCCCACAAGGAAGGCCGCAGGAACAGCAAAGCCCGCCCGGTTCGCCGGCGCGGGCTTTTGCTCGTGTACGTGGAAAGTCGGCGCTGGCGGCACGGCGACGGTGCCGGCTGTTCCCGGGCGGGCGAATGTGGAAGAGGCGGTTGCCAAAGTCAAGGTTCAAATCCAGGCCATCAGCAACAACAGCCTGGATTTTTCCGTTGACGACAGCAGCGGCAAGACCATCGTCTGCGTTACCGACAGGGAATCCGGCGAACTGATCCGGCAGATTCCTTCGGAGGAAATGCTGGCGATCGCCCAGTCGCTCGACAAAATGCAGGGGTTGTTGTTGCGGCAGAAAGCCTGAACGTTCGCACTGAAAAGTAAAGCAGCAGAAAAACCCGCCCGGTGCAAGCCGTGGCGGGTTTTTTTTGGCTCACACAAAGGCTAAACTACCACCCATGCGCATTTTGAACAGTCGCATTACCCGTGGAGGACTACGTAGTGCCTGAAATCTGCCGCTTCTTCGGCATCATCATTTACATGAACTGGCGCGAACATCCGCCGATGCATTTTCACGCCGTCTATGCCGAGCATGAAGCCTTGATAACGCTGGACGGCAAGGTCTATGCTGGAGCACTGCCCGGCCGGGCGCTATCGCTGGTGCGCGAATGGCTGGCCCTGCACCGTGACGAACTGGCCGAGGATTGGGCGCTGGCGCTGGAGAAAAAGCCGCTGAAACCGATTGCACCATTGGAGTAGCCACAATGATGATCCTGCATACGACTGAAGTAATCCCCCTGCCCGACTATCGACTGTTCCTGCGCTTCAATAACGGCGCGGCTGGCGAGGTTGATCTGTCTGGCGAACTGGAAGGCGAGGTATTCGAGCCTTTGCGCGACCCGGCGCTGTTTTTCACCGCCAGCCAGCATCCGATCATGCGTACGGTGGCATGGGCGAACGGAGCCGACCTTGCGCCGGAATTTCTGTTGGCATTGATGGAAAAAGAAGTCTGAATCAAAGGGGCCAGGGTCGGGCCAGGGAGTCAAAGGGGCATAAGCCTTACCCAGTTCCTCCCCCTTCAAGGGGGAGGCCAGGAGGGGGATGGGGTCGGAAGGGGGAGGTCGGAAACTGCGGAATTTCCCCCATCCCCACCCCAGCCCCCCAATCGCAAACGTCGCATGCGACCTTCCCCTTGAAGGGGAGGGAGTAGGGTCAATTGTTTCGGTTCGCGCCGGCGCGAATGCCCTGATTAGTTTCAATCTCCGGCACTTCAAGCATGCCGCGCCAAAGTTTGGTTTGCACCTATCGCAGCCCGGGCCCTTTTTGCGGGATTTTCTTCGAGGTATTCCATCATGAGCGAACTCAGCACCTACCCTTTGCGCCTGCCGCGCTCCATCCGTGCCGGTGTCGATCGTGTCAGCAAACGCGATGGCGTCAGCATCAATCAATTTGTCAGCATCGCCGTGGCCGAAAAGTTGGCCATGCTCGAAGCGGAAACCTACTTCGCCGAACGACAGGCCCGGGCCGATCTCAAGGCATTCGACAAGCTGATGGAACGAAAAACCGGCGAGCCCCCCGGCGAAGGCGACAGCCCCGAGGCGCAATAGCCGGGGGAAGCCGGGTGACCTGATCCGCCAGATTCCTTCCGGGGAAATGATGAAAATCGCGCGCTCGGTGGATCGTATGCAGGGGATGTTGTTGCGGCAAAAGGCTTGACGCGTTCGCAGCACCGAAAGGCAGTATCAAGAAGCCCGCCCGGTTCGCCGGCGCGGGTTTTGTTCTTCTTGGCAATCGCGACAGAGCAGGCCATAATTGAATCAACTTGTTTTTAGAAAGGATTAACCATGAAAAACGTTGCCATTTTCGAGGCCAAGGCACGCTTTTCAGAATTGCTGGCCGCCGTGCAGGCGGGTGAGGAAGTGAGTATCACCAAACATGGCAAACCGGTTGTCAGGATGGTGGCCGTACTACCCGATGACGCCGCGAGCCAGGCCCGGGTGCAAGCCGCTTTCAGGCGTCTCGCCGAATTGCGTGAAGGTTTTGTGCTTGAAGGTGATATCAAGGAAATCATTGCCGAAGGACGCCGATGACCGCTTTTGTCGTGGATGCCTCGGTCAGCATTGGCTGGATCATCAAGAATCAGGTAACGGACTACACCGAGGCGGCAGAGCGTGCTCTGGCAACCGCTCGGGTCCATGTTCCGACCCTGTGGTGGCTGGAAATGACAAACATACTGCGCACCGGTTGCCGGCGACGCACCATCACATCGACCGAGGCACAGGATTTCATCAAGGCGCTGGATACCTTCCCTATCCGCGTTGAACCATTTGACGGCAGGGCATCCGAGTTGCTCGGGCTGGCGCTGCGCCACGACCTGACCAGCTACGATGCCGCCTATCTCGATCTGGCGCTGCGCCTGCAACTGCCGATCGCAACGCAGGATGCCGCCCTGCGCGAGGCGGCGCTGGCTTCCGGCGTCGGACTGTGGAAACCGGTGTAGGCAAAGGGCTTCAGATCGCCAGGTTTCCGTGCCTGGCCGTTTTTTCAAACGCAGGTTCTCAATAAGCCGGGGCAAAGTCGAGGATGAAAGCTCCTCCCCTTGAAGGGGAGTGAGAAATGCGCTGAACTACGTAGATTTCGCAGCTTGTCGCGGCATTCACGGATGGACAAGCCGCGCCTGCTTTGGGAATATTCCGGCAAGGCGGGATAAACAACAAGGCTGTTCCCGCCAGGAGACCTTGAATGGGATTTTTCAGCAGATTCACGGGCAAGAGCGAAGACCGTCCGTCCGCCGCGAGCGGTCCGGGCGCGGCGAAACCAGTCGCGACCGGGCCGGGGGCGACCGCGGGCAGGCAGCCCGACGCCGCACCGGCGAGCGGCGTGCCGCTGCCGGCCGCGTGCGACGTCTGCATTCCCACGCTGAGCCTGGCCCCGGGCATGCGCCTGGCCCAGCCGGTGCGCCGCGCCGACGGCGTCGTGTTGCTGCCCGCCGGCTCGGAGCTAGACGCCGATCAGGTGCGGCACCTGATCCAGCGCGGTGTCGAGTTCGTCCATGTCATGCAAAAGGAGACCCGCGACGCGGCGCAGATCGAGCGGGACGTGGCCGCGGCGGACGCGCGTGTTGCCCATCTGTTCCGCGGCGATGGCAGTGCGGCGCGAAAGGATCTGGGGGCAGCGATCACCGCCTACCGGCGGCACGCGGCCTCATGAGCGCCCACCGCCGGGCCGCCTCAAGGGGGGCGCAGCCAAGCTACGGAACCGCGCCGCGGCGAACCCTCGTCACCCCCTCCGGGGAGGGGGTTGGGGGGAGGTTAGTCCAGTGAGTAGGCTGTTTACCGTCGAGCAGGTCCTGGCCCGCGCGGACGCGCTGCCCGCGCTGCCGCAAATCGTGACCAGGATTCTGGAAATGCTGGGCGACGAGGATGCCAATGTCGATTTGCTCAGCACGCACATCGTCAATGATCCGGCGGTGGTGGTGCGCATCCTGGCGGCGGCCAATGCCGGCGCGCTGGGCGCCAGCGGCCGGGTTGATTCGGTGCGCCAGGCCATCCTGCTGCTGGGCATCAGCCGGGTGCGCGACATCACCCTGGCCACGGCAATCATTGACCGCTTCAAGGCGGTGCCGCCCTTCAATGCCCAGGGGCTCTGGCTGCACAGCGTGGGGGTGGCCGTCTGCGCACAGGATGTGGCGCACACGGCCAGGCTTGACGTGAATGTCGCCTACACCGCCGGCTTGCTGCACGACATCGGCCAGTTGTTGCTGGTTGCCTTCAATCCCGAGGCCTACGCCAGGGTGCTGCTGGCAAAGGGCGCGCGCGATACCGATATCGTCCCGATCGAGCGCGAACTTATCGGCGTCGATCATGCGCATGTCGGCGGTGAACTGGCCAGGCTCTGGAAGCTGCCGGAGGCTGTGGCGGATGCGATTGCCGGGCATCATGTGTCGGAGCAGAACGATCCGGAAAACGAACTGGCCGATGTCGTGCACATTGCGGAAGTGCTCAGCCACGCGCTTGATCTGGGTGGTTGCGAAAACTCCCGGGTGCCTGAATTATCCAATTTGTCCTGCGCCCGCATGGATATCGACTGGGGGCAGTTCGTCGAGCATTTTCCGCGGATAGAGGCGCGCTTCGCCAATGCCCGGATCACGCTCGGGCTCTAGCCGGCGCTGGCGCCTGCGCTCTGGCGAGGCCGCCTACAGATTTCGCCCGTGTTACCGTTATAGTGGTCGTAGAGGAGATTATTGACATGGCTGGACTTTCATCGCCCGGGATCGGCTCGGGGCTCGACATCAATGGCCTCGTCACCAAGTTGATGGAAATCGAGCAGGCGCCCGCCAAGGCGTTGAACACCCGGGAAGCCGGTTTTCAGGCCAAGCTCACGGCCTACGGCTCGCTCAAGGGCGCGCTGTCGTCGGTGCAATCGACCGCCAAGGCACTGACCCTGGCGGCGACGTTTACCAGCCGTGCGGCAGCGGTGTCGGACGCCACTATCCTCTCCGCCTCGGCCGATACCACGGCGGCGGCGGGTGTCTATTCCATCGTGGTCACGCAACTGGCGAAGTACCATGCCGTGCGCAGCAACACCAGTTACGCGGCGACCACCGACACCTTCAACACCGGCACCCTGGCGATAAAAGTCGGCGCCGGCACTGCGGTGAATGTCACCATCGACAGCAGCAACAATACGCTGGCCGGCATTCGCCAGGCCATCAACGACGCCGGTACCGGCGTCACCGCATCTATCGTCAATGATGGCAGCACCAATCGCCTGCTGCTGACCTCGAAGACCCTCGGCACGTCGGGCGCGATCACCGTGACGGCCACCGATTCCGGCAGCGGCGGCACGCATGCGCTGGCGGGGCTGGATTCTTCGGTGCTGGTGGCGACCCAGACCGCCGACGATGCCCAGTTCAGTGTCAATGGCTTTGCCGTCACCCGTTCCAGCAATACCGTCAGCGATGTGGTCGAAGGCTTGACGCTGAATCTGGCCAAAGTGGGCTCCGCCAACATCGCGGTCAGCACCAACACCGGGGCGACCACGGCGGCGATCAATGCCTTCGTCAGGGCCTACAACGATACCGTGAAGCAGTTGCAGACCGTTTCGGCCTACAACGCGGCCACCAAGGTTGCCTCCGTGCTCACCGGCGACAGCACGGCGCGCGGTGTCGGTTCGCAGTTGCGTACGCTGGCCCAAAGCACCGTCAGCGGTGTCGGTGGCGGTGTCACGACACTTTCCAGCATCGGCATCGCCTTGCAAAAAGACGGCACGCTGCTGGTTGACAGCGCCAAACTGGCGGCGGCGCTGGCCGATCCGGCCAAGGATGTCGCCGCGTTGTTTTCGTCGACCACGGCCGGCAACCAGGGTGTCGCCGTGCGCTTCAACGCAGCGATGGAAGCCATCATCGGCAGTTCCGGCCTGCTCGCCAGCCGCACCGAAGGCATCGCGGTCTCGATCAAGGACATCGGCAAGCGGCGCGATGCCCTCGCGCTGCGCCTGACGAAAGTTGAATCCCGCTACCGGGCGCAGTTCACGGCGCTCGATGGCCTGGTCGCCAGCATGAACCAAACCAGCCAATACCTGTCGCAGCAACTTGCCAACCTGTCCAGTCTGTCCAACAACTCGAATAGATAATCCGGAGAGAACCATGTCTTTCGCTTCCACGTCCCGTAGTTACAGCGGCGCACAATCCTATGCCAAAGTCGGCATTGAAACCGGTGTTGCCGCCGCCGACTCGCATCGGCTGATCCTGATGCTGTTCGACGGCGCCCTGCTCGCCGTCGCAAGGGCAGGCAGCGCCATGGAGCAGAAGCGGATTGCCGAGAAGGGGCAAATCGTTTCTCACGCGATCGACATCATCGCCAACGGGCTCAAGGCCAGCCTCAATTTTGCCGCCGGCGACGAACTGGCCAACCGGCTGGCGGCACTCTACGACTATATGTGCAATCGCCTGCTGCACGCCAACCTGAAGAACGACCCGGCGGCACTGAACGAGGTGGGCCGGCTGCTGGCCGAACTCCGCTCGGCGTGGGCGGAAATAGCCCAGGATCCCGCCGTAGCTTCCGCGAGCAAGGCCGTCGCCTGAGTCTTACCATGTTGTCGATGCTCTGCCAGATAGACCTCTACAAGGAAATTCGCGCCCTGTCCGCCGATATGGTGAACGCTGCCCGGTCGAATGACTGGGACCGTCTGGTCGCCCTCGAACGCAGCGTCGCTGCCTTGCGCGATGAACTGATCGCGAACAGCGGTCCTGGCCCGGATATGGGCACGAGCGCGACCGAAAATGATCACAAGCGCGGCTTGATTCAGCAGATACTCGAAGACGACGCCGAGATTCGCCGCCACACGGAACCATGGATGGAGCATGTGCGTCAATTTCTCGGTAGTCAGAATCGCCGCAAGCAAGTGCAGCACGCGTATGCGGCGACGGACAGCACGCCGGGTGGTTTTTGAGTATCTGAGCAATCGATGGGTCGCTCGTGTCAGGTGCCGGTGTCGCTGCGCAGCGGGCTCATCCGGCGCCACTCCTGAAACCGGTAACGTGCCATGGTGATGATTCCCACCGATGTCGGCGTTCAGGTTCGCAGTCAAACCGAGGTGCCGCTGCACCCGGTGCGGCCGATCGCGGAAATTCCCTCCGATCTGCCCGATTTGCAGAAGGGGCAGGTCTTCCGCGCCCACATTCAGGAAGCCCTGCCGGAGAATACCTTCAAGGCCCTGGTCGCGGGAAGATCGCTGACGCTTTCCTTGCCCGAGGGTGCCAAGGCAGGCGACACGCTGGATCTCGTGGTGATCGACCGCACGCCGCGGGCGATCGTGGCGAAAATGGCGGAACGCGGCCTTGCAGCGGGCGGCGAACCGTATCAGCACGCCACGCTGTCGCGCACCGGGCAACTGATCGCCTCGCTGCTTGGTCGTGAAGGCGAGCCGGCACTGCCGGCAGCCCTTAATCGCGGCCGCTCGCTGTTGCCGCAGGCGCCCGCAAACGCGGCGGCGCTGGTCCAGGGCCTGTCGCCCAAACTTGCGCTGGCGGTCAGCACCAGCGGACTTTTCTACGAAGCGCATCAGGTGCAATGGGCCTTGGGTCAGCGGCCGCTGGCCAGCTTGCTGGCCGAGCCGCAGGGTCAGCACTCGAACCCGGTAGTCCTGGCGGCTTTTGGTGGGGCAGGGGCGGCGCAGGAAGCCGCGGAAAAGTCGGCGCTGGCGGCACGGCGCGACCTCGGCCTCCCTCCCGCGCCCTCCGCGGGCTCGCTGATGCAGATACTTTTTGGCAGAGAGACGGCAGCGGCGGAGTCCCGCATGCCGGCTACCCAGGTGGCTGCCGCACTGACGGTCCCGGAAGATTTGCGGCCGCTGGTGCAGCAGCAACTCGAGGCCGCCGCGACGCAGCGCCTGGCCTGGCATGGCGAAATATGGCCGCGGCAGTTCATGGATTGGGAAATCGAACGGGATGCCCGACAGGGTGACGATACGACGAACGCGGCGCCCGCCTGGCAGACCAGCCTGCGCCTGACGCTGCCACGCCTGGGGGAGATAGACGCGCGCATTCGTTTGACCGGTCAGACCGTGCAGCTTGTACTGCACACGCTCAACGCCACCAGCGCGGCCGATCTTGACGCAGCGATTCCGTCCTTGCGTCAGGCTCTGACCGCCGCGGGTCTGACCTTGCAGGGCGTGGAAACACAGCATGGCACGGACTGACGACGACGCCCGGCGAACCCTGGCCGTGGCGCTGAAGTATGCGCCCGGCTCGACGGCACCGACGGTGGTGGCCAAGGGCCGCGGCCTGATCGCCGACGAGATTATCGCGCGCGCGCAGGAACACGGCATTTATGTCCATGAGTCGCCCGTACTCGTTGCGCTGCTCGCCCAGGTCGATCTGGATCAGCACATCCCGCCGCAGCTTTACATCGCGGTGGCGGAATTGCTGGCTTGGCTGTATCAGGTGGAACGCGGGGAAGCCCCGAGGTTTTTTCCGTCAGCCGGTGAAACCAAACCGGGCTAGAATTCGTCACGCTTTCGTTTGCCCCCATTTCTCAATATGACTCCCCCCAGCACTGAACCGGATGCCGGCCCGCCGCCGCAAGCCGTCACGGAAGTCCTGCCCACAGACGAATTCAGTCAGTATCTGCTGTACACGAAGAGCGAGATGATCCCTGTCTTGCGCGGTCTGGTCGAGCATGTATCGCAAATAACCATGATGTTCAACGAAGGACGCAACATGGTGCTGACCAGCCTGGTCAGCTGTGGTGACGACGGTCTGGTTCTCGAGTTCGGCGCCAGCATGGAGATGAACCGCAAGGCGCTCCAGGCGGAAAAGCTGTTCTGCGTCAGCAATCTGGAGAAAGTGAAAATCCAGTTCATCCTGCGCGGGGTGGATCAGATCCAGGACGGCGGCCGCCCTGCCTTCCATGCGTCGTTGCCGGACAGCCTCCTGCGGCTGCAACGGCGCGAATTCTATCGGCTGGTCACGCCCATTACGCAGCCGGTCAAATGCCGAATTCGCGTTCCCGAGGCGAATGGCTCAAGCATCCTGACCGAAGTACACGTAGCCGATATCAGCGGCGGCGGCGTCTTGCTGGTGGGCCTGCCGCTGACTCTGCCTCTTGAAACCGATATGGAACTTTCCGACTGCACCATCGAGTTGCCCGAGATCGGATCGATCGCCTTCAGCCTGCGTCTGCGCACCCTGGCGGAATCCATCAGCCGCAGTGGTATCCGCGCCAATCGCGCCGGTTGTAAATTCGTCAATCTGACGGGCTCGATGGCACGACTGATTCAGCGTTACATCATGAAGATCGAACGCGAACGCAAGGCGCGCGAATCGGGGATGGCCTGAGAGGAACAGTATTCAAGCCAAGAAGCTTCCGGATCAGGATTAAGCCGACAATTTAGCGTTTGTTCGCTCTCTCCCGAATCGGCCCGGCGACAATAATTGCCGGTATGAGAGAGTCCCCCCGTGGCTGAAGAAAGCGACCTCGAGAAAACCGAACCTGCCTCGGCACGACGGCTAGAGCAGGCGCGGGAGGAAGGCAATATTCCGCAGTCGCGCGAGTTGATGGCATTCATGGTCCTGGCAGCCGGTGCCGCGACGTTCTGGGTGCTGGGTAGCTGGATTGCACAGAGCGCCGCCAACCTGGTGCGGCATGGCTTGAGTTTCACTCGCGGCGAGGCATTCGACACGAGTGTGATGAGCGAAAGTGCGCTGGTGCTGACGGTCGATGCCTTTGCCCTGGTGGCGCCGATATTCATAGCCATTATTGCCGTCATCGTTCTGACGCCATTCACCATGGGCGGTCCGGCGATGTCAGCCAAGGCTTTCCAGCTCGACTTGACGCGCATGGATCCGATCAAGGGCTTCGGGCGCATGTTTTCCTGGCACAGCATCGGCGAACTGGTCAAGGCCATTTTGAAAGCGCTGCTGATCGGCGGCGTTTTGTACTGGATTGTCGGGCATGAGCAGGGTCAGATTTTTGCGTTGCTGACACAGCCTATCGAAGTGGGCCTGGCGGGATTTTCCAGGATCCTGTTTTTCAGCTTCGTCAGCCTGATTGCGGGGCTGGCGCTGATTGCCGCGATCGACGTCCCGTTTCAGCTCTGGCAATACCATGAAAAGTTGAAGATGACGCGCGAGGAGTTGAAGAAGGAAGCCAGGGAAAGCGAGGGCGATCCCCAGCTCAAGGCGCGCATCCGCAGCCAGCAGCGCGAGATGGCACGCAGCCGCATGATGTCGCAGGTGCCCAAGGCGGATGTGGTGGTGACCAACCCGACGCACTTCGCCGTGGCCTTGAAGTATGACCGCGCCACAAGTGGTGCTCCGGTGGTGGTGGCGAAGGGGATGAACCTGATTGCCGAGCGCATCCGTGAAATCGCCGGCGCAAGCCGAGTGCCGCTGCTTGAGGCCCCGCCGCTGGCGCGTGCCCTGTATCGTCATGCCGAGGTCGGCGACCAGATTCCTGCGGCGCTGTATTCGGCCGTGGCCGAGGTCATGGCCTGGGTCTATCAGATGAACGAGTTTGCGGCCAGCGCTGGAAACTCGCTGCTGCCGGTTGTGCCGGAGTTGATCGCCGTGCCTGAAGGCTTCGATCCGGGGGCCGTCGAATGAACGATAGCGCGACTCTGCAGGGTTTTCTCGGCCGCCTGAATCTTCGCCAGATGCTGGCGCCGCTGCTCATCGTGCTGATCCTGTCGATGATGGTGTTGCCGTTGCCGACGTTCGTGCTGGACGTGTTCTTCACCTTCAATATCGCCATTTCGATCATGGTGCTGCTGGTGGCGATGTACACCAAGAAGCCCCTCGATTTCGCGATCTTCCCGACAGTCCTGCTGGTGACGACGCTGCTGCGGCTGTCGCTGAACGTGGCGTCGACGCGAGTCGTCCTGCTGCATGGGCACACCGGCCCGGATGCCGCCGGCAAGGTGATCGAAGCCTTCGGCCACTTTCTGGTCGGTGGCAACTACGCGGTCGGCATCGTCGTGTTCATCATCCTGACCCTGATCAATTTCATCGTGATTACCAAGGGTGCCGGGCGCATCGCCGAAGTTGCGGCCCGCTTCACGCTGGATGCGATGCCGGGCAAGCAGATGGCCATCGACGCCGATCTGAATGCCGGCCTGATCGGCGAGGACGAGGCGCGCAAGCGGCGCGCAACCGTGGCGCTGGAGGCGGATTTTTACGGATCGATGGATGGCGCTTCCAAATTCGTGCGCGGCGATGCCGTCGCCGGCATTTTGATTCTGCTCATCAACATCATCGGCGGTCTGATCGTCGGCGTGCTCCAGCATGACATGAGCGCAGGGGACGCGGCCAAGGCCTACACCCTGCTGACTATCGGCGACGGCCTGGTGGCGCAGATTCCGGCGCTGATCATTTCCACGGCGGCCGGTCTGGTGGTGACGCGGGTTGCCACCGAGCAGGACATCGGCCAGCAACTGGTGGCGCAATTATTCGGCAATCCCATGGTGCTGGCCTTGACCGCTCTTATCCTCGGCACGCTCGGCTTGATTCCGGGGATGCCGAATTTCGTTTTCCTGATGCTGGCATCGGTGCTTGGTTTCCTTGCCTGGCGCGGCCTGCGGCTACCGCCGGCGAGCGGGGTCGAGACGGCGGCCGCTGCCGCCGCGGCGCAACAGGCGGTTGCTCAACCCGCCGAGAATGTCGAGGCCAGCTGGTCCGACGTGATGCCCGTGGATGTGCTGGGCCTTGAGGTTGGCTACCGCCTGATTCCACTGGTGGATCGGGGGCAGGATGGCGAGTTGCTCAAACGGATCCGCGGATTGCGCAAGAAATTTGCCCAGGAGATCGGTTTCCTGCCGGCGCCAGTGCATATCAGGGACAACCTGGAACTGCGGCCGAATGCCTATCGACTGACGCTCAAGGGCGTGCCGATCGGTGATGGCGAGGCCTTTCCCGGCCAGTATCTGGCGATCAATCCGGGGCGGGTTTCCGGGCAGATAGCCGGAACGCCAACTCAGGATCCGGCCTTCGGTCTGCCCGCGGTATGGATCGATGCCACTTTGCGCGAGCAGGCCAATGTCTTTGGCTACACGGTGGTCGATGCCAGTACCGTGATCGCCACGCACCTGAACCATGTCATCCTTTCCCACGCGACCGAACTGCTGGGCCGGCAGGAAACGCAGGCGCTGCTGGATCATCTCGCCGTCGAGTCGCCCAAGCTGGTCGAGGATATGGTGCCGAAACAGTTGCCGCTGGGGGTATTGCAGCGTGTGCTGCAATACCTGCTCGAAGAAGGCGTGAATATTCGCGACATGCGCACCATCATCGAGACCCTTGCGGAGCATGCGCCGCGCACCCAAGACCCGCTGGAACTGACCTCGCAGGTGCGCATTGCGCTGGGTCGTGCCATCGTGCAGCAGCTCTATCCGACGGGCAATGAAATGCAGATCATGGCGCTGGACCCCGGACTGGAACGGATCATCGGTCAGGCATTGCAGGGCGCAGGCGATGCCGGCGGCATCGAGCCCGGCCTGGCGGACACCTTGCTGCGCGAGACCGCCGCCGCCGCCCGGCATCAGGAAGACCTTGGCCTGCCGCCGGCGCTGCTGGTTCCGGGACCGCTGCGCTGGCTCTTGTCGCGCTTCCTGCGCCGCGCCGTGCCGCAACTCAAGGTGATTGCCAATGGCGAAGTGCCTGACTCGAAAATAATCAAGGTAACGTCCATTATCGGAGCAAGCAAATGACCGTAAAACGCTTCGTCGGTGCTACGGCGCGCGACTGCCTGCGGCGTGCGAAGGAAGAATTCGGACCCGATGCCGTGGTCATTTCCAACAAGGCGGTGGAAAATGGCGTCGAAATTGTCGCCATGTCGCCGGAGAGTCTTGACGCCATCTCGCGGCAGGGCCGTCCGGCGGGGATTGCCGCGTCTTCTCCGGCGCCGCAACAGGCGGACGACGACTATACGGTCACACTGTCAGCGGCCAGACGCGAAGCTAGTCGGGAGGCCGCACGCGAGCAACCGGCCGTGCGTCCGTGGTCACCTTATGGCACTGTCGATGCGGCGACAAGGAAGGCGCCGCCGCTATCGGAGCAGAAGGGGGACGCTTCGCGGCAGCAACCGTTGCCGCCGCACAGTTGGCCGGACAGAGCGCCACTCCCGCCGGCCGCCATTCTTTCGCCACCACCCATGGGCACTTCGCCGAGCGCGGTTGCCGCCGAGTTTCAATCTTCCAGGGCAGGCAATGTTTCACCGCAGACGGAGCAATTGATTGACGAGATGCGGCTTATCAAGACATTGCTCGAGCGCCAACTGGCGGGTTTCGCCTGGGGCGAAATGGCGCGGGAAGCGCCGACGCGCGCGCTGCTCCTGGGCGAGATGCTCGAGGCGGGGTTTTCTGGGAGCCTCACGCGCCGCCTGGTGCAGGAAATGGCCGCCGATCTGAGTCCGGACGATGGCCGCAAGTGGCTGACGGCGGCCGTCAATCGTCGCCTGCGTACCTTGTCATCCGAGGCCGACTTCATCGATCGCGGCGGGGTCTATGCCCTGGTCGGGCCGACCGGCGTGGGCAAGACCACGACCACTGCCAAACTGGCCGCCCGCTGCGTGGTGCGCTATGGCGCAGAGCGGCTGGCGCTGATCACGACCGACGGCTATCGCATTGGTGCTCACGAGCAGTTGCGCATTTACGGCCGCATCCTTGGCGTTCCTGTCTTTGTGGTGCGCGATGGCGAGGATTTGCGGCGCACGCTGGCCGACCTCGCCGACAAGCACATGGTGCTGATCGATACCGTGGGGATGAGCCAGCGCGACCGCATGGTAGCCGAGCAGGCGGCGATGCTGACCCGTTCCGGCGAGGTCAATCGCCTGCTGCTGCTCAATGCCGGCAGTCGTGGCGATACGCTCGACGACGTGGTGCGCGCGTATGGCGGCGAAGATCTGGCCGGCTGCATTCTGACCAAGGCGGATGAAGCCAGTGCGCTGGCCCCTGCGCTCGATTGCATAGTGCGTCACGGGCTGACTCTGAGCTATGTCGCCAATGGCCAGCGGGTACCGGAAGACCTCCATGTGCCGAACCGGAAATATCTGCTGCACCGGGCCTTTAAAGTCGGCGCTGACGCGACGGTGCACAGCTTGCGCAAGGAGGAAATCGCGTTGACGTTTGCGCGGAATCAGCCCGTGATACCGGGGGCGGCCGTTGCTTGATTCGATTGGCGGCGCCGCGACGGACCAGGCCGCAGGCTTGCGGCGCCTTTTCGGCGCGCGGGCGGCGCGTGCGGTTGCCTTTGTCTCCGGGCGCGACGCGTGCGGCCGCACCATGCTGTTGATGCACACCGCCGCTGCGCTGGCCAAGGCCGGCCAGGGGGTGGTGATCATCGACGAGAATCCAGGTGCGAATAACGTGCACTCGGTTCTGGGCATGAAGGCGCGACACGACTTGCTCGATCTGGTGCAGGGTGGCTACCCGCTTGAGCGCCTGGTGCAACCCGTGGCGCCCCTGCTCAGCGTGATGTCCGCCGCGCGGTTTGCGGCCGATGTGCGTCAGGTCGATGCATCTGCTGCAGGCAGGCTCGAT
Source organism: Sulfuritalea sp. (assembly GCA_044360105.1). Taxonomy (GTDB): domain Bacteria; phylum Pseudomonadota; class Gammaproteobacteria; order Burkholderiales; family Rhodocyclaceae; genus Sulfuritalea. The sequence goes on from JBIKKY010000022.1 coordinate 20,508, forward strand.
GCTGCACTCAGGAAACTGCAGGAAGGCAGCTCATTTGTCCTGATTGACTGCGCCACGCGCAATGGCAAGCATCTATCCCCGTTGGCGCTGGCTACACCGCATATGGCGGTGGTGGTCGCGGCGCAGAGTTCGGCGATCACCCGGGCCTACTCCTTGATCAAGCATTTGGCGCAGGAACGCCGGCGCGATGGATTCCATGTTGCGATCACCCGTGCCGGATCGGAGCAGGAAGCGCTGGCGATTTTTCACAATATGCGTCACACAGCCCGCGAGCATCTGGGCGTGCGGCTGGACTACCTGGGCAGCGCTCACGTGCCGACGGCGGGTAATCTGGCCGGGGCCTTGCAGAGCCGTCTGTCGCGGAACACCGAAGACGGCGACCTGATCGGGTTCCTGCCTGTCGCAGAAGACGCTGCTTTTGCAGCAGCGGGTCCGAGGCATTCGGCGTCCCCGTCATAGCCGCTGGCATCATCCTTTAGTCAAAGTACCTTTCCGGATTGATGTTGCCGCGCCAAAGCGCCGCACAGAATCCGGCTTCGCGTCGAGCTACGTAGATACCGCAGTTTGTCGCGTAATTCACGGATAAACAAAACCTTGCCGGTTTGAGAGTATGCCTCTGCGTGGGACGCGAACATGCCGGTGACTCGCTTTGAAAGGAGAAACGCAAGAGTTCGCGGCCCTTTTTCCGGGGAAGGCGCTATGAGCACAATCATGTGGATGGACGATTCGGCGCCGCCGCCGCCGCGGTCCGTCCACGGGCTACGCGACACTTCCGGCAATGCGGCATAGACGACCCGAGCGACAGAATCGATGTACACCGCCCAAGGCGTGCTTGCCAAAGAGCAGCGTGTTGTCCAGTACGTTCCACTCGTAAGACGTATTGCCTTTCTCCTCATGGCGAAGCTCCCCGCCAGCGTCGATGTCGATGATTTGATCCAGAACGGAATGATTGGACTGCTCGACGCACTCGACCGGTTTGAAGAGGGCCTCGGTGCCCAGTTTGAAACCTACGCGGTACAGCGGATACGCGGTGCCATGCTGGATGGCCTGCGGGAAAACGACTGGTTGCCGCGTAGCGTGCGCCGCGACATGCGCCTGGTCGAGGCGGCGATCCGGAAACTGGAACATGAGCATGGTCGCCCGCCTTCCGAGGGCGAACTGGCGGTCGCTCTGGACATGTCGCTGGCGGACTACCAGAAGTTGCTGCTAGAGGGGCGCGGCCACCAACTGGTCTATATCGAGGATATGACTGATGGCAGTGGCGACGATTATCTCGAGCGTCATGCACCGGTAACCAGCCTCGACCCGCTGGCGCTGCTCGAGGAGGCGGATATGCACGCAGCGCTGGTAAAGGCAATCGAGGCGTTGCCGGAAAGGGAAAAGCTGATGATGGCGCTGTATTACGAACAGGACTTGAATCTGCGCGAAATAGGCGAAGTACTGGAAGTCAGCGAGTCGCGTGTCTGTCAATTGCATAGCCAGGCGATTGCTCGCTTGCGTGCCGGCGTGACTGACGAAGGCAAGCCGCCGGGTGCCGCGCGGCGCAAGCGCACCGCCGCCGGCGTCGGTCGTTGATGCGGATGGACAAGATCAGTCTTGCTGGTTTACTGCTCGGTTTGGCTGCCATCGTCGGTGGCCAACTGCTTGAAGGCGGCCATATTGATTCGCTGCTGCAGCCGACGGCGTTTCTGATCGTTGTCGGCGGTACGCTGGGTGCGGTGATGCTGCAAAGTCCGCTGAACGTTTTCAGGGATGCCATGAGAATGGCGAGATGGGTATTATTCCCGCCGCTAGTCGAACCGAAGAGACTGATTGCCGACATCGCCCGCTGGAGCCAGATTGCGCGCAAGGAGGGGTTGTTGTCGCTGGAAGCCCAGATACGCATCCAGCGCGACCCGTTTGTCGCCAAGGGCTTGCAGTTGCTGGTGGATGGTGCCGACCCGGAGAGCCTGCGCGAAGTGTTGGAGGTGGAGATCAGTGCATGGGAATCCAATCTCAAGGCCGCGGCTAGAGTATGGGAGTCGGCAGGCGGATATTCGCCGACGATCGGCATCATGGCCGCGGTGATGGGCCTGATTCATGTCATGGAGAATCTGTCCGACCCGTCCAAACTGGGCAGCGGCATCGCCGTCGCTTTCGTCGCGACTATTTATGGTGTGGGTGCGGCCAACCTGATTTTTCTGCCGATTGCCAAAAAATTGCTTGCGCACATTGTTCGTGTCGTTACGCTGCGCGAGATGCTGGTGGACGGGCTGGTCGGCATCGGCAACGGCGATAATCCGCACATCATCGAAGGCCGTTTGAAAGGCTATTTTGTCGATGGCGCTGTATAGACGCCGCCGTCGCCGCCGCGAGTCGGACGAGCCCGGCAACCATGATCGCTGGCTGGTGTCCTATGCCGATTTCATTACGCTGCTGTTCGCTTTTTTCGTCGTGATGTACGCCATTTCCTCGGTGAGCGAAGGCAAGTACCGCGTGATGTCCAATTCCATCGTATACGCATTTCGCAGCGTTCCTGGCGAGAGCTCGGGGGCGGGCGCGGGGACGATTTCGGTGGTAAGTCCGGGCGATCCTGCGCCGCTGGCGATTCCGCTGCGCCGCAATCCGGCCCGGATCAAGACCGAGGAAACCCAACCGATGAAGAAGGAGCATTTGCGTAGCCTGGCAAAGGACATCAATCAGGCATTGGCGCCGTTGATGGCGGAGGGCAAGGTCAGGGTTACCGAAGGTGCCCTGGCCATCATCGTGGACATCAATGCGAGCGTCCTGTTCGCGCCGGGCGAGGCGCGGCTCGATCTGGGGGCGGTGCGCGCGCTGGGCACCGTGGGGCGGATTCTGGCGGCAACGGACTTCCCGATTGTGGTCGAGGGGCATACGGACAATATTCGCATCAGTACGCCGCAATTCCCTTCGAATTGGGAACTCTCCGCCGCACGGGCGGCCAGCGTGGTGCGCTTGTTTATCGATACCGCTGTGGATCCGCGGCGCCTGACCGCGACAGGCTACGCGGATCAGCGACCGGTTGCGGACAATGCCACGGCAGAAGGGCGGCAAATGAATCGTCGCGTGGCCATCACGATCGAGTCACGCGCTACGGACCAGAAGGTGGAAGTGTCGCTGGCGGAATGAGAAATCCCGGAAGGAGTCGCGCGCCGGAAAAACTTCAGGCGCAGCCCAGTGGTCGCCGGCCGGAGCCGGTCTTGCGCTGACCGTCGGCGCCATACGTGCCGGCATCGGCTTCTTCTCCCAGGAGCGCGGCAAGGGCTTGCTGGTTTTGCTGGAGACCTGCTGCAATCAACTTGCCGTTGATCTCGTTTTCGCGCTTGGCTTCGACCGCCAGATCCAGGTAAACCTTCCAGACATTTCGTGGAGATCTCGATGCGGGGGCAGGGATCGAGGCCAGCCAGGCGTCGATGCCTTTCCGTCCGGCGCCAAAGCCGGCGGCGCCAAGCGCGGCATCCCGTTGCGTTTCGAGACTGGCGATACGTGTCGCCAACGCAGACTTTTCCCCAGCGATGGCAGGCAGCTGATCAATGTCGCCGGAAATGAGCGTGCTGCGCTCGGCGGCGATGGCGGCAATGAAGCGTTTCAGGTCGGCGACCGTGTGTTCCAGCAGTGTTTCGATTGCAGTCAAGGCGATGAGTTTTTCAGGCGACCGGCCGGTCTTTTGCCAGCTGGTCGCGCACATCGTCAATCAGGCGGCTGGCAATTTTTTCGGCGTCGATCTGAAAATGGCCCTCGACTATGGCCTGCCGGATTTCCGCCACACGCTGGCTATCGAAGGGTGCCGCCACCGCGCCCAGTGTCGCGGTCTGTTGCAGGTGCATGGCTACCGATGCGTCGCCTGTTGCCGAGGAGGCGGGCGTTGTCGCCGCACGTGAAGCATCCGGCGCAGCCTGATCGCGGGCTTTCGGCGGAACGGCGGGCGAGGGTATCGAGGAGTTGATTTTCATGAGATGCACCTGTACGAGGATTTGAGCTTGCCAGACTTAACGGCCCGAGATCGTCGAACTTTAGCATTTACCCGAAAATTGTTCCTGAAATTGCCGGGAATGAGAAGAAGCATTCAAGAGCGCGCGCCGATGTTGTAAGGCGGCAGGTCAATTGGCGACCCCGATCGTGCCGTCGCTGCGCGCGACGCCGCGGATGACTTCTCCCGAGGCGAGGCGCACCTGTACGACCTGGCCGGTCGTGGCGTTGTTGAGCGCGCGCCCCTCGCTGGAAACCTGAAAACCGGTTCCTGCCGCAACCACCTTTACGTTTTGACCCTGTCTTACCACCAGTGGCTGATGCAGCATGGCGGCGCGCAGCGGTCGATTGGCGGTCAGGGAAACATTGGTGGACTGACCGAGCGCCTGCGCCGGGTCGGTCAATACGTCCGCCGGCAATTCGGCAAGGTTTCCCTGGCGGCGGGTGATGTCGGCTTCGGCGATCAACTGACCGGCGCGCAGGGGGCGGGCGCTGACCAGATAGTCGACGGCGACATGAATCTCCACAGGGACATACAGGCTCCATGTGGCGCCTTCGGTGCAACGTACCTTGACATGGGTCCGTCCCCATGGTCGGGCGCCGGCATCCATCGACACGTCGAAGTTTCTACAGCCGGCTGACAGCTTGCCGGCATTGATGGTGCCGATATCGGAGCGCGCCTTGCCTGGCAATCCCTTGTTCTGGACTTGCAGAAAATCTGCGATGGCTCGCTGGATGGGTTCCACGTCGGCCGCCCGCGCTGCGCCTCCGATAACAAGGAACAGCGAGAAGAAGGCGGAGAGGAGGGCAGCGACAGGCATGCGCATGGGTGAAGAATACAGCACGAACCCCCTGTCACGGATGCATTCGGCAGGTCCCGGGCCGCATCCCGTTCCAGGCGGCAACTTTTGCCGTGTTGTTGTCACGCATTTGCCACGACGCGGGCGACTCTTGCCGCAGACGTGCGTTGTGATGCCCGATTCGACGCTGGCAGAAGGGATATCGGCACATGGCATGGTTGCTGCATAGACTACGCCATGAAACTTTCTTTGAGTACTTTGCGACCGATATCATGATCGACCGGATTGACGACCAACTCAGGGTTCAGCGTGCCGCGCTCGGCGTGCTGACCTATCGGCAGGAACTCCTGGCTTCCAATATCGCAAATGCCGACACGCCGCACTTCAAGGCACGCGAAATCGACTTCAAGGATGCGCTGGGTGCCGCGCTTGCCGGGCGTCGGAGTGGCGATGTCGGCATGATGGCAACCTCGCCGCGGCATATGGGAGGCGCGGCCGGTCCGTCCTTCGCCGGCGCCGTCAAGTACCGCACGGAATTTCAGCCCAGCATCGACGGCAACACCGTGAATATGGATGTCGAGCGCAGCGCTTTCGCCGAGAACGCGCTGCGGATGGAGGCGACTCTGACCTTCATTAACGGCCAATTCAAGACCTTGCAAACGGCGATGAGCCAGTAAACATCATGAGCTCGTTCAACATCTTTTCGATTGCCGGTTCCGCGCTCACCGCGCAGTCGGCGCGCCTCAATGCCGTGGCCAGCAACCTGGCCAACGCCGACAGCGTGGTGGGACCCGATGGCCAGCCGTATCGCGCCAAGCAGGTGGTGTTCAAGGCGACGCCCGTCGAAGGCGGTGGCATCGGGGTGCGGGTTACGCAGGTGGTCGAAAGTGCGGCGCCGCTGCGCACGACGTACGACCCGTCGAACCCGGCGGCGAACGAACAGGGCTATGTCGCGATGCCGAACGTCAACGTGGTCGACGAGATGGTCAACATGATTTCAGCATCGCGTTCATACCAGAACAACGTCGAGGTACTGAACACCGCCAAGTCCCTGGTGCAGAAAACGCTGGCGATCGGGCAATAGGCCATTTAAAGGGAGGATGACATGGCGACAACCGTAACTGCAGGGGTCTCAGGCGCTGCGCAGGCGCTGATCGATTCAGTCAATGGCACGGCAAGCGCGAAAGCCAAGAGCACCACCAACGAGGCGCAGGACCGTTTCCTGAAACTGCTGACTACGCAGCTCAGGAACCAGGATCCGCTGAACCCGATGGACAACGCCCAGATGACGTCGCAACTGGCACAGATCAGTACCGTCGATGGCATCGAGAAATTGAATGCAACCTTGCAGAAACTGCTGTCGAGTACCGTCGATGCCGAGGCCATGCAGGCGGCCGTGCTGGTGGGGCGTCAGGTGATGGTGGGCGGCAGCGGACTCAAGCTGACGGACGGTAGCGCGGTTGGTGGCCTGGAACTGGCGGCGGCGGCGGATCAGGTGCTGCTGACCATAAAGGACCCCAACGGCCTGCAGATCAGATCGATTGAGCTCGGTGCCCTTGGGGCTGGTGCGCACAACTTTGCCTGGGACGGCAGGACCGACTCGGGTGCCCAGGCGGTAAATGGTAACTACAGCATATCGGTAGCCGCGAAGCGCGGTTCCGACAAGGTGGAAGTGTCGCCTCTGCAACTTGCCGGAGTGGTGAGCGTTAACCGAAGCAGCCAGGGCGTGACGCTCGATCTCGGCCAGTTTGGGCTGGCGAAAATGAACGACATCAAACAAATATTCTGATCGGGAGAAAAACATGGGCTTTCAACAAGGTTTGAGCGGTCTCAGCGCGGCTTCCAAGTCGCTTGATACGGTCGGCAACAACATCGCCAACGCCGGAACGATAGGCTTCAAGAGCGGTTCGGCACAGTTCGCCGACGTCTTTGCGGCGTCGCTCAGCGGTGCCGGCACGTCTCCGGTAGGTATCGGAGCCAAGGTGGCGGCGATTGTCCAGCAGTTTTCACAGGGCAATATTGCCGTCACCAACAATCCGCTGGATACCGCCATCAACGGCGGTGGATTTTTCCAGATGGATGACGGCTCGGGCGGAACGATCTATGGCCGGAATGGCCAATTCCAGCTTGACAAGGACGGTTTCATCGTCAATGCCCAAGGTTTGCAGCTCAAGGGTATCGCGGCGGTCAATGGCGTGATTGCGGCCGGCTCGCCCCCCGTACCCCTGCGTCTGTTCGATCCGACGCAGAGTTTGTCCGGAACCCCCCAAATGACAGGTGGCAGCGCCGCGGCAACTGGCGTGCAGGTCAACGCCAACCTCGATTCCCGTCTGGCGCCTCCAGTGACTGCTCCATTCAACTCCGCGGATCCGACCACATACAACCAGTCGACGGCGACGACCATCTACGACAGCTTGGGGAATCCGCACACCTACTCGATGTACTTCGTCAAGACCGCGGCAGTGAATACCTGGAACGTCTATTCGACAGTCACGAACCCGTCTGGCGCGGCGACGGCGTTTACCAATCTTGGCCTGCAGGACACACTGGTATTCGATCCCAGCGGTGGGCTGGCATTACCCGTATCGGTACAGGCGATTTCCGCTGCCCAGTTGGGCTACCCCGGTGGCGTTGCTCCTCTGTCATTCAATTTGGATTTCGCCGGATCCACTCAGTATGGTTCAACATTTGCGGTGAACGCTCTTGTCCAGGATGGGTTTTCTTCGGGTACCCTGGCCGGCTTCAACATCGGCAAGGACGGCGTGGTACTCGGTCGTTATACCAATGGCCAGACAAAACCGGTTGGCCAGGTCATTCTTGCCAGCTTCCGCAATCCGCAGGGCTTGCAGCCTTTGGGTGACAACCGCTGGGGGCAATCGCCGTCGAGTGGTGATCCGATTGTCGGAGCGCCAGGATCCTCGGGCCAGTATGGTGTGTTGCAGTCCGCCGGGGTCGAAGAATCCAACGTGGATCTGACGGCCGAGTTGGTCAACATGATCACCCAGCAGCGTTTCTATCAGGCCAACGCCCAGACGGTCAAGACGCAGGACAGCATCCTGCAGACCCTGGTCAACCTGCGTTAAAAGTCGGCAATGCCAGTTTTCCCCATCCCCACCCTAACCCTCCCCTTGAATGGGAGGGAACGTTGTGAGTCGCCGACGCGACTATTACGGAAAGCGACATGGACAGACTGATCTACACGGCAATGACCGGGGCCAGCCAGACACTGAACCGGCAGGCGGCGGTGGCCCACAATCTTGCCAACGCCAGTTCCACCGGTTACCGGGCCGAGGAGCACCGCTTGCGTGCTGTCCAGGTACAGTCGACCGCCCAGCAGAAGGGTTTGGCGACACGCGCTTTTGCCGTCGATGCCAGCACCCACACCGATTACACCCAAGGCCCGTTGATCGCGACCAACCGGTCATTGGACATGGCGGTGCGGGGAGCGGGCTGGATTGCCTTGCAAATGCCGGACGGCAGCGAGGCCTATACGCGCAACGGCAGCCTCGATCTCGATGTCAACGGAGTTGTTCAGACCCGCAGCGGCTTGCCGGTACAAGGGGATGCCGGGTCGATCACCGTCCCCCCGGAGCAAAAGATCAGCGTAGGCGTCGATGGCACGATCTCCGCGCTGCCGGAATCCGGTGCACAGAACACGGTGAGCGTTATCGGTCGGGTCAAGCTGGTCAATCCGCCGGTAGCCGATCTGGTTCGCGGCGAAGATGGCCTGTTTCGCCTGCGTGACGGCTCGGCTGCGCCGCTTGATGAGAGCGTCAAGATCGCGACCGGGAGCCTCGAAGGCAGCAACGTCAATCCGGCTGAACAGATGGTGGCCATGATTTCCCTGGCACGGCAATTCGAGATGCAAATGAAAGCGCTGTCGACGGCGGATGCCAACGACCGGGCCGCAACGCAAATTCTCGCCGTGCGCTAGGAATATGCCATGAGCCGCGCTTTCCGAATTGTCAGAACCGATCTGAATCTGCGACAGACCACAGGGAGATCCGAATCATGAGCTTTGCATCGAGCCTGAGCGGACTGAATGCCGCTTCGAGGGCGATCGACGTCATCGGCAACAACATTGCAAATTCGCAAACCATCGGTTTCAAGAGCTCGAAAGTACGCTTCGCCAGCGTGCTTGCCGCCTCGGCAGCCGGCGCACCGTCGAGCGGAGCGGCAAGCGCCGGCGTCAGTGCGGAAATCATCAACCAGAAGTTTGATCAGGGAGTTGCACTGCAGAGCGACAATTCTCTGGACATGGCGATCACCGGGCCGGGATTCTTCCGCCTGAGCAACGGTGGCGCAATCACCTATACGCGCGATGGCCAGTTCCAACTCAACTACGAACCTGGGACGCTGACCCAGCGCGTTCTGGTCAATCGCGCCGGCCTGAACGTGACGGGCTACGCGGCGGAATACAGCACCGATCCCCAGGGCGTCATTGTACGCAGCGCGACGCCGCAGAACATTCTCATTGATCCGGTCATGCCCGCCCTCGCCACCAGCGTGGTGTCGGTCGGTGCCAGTCTCGACGCGCAGGCCGCGCCCCCGGCCGTCGCACCTTTCGCCGCCAACAACGCGCTGACCTATAACAATTCGACGGCGCTCGCCGTGTACGATGCGACGGGCGCCACCCATGAACTGAGAATGTATTTTTCAAGGTCGTCGCCGGGAAATCTTTGGGACCTACATACCACTCTGGACGGAGCCTCGCAAACCGGGCCGGTGAGCCTGGGTTTCGATACCAATGGCCTGCTGACCAGCGCCATGCCCCTGGCAGCGCAGACCTACGCCCTGGGTGGCGGCGGCAGCCTGTCCGTCGCCCTCGATCTGAGCGGCACGGTCCAGTATGGCAACCCGTTCAGCGTCAGTTCGATGATCCAGAATGGCTACGGTGCGGGCGCGATTGACGGCTCGATCGGCCTCCGCGTCGGCAACGATGGCGTAATCGATGCAACATACTCGAACGGGCAGTCACGCAAGGTGGCGCAGGTCGTGCTCGCCAATTTCGTAAACCCCAATGCACTGGTCGGTCTGGGAGACAACCAGTGGATGGCGAATGCGGATCCGGTGAAGGGCTCCGGCGCGGAACTTCTGGATACGCCGCGAGGGAGCCTCGGATTCGGGCTGGGCAGCATTCAGGGAGCCGCCAGGGAGCAATCCAATGTCGACCTGACCACCGAACTGGTGGCCTTGATCGAGCAGCAGCGCAACTATCAGGCAAGCGCCCAGACCTTCAAGATTCTTGACCAGGCTTTGCAAAACCTGGCGAATGCCACCTGAACCTTGGCCGCAATCAAATTTTTCCGCTTTGTCAGGAGTAACTTTCGATGATCCGCTCCCTCTGGATTTCCAAAACTGGCCTGGATGCACAGCAGACATCAATGGATGTGATCACCAACAACCTCGCCAACGTCAGCACCAACGGCTTCAAGAGGTCACGTCCGGTGTTCGAGGATCTGCTCTACCAGACCCTCCGGCAGCCGGGAGCGGCCTCGTCGCAGATAACGGTGATTCCTTCCGGCTTGACGCTCGGCACCGGTGTCCGAGTGGTCGGCACCGAACATATCTATACCCAGGGCAACCTGCTCAAGACTGACAACCCGCTCGACATCGCGACTCAGGGCAACGGCTTCTTCCAGGTGGAGGTGCCCGACGGAACGCTGGCCTACACGCGAGACGGTTCATTCACCAAGGACGCCAACGGCCAGATCGTCACCGCCAGCGGCTATCCGCTGAGTCCGGCCATTACGATTCCGGCCAGCGCCGTCAGCGTGTCAATCACCCGCGACGGAATCGTTTCCTATACCCAGCAGGGATCGACCACGCCGACCCAGGCAGGCACGATTCAACTTGTCGGCTTTATCAATAACGGCGGGTTGCAAAGTGTCGGCGAAAACCTGTTTGTTGAAACCGCTTCATCGGGAACACCGACGCCGAACACGCCGGGGACCAACGGCACCGGTTTGCTTAATCAGGGTTACGTCGAAACATCCAACGTGAACGTGGCCGAGGAACTGGTAAACATGATCGTCGCCCAGCGCGGATTCGAGATGAACTCGAAAGCCGTCACCACCTCGGATGAAATGCTGGCGCGGCTGACCCAGATGTAATGCTCAAGATACATAGATCGGAGATCATCATGAATAGATCATTTTGGTGGCTCGTGCCGGTCCTTGCGCTGGCCGGTTGCGTGACGACGACACCGCCGACAGCGGTGCATCAGCCGATGACGGCCCGGCCGAGCATTGCCAGTGTTCCGAGCAGTGGCGCGATTTTCAGTATTGCTACGGCGCGGCCCCTGTTCGAAGATCGGCGTGCCCGCTTTGTCGGCGACACGCTGACCGTCAACATCCAGGAGAAGGTGCAGGCGTCGAAGAAATCGGAGAACAAGACCACCCGCAATCAGACGGTCGACATGGGCGTGCCGACCATTATCGGCCTGCCGTTCAAGAGTGTGCAGGGGATCACATTGTCGGCGAACGACAGCAACAACTTCAATGGCAAGGGCGAGAACACGTCATCCAACGATTTCACCGGTACGCTCACGGTGACGGTCATCGAAGTTTTCCCGAACGGCAATTTGCTGGTGTCGGGCGAAAAGCAGATCGGTCTGAAGGAGGGCGAGGAGTTCATCCGTTTTTCCGGAGTGGTCAATCCGAATACGATCACCTTCGCCAATACCGTGGTTTCCACGCAGGTGGCGGATGCGCGCATCGAGTACAAGGCGAACGGGTTTATAGACTCGGCTCAAGTCATGGGATGGCTGTCGCGCTTTTTCCTTACTTTCCTGCCATTTTGAGGAGCCTGACATGACACGGACCGAAAAGGGTTTTCTGGTGTTTCTCTGGGTGCTCATGACGCTGCTGGTCATGGACACGGCGCGTGCCGAGCGCATCAAGGATATCGCGTCGATTGCCGGCGTGCGAAGTAACCAGCTGGTCGGCCACGGGCTCGTGGTTGGCCTCGATGGCAGCGGCGACCAGACCACGCAAACGCCGTTTACCGTGCAGAGCGTGATCAACATGCTGTCCGCGATGGGGGCCAATCTGCCGCCGGGCCAGTCGCTGCAACTGAAAAACGTCGCCGCCGTGATGGTGACGGCCAATTTGCCCGCTTTCGCCCGTGCCGGACAACTGATCGATGTCACCGTCTCGTCGATTGGCAACGCCAAGAGCCTGAAAGGCGGCACGCTGATCCTCACCCCGCTGAAAGGTGCGAACGGCCAGGTCTATGCGATGGCGCAGGGCAATCTCATGGTGGTTGGCGCCGGCGGTTCGGGCGCCGGTTCCAAGGTGACCGTAAACCACTTGTCCGTCGGCCGAATTCCCAACGGCGCATCGGTCGAACGTGAAGTGCCGATGCCGCTGGGAGAGGGTGAATTCGTCTATCTGGAGCTGAATGCAACGGACTTCGGCACGGCACAGCGGATGGCCGCAGCCATCAACCGAGTGGTTCCGGGAGCCGCCACGGCGGCGGATGGCCGCCAGATTCGGGTACGCGCGCCGACCAACCCGGATGAGCGCGTAAGCTTCATCGGTCAGATCGAGAGCATCGAGGTGACCCCGGTCAGAATGGCGGCCAAGGTGATTGTCAATAGTCGCACAGGCTCGGTGGTGATGAACCAGGACGTGCTGCTGGATAATTGCGCGGTGGCGCATGGCACTCTTTCGGTTTCGGTCACCACCGAGAATGTGGTGAGCCAGCCGGCTCCGCTATCCGGCGGGCAGACGGTGAGCGTGGCAACTTCGCAGATCGAGATCAAGCAGGAAGGCAGTTCGCTGATCAACGTCAAGGCCGGCGCCAATCTCGCCGACATCGTCAAGGCATTGAATAGCCTCGGTGCCGGTCCGCAGGAACTGACCGCTATTTTGCAGGCGATGAAATCGGCAGGCGCCTTGCGTGCCGAGCTGGAAATCATTTGATTGTCGTGGTCAGGGAAATGTTTGCCGCCTTGCTTTGGCGACTGATCCTGCTCCGGTTATGAGATTCTGATTGTCACCATGGCCACCGGCAACAACCCAACGCCAACGTCCGCGACCGCGAACATTTTCGATGTCAGCAGCCTTGCCACGCTCAAGCGCCAGGCAAGCAAGGGTGATCCGGCGGCGAACAAGGAGGTCGCCAGGCAATTCGAGGCCTTCTTTTTGCAGATGGTCCTGAAGGCGATGCGTGACGCGACACCGCGCGAGGGAGTGTTCAATAGCGATCAGACGCGGATGTATGAATCCTTGCTCGATCAGCAACTGGCCCAGGTGCTCGGTGGCGGCAACCGGGGTACCGGCCTGGCGGCGATGATCGAGGCACAACTGGCGCGCCGGAATCAGGATCCCCGGCCTTTGGATGGGCCGTTGCCGTTGCAACCCGCCGCGCCCGTTTTCCCTTTGCCGCAGGAGAAGGCGCTGCCGCTGCGGCGCGATGCCGCGCCGGCTTTTGTTCCCCTGCGGAACCTTCCCGCCCCGGCTACCGCCGTCCCGCCGGCGCCGACTTTTGCGCCGGGTGCGGCCGCGGCTACGAGCGCGCAACGTGCGTTCGTCGATCGCATGCTGCCGGCCGCGGTCGCCGCCGAGCAGATCACTGGCATTCCGGCGCACTTCATGGTGGCGCAGGCGGCGCTGGAAACCGGCTGGGGCAAGTCCGAGCCACGCCGTGCCGATGGCAGCCCGAGCTTCAATATCTTTGGCATCAAGGCCGGCGCCAACTGGCGCGGCGCGACGGTGGAGGCGACCACCACGGAAGTGATTGCCGGTCTGGCACAGACCCGCGTCGAACGTTTCCGTGCCTACGCTTCCTACGAGGAAGCGTTTGGCGACTATGCCAATCTGCTGGCCAGCAACCCACGCTACGCTGCGATTCTTGGCGCGCAGGAGCCGGGCCGCTTCGCCCGCGGCTTGCAGGCCGCCGGGTATGCCACCGACCCGCAGTACGCGGCCAAGCTCGAAACCATCATTGGTGGCACGACCTTGAGGCAGGCTCTGGCTGGCTGAACGGAATGAATTGCGGACGTCTCGACAAGCCAGACGCGACCAACACCAAAAAGTCGGCGCTGGCGACACGGTGTCCTGAACCCCGGCAAGACCGCCTGAAGTTCAATGCGGATTACCGTAGCAAGGCCGAAGCCTAGACTCTTGGAGTCTTGCTGCCGCTGCTGTTGGTTGCGCTTTGATTCGTGCCGTAGACTTGCATCAAGCGCAGCACTTGCAGCATCAGCTCAACATTTTGGCTTTCTGCAGGGGATGTTGCAGGGGCTGATAAAGAGTCTGTTGAGGTGACCTTCCCGAAGTTGGCGGCTTCCTTGATACTGAGTTTTCCGTCACCATCGCTATCAGCGTTGTTGAAGTTATTGGCGATATGCGATGCCAAGCCGGTCAGCTCATCCTGAGAGAAGCCGGTCTTGCTGGCCGGGTCGCCATACATGCGCAAACGCATGTAATGCTGATCAAGCTGTTCGGCAAGTCGATTTATCGAACCTGAAAACTCTTCTTTGCTTACCGTACCATCGCTGTTGGCATCAAGCTTTGCAAACAACTGGTCCGTCTTGCCAGTCGCTTTTGACGCAATCTTGTCGTAAGCCGATTGCAGGTCGGCACTTTCGATGGCACCTTTCCCGACGGCATCAAGCTGCGAAAACAATTGATCCGCCTTCTGCGTCGACGGGTCCGGGCGGTTCACTGCCTGTATGACCTGAAATACCGATGCTGCAAGGCTGATGATGGTTCCAATGGCTATCATGTCTGTCTCCTTGTCTGCTGTTGCGCACTCTGATACAGGGCTGCGGTTTATTACAAAGCAAGACCCAAGCCAGCAAGTCGCCGCACTAATTTCGAGGGGCGTGTATGAATTGTTTTTCGTCGGAATACTGGGGGCAGCATTAAATGCGTCTAAGGCCAGGCCTGGGGCGCCGCTGAAATTCCGTGGTTTGCCCGCGGTAATCTGAAGGCTTGGCACGCTGGTTGCTCCATTTCCCCTGAATCCTCAACTCACGGCAATTTTTGCCGTTAATCGGGTTCCATCGTGGAGCGATCATGAGTGTTTTCAGTATTGGCGTCAGCGGGCTGAATGCAGCACAGGCAGGGATGCTGACGACCAGCCACAATATTGCCAATGCCTCGACTACCGGCTACAACCGGCAGCAGATCGTCCAGGGCGCGAATATGCCCATGTTCAGTGGCGAGGGTTACGTTGGCCAAGGGACGCACGTACAGACCGTAATGCGGATCTACGACCAGTTTCTTGGTCGCCAGGTGATGAGTGCGGAAGCCGGCGCGGCGGAGATGGACGCCTATCGGGCACAGATCAGCCAGATTGATAATCTGCTGGCCGACTCCAGTGCCGGGCTTTCGCCCGCGCTTGCCGCCTTCTTCAAGGGCGTGCAGGATGTCGCCGCCAATCCGGCCTCGATTCCCGGTCGCCAGTCCATGCTCTCTGCGGCGCAGGCCCTGGCGGCGCGGTTTCAGGCGCTCGATCAGCGTCTGTCGGAAATCCGCGATGGCGTCAATCAACAGATTTCCGGGCAGATCACCCAGATCAACACCTACAGTTCGCAACTGGCCGATATCAACCAGCGCATCATTCTGGCGCAGGCGAGCGGCGCCGATCAGCCGCCCAATGACCTGCTCGATCAGCGCGACCAGATGCTGAAGGATCTGAACACTCTGGTTCGCGTCAGCACGATCGTGCAGGGGAATGGCAGCTTCAACGTCTTCATCGGCAACGGACAGCCCTTGGTGGTGGGCAACCAGTCCTATCAGTTGAAGGCGGTTCAGGCGCCCGATGATGTCGAACGCACCAATGTTGCCCTGGTCGGCGTTGGCGGCACGGCGCTGACTTTGCCTGAGTCTCAGATTACCGGCGGCAGTCTCGGCGGCCTGCTCAATTTCCGCAGCCAGACCCTGGATGGGACGCAAAATGCCCTCGGCCGGATTGCGCTGACTCTGGCTCGGAACTTCAACGATCAGCACCGGCTGGGGCAGGATTTGGCCGGCGCCCTGGGGCAGGACTTTTTCAGTATCTCGGCTCCGACCGTGCGGCCCAGCAGCCTCAATGTCGGAACAGGAGCGCCAGCGGTGAGTATCGATGCCGCGACGATCGATCGACTCAGCAGCAGCGATTACCGGCTTACCTTTGTCGGTGGCGGCACTCCCTATCAATTGACGCGTCTTGCCGACAACCAGGTACGAAGCTTTGCGAGCTTGCCGCAGACGGTCGACGGCATCACGATTGCGCTAGGGACCTGGACGGGGGCGGGCGCGCCGGCCATCAATGACAACGTGCTGATCCAGCCCACGCGTAGCGGCGCCGGCAGTATTGCGGTCGCCTTTTCGGATGCACGCCAGATTGCCGCTGCTGCGCCGATACGCACGGCGACGGCACTGGCCAACACCGGCACGGCCAGCATCAGTGCAGGGACGGTGAATGCGCCGCCGCCGACCCATGCCAATTTGCGGGATCCGGTAACGCTTACTTTTACCAGCCCGACAACTTTTACAGTTTCAGGCGCCACACCGCCCGTCGCAGGCGCGGTCGCCTACAGCGCCGGCAGCGACATCACATACAACGGCTGGACGACGCAGATCACCGGCAATCCGGCGACCGGCGACACCTTCACCATCGAGGCCAATACCAGTGGCGTTGCCGACAATCGGAATGCCGCGCTACTGGGAGCTCTGCAGACGCGCAACACCATGCTTGGCAACAGCACTTCAGGGCCTGCCGCGTCCTATCAGTCGGCCTATGCGCAAATCGTCAGCGCCGTCGGCAGCAAGGCCAACGAGGTGGCGGCGATCGGCGCCGCCCAGCAAGGGCTGGTCGACCATGCCACGCAGGCTTTGCAGTCACTCTCTGGCGTCAATCTCGACGAAGAGGCGGCCAAGCTGTTGCGTTATCAGCAGGCGTATCAGGCATCGGCCAAGGTGCTGCAAATTGCCGGCAAGGTGTTTGATGAAATTCTTGCCCTCGGCCGATGATCTGGCATTGATAGAAGGAGAACCCCATGCGTGTCAGTAGCGGAATGATCTTCGATGCCGGCGTCGCCAGCATCAACCGGCAAACATCTTCACTCCTGCACCTGCAGCAACAGCTTGCATCGGGACGGAGGATTCTGACGCCGAGCGACGATCCGGTGGCCGCCGCGCGGGCGCTGGAGGTGACACAGGCCAGCGATGTGGCTGCCCAGTTCAAGCAGAACCAGAATTACGCCAGTTCGGCATTGGGGCTCGAAGAAGTCCAGTTGGGCAGTGCCGGCGACGTCCTGGCGCGGGTGCGCGAACTGGCGGTTCAAGCCGGCAATACCAGCCTCGCGGCGTCAGATCGCAAGGCCATCGCCGCCGAGTTGCGCGCGCGCTTCGAAGAGATGCTCGGGATCGCCAACGTCACCGACGGCACGGGCAACCACATATTTGCCGGTTTCATGAGCGCGGCCAAGCCGTTTGGCGGCACGGTCGAGAGCATTCTGTCCGGCGGCGAAATCGGCTATGCCGGTGACGACGGGCAGCGCAAGCTCCAGATCTCGCCCACGAGATTTCTCGAGGTCAGCGATTCGGGGAACGATGTATTCAAGCGGGTTCGCAACGGCAACGGATATTTTGCTACCGGCTATGCGGCGGGCAACACCGGTACCGGCGTTGTCGATTCCGGAAGCATTACCGATCCGGCCAAGTGGAATGCCCTGGCGGACAAAAACTTCAGCATCAGTTTCGGTGTTGATAACGCCGTAGTGCCGCCGGTGACTTATTACGATATCGTGGATACGGCCAGTGGCAACTCGATGCTGACGGGGCTGGCGCCCGTGCTGCCGCCCACCGCAGCCACCGGCCAGCGCGTGTATCAAAGCGGTCAGCCCATCATTCTCAAGAGCCTGGGCCTTGAGCCGCCTTTCGACTTCGGTGGTAGCGTATTGATCTCTGGCGCTCCGGCGGATAACGACAGCTTCGGCATTGCGCCGAGTTCATCGCAGAGCGTTTTTGCCACGTTGGCCAATCTTGTTGGCGCGCTCGAAGCGCCTGCGGGCACGCCGGCCGCCAATGCCAGATTGGGAAGTGAAATTGGCTTTGCCCTGACCAACCTCGATCATGCGAGCGACAATATCCTGCGCATTCGCGCACAGATCGGCTCGCGCATGAATGAGGTCGAGTCGCTGGCGGGGCTCAACGATGAGCTTGCGCTGCAGTACCAGCAGACCCTGTCCGACCTGCAGGATCTGGATTATGCCAAGGCAATTTCAGACCTGACGCGCAAGCAGACCGATCTGGAGGCGGCGCAGCAGTCCTTCATACGGATTTCGCAGCTTTCGCTGTTCAACTACCTATGACGCCGTTACGCCAGCGCCGACTTTTGCTGGCGATGTCGCTGGGGCTGGCTGCGGCGCTCTCGGGTTGCGGCTCGCTCGCACCGACGAGTTCGGATGGTAGTTCGTCCGGGGCGAATTTTCTGATTCCGGACAAAACGCTCTACGTTTCGAAGTCTGTGCAGATCCCGCTGGAAAGCATCGTCGGCTGGGGCCTGTATGTCGGCGCGGCCTGGCTGATTCTCGACCCGATGGCGCCGAACTGGGAGATCGAGCAGGCGAGTTTCCCGGATCGCTACTACCATCTGTCGTTGAAAATGAAGCGGATTTATCCCGGCGGCGCGGGCGAGGCGCGCGTGGTGTTCCATCGGCGCGCCAAGGAACTGATGCGGCAGAACGGATTCGATGGCTATTCGGTGGTGGAATATACGGAAGGCTTGGACTCGTCGCTGCTCGGTTCGCAGCGGATCGCCGAGGGCGTGATTCAGCTGACGCGCAAATAAGCTCCGTCGATTCATCCGGCGGCCGCACGCAGTACAGCCTCCAGCGCCGTAAAGCCGCTGTTGAACACCCCTTCCATGGCGTCGCCGATATAGGGCAGGGACAGCAGCAGAACGATGAAACCCAGAGCCAGCGTGACCGGAAAACCTACCGCAAACAAGTTCAAGGTCGGCGCAACGCGGGCCAGAACGCCAAGCGAAATGTTGGTGATCAACAGTGCGGTAATCAGCGGCAGCGCCAGCATTACTCCCAGAGAAAACATCATGGCCGAGGCCGTCAGTAGCGATGACAGTGCTGCCGCATGAAAGGGCGTGGCGCTGACCGGCAGCAGCGTAAAGCTTTCGGCCAGCACCGTGAGCGTCAGTAGATGGCCATTCATGGCGAGAAAAATCAGGGCCGTCAGGAGCCCGAGAAACGAGGTCATCACGGGGGTCACGCTGCTGCTGAGGGGGTCGAAAAATGTAGCGAAGGATAGTCCCATCTGCAAGCCGATCAGTTCTCCCGCGACGTCGATGGCGACGAAGGCGATGCGCAGGGCAAAGCCCATCAAGACGCCGATCAGCAGTTGCTCCGCGATGACGGCGAGACCGATCCAGGAGCCCGCCGGAATCGGCGCAGGTGGGGGCAGGGCGGGGGAAAGCGCCATGGCGATTGCCAGTCCCGTGACCAGGCGGATACGCACCGGCAAAGCCGCATTGCTGAATACCGGCGCGGTAGCCAGTAGTGCAAGAATTCGTGTCAGGGGAAAAATGAACAGGCCCAGCCATGCATCGAGCTGTGCCGAAGTGACGGAAATCACGTTAACCGATGACTCCGGGAATCGATCCGTAGAGGCGCTGCGTGTAGTCGGTCATCATGGTGATCATCCATGGTCCGGCAAGAATCAGCGCGACGAAAATGGCCACCAGTTTTGGTACGAAGGAAAGAGTTGCTTCGTTGATCTGGGTTGCTGCCTGAAAGATGCTGACAATCAGTCCGGTCACCAGTGCGGCGATGAACAGGGGTGCGGAAATCAGCAAGGTGAGTTCAAGTGCGCCGCGCCCGATTTCGATGACGGTCGTCGGGGTCATTGGCCGAAACTCAGTATCAGCGAGCCGATCAGCAGGTTCCAGCCATCGACCAGGACAAACAGCATGATCTTGAAAGGCAGGGCGACGATGACCGGCGACATCATCATCATGCCCATCGACATCAGCACCGAGGCAACGATCATGTCGATGATGAGAAACGGGATGAAAACGATGAAGCCGATCTGAAAGGCCGTCTTCAGTTCCGAAGTAACAAAGGCGGGGACCAGGATGCGCATCGGGATATCCTCGGTCCTGGCTGGAACGGGCTGCTTGGCGATCCTTGAAAATGTGACGAGATCAGCGTCGCGTACCTGCTTGAGCATGAAGATGCGCAACGGCACGGCCCCTTTCTCCAGAGCCTCCTGAAAACCGATCTTGTTTTCCGCGAGCGGCAGATAGGCTTCGTTGTAGATTCGATCGCCAACCGGAGCCATGATGAAAAAAGTGAGGAACAGCGCGAGGCCGACCAGCACCTGGTTTGGCGGGGAGGTCTGGGTACCCAGCGCATGGCGCAGCAAGGAGAATACGATGATGATGCGGGTGAAACTGGTCATCATCAGGATCAGTGCCGGCAGGAAGGTGATGCCGGTCAGCAGCAGCAGCGTCTGAATCGAGAGCGACCACTGGACGCCGCCACCTGCTACCGGTGTGCTGGTGAGCGCGGGCAGCGCCTGGGCAATCGCCAGCGCCGGTGAAAACAGAATAACCGCAAGAATGCGCGCCAGCATGCTCAACGCCGCCGCATCAACTGCTGCAGCCAGCCAGGGACTGTGGCGGTTGCGGACCCAGGCGGCGGTTCGGGAACCGGCTGGCGAGGAATTTCGGCAAGGGCGGAAACATGGCCCGGCGCAACGCCCAGCACCAGCCAGGTGCTGCCAACTTCAACGATGACCACGCGCTCACGCCCGCCAACCGCGGTGGCGGCGACAACCCGCATCAACCCGGCTGCCGCGCCGCGTGGTGCCGTGAGTTTTTTCAGAAGCCAGAGGCTGCCGACCAGCAGCGCCAGAACACCGCCCAGGCCAAGAAACATCTGCACCAGGCTACCGCTCGCCGATGGCGCCGCCGCCGCTTGCGCCGAGACGTCTGCGGCGAGCAGGAAACCAATGACGAAGAAGGCGATAAGTTTGCGCATGCGCACCTGAAACCGCAGCGCCGCGTGGCGGCGCAACAGCGGCGTAAATATTGGCGCAAGCATAAAGCCGCGACGGCTTGAAAAGCCGTGAAGCAAAGGGGGTAAGCGCCGACTTATCAGCGGTTCAGTTTGCGGATGCGTTCCTGCGGTGTGATGATGTCGGTCAGGCGAATGCCAAACTTGTCATTGACCACAACCACCTCGCCCTGTGCGATCAGCGTGCCGTTGATCAGCACGTCCATCGGCTCGCCGGCCATGCCGTCGAGTTCGACCACCGAGCCATGCGCCAGTTGCAACAGATTGCGGATGGAGATTTTGGTACGACCCAGTTCCACCGTAAGTGCGACGGGAATGTCCTTGATCATGTCAAAACTTTGCGTCGCCGCGGATGTGCCGCCGGTCTCGGAGAACTGCTCAAAAATTTGAGCTGGCTGGACCACCGGACCGGCCGCCGCTTCGGCTGTGGTCTGTTCGCCCATGGCAGACGCCCAGTCGTCATCTGAAATCGACTGTTCGACGCTGGCAGATGCAGTAGTTTGGTTCATCTATTTCTCCGACATCGTGACGCTCACGACTGCATCACTGGGATGATCACGTTTCTTTTTCGGTGACGAAGCGACCGATTTTCAGCGCGTACTGTCCATTTCGAATACCGTAGCGGGCCTCAACGACGGGCACGCCATCGACCGTGGCCCGAATGTTTTCCTCGATCGTCAGCGGGATCACGTCGCCGACTTTCATGTTGATGATCTCGCCAAACGTGATGTTTGTCGAGGCCAAAGTGGAAACGAGTTCAACTTCAGCCGTTTGCAGTTGTCGCGTCAGCATGCTGGTCCATCGATTGTCGGACGACGCCTGCTCGCTGTGCATGGCGCTGTAGAGCATATCGCGAATCGGCTCGACCATCGAGTAGGGAAGGCAGATGTGCAGATCCGACGAGTTGCCGGAAAACTCGAGGTTGAAGGTGATGGCGATTACCACTTCCGACGGCGTCGCGATGTTGGCAAACTGTGTGTTCATTTCCGAGCGCACGTACTCGAAGGTGAGCGGATACACGGGCTGCCAGGCTCTCTGGTATTCCTCGAAGATAACGCCGAGCAGGCCCTGGATGATGCGCTGCTCGGTGGCGGTGAAGTCGCGGCCCTCGACGCGGGTATGGAAACGACCGTCGCCGCCGAACATGTTGTCGACCACCAGAAACACCAGGTTCGGGTCCAGCACGATAAGGCCGGTGCCGCGCAATGGTTTGGCCTGAATCAGATTGAGATTGGTGGGCACCACCAGGTTGCGGATGAACTCGCTGTATTTCTGAACCTTGATCGGGCCGACGGAAACTTCGACGCCCTTGTGCATGAAATTGAACAGGCCGATGCGCAGATAACGGGCGAAGCGCTCATTGATGAGTTCCATCGTCGGCATGCGCCCGCGAACGATGCGCTCCTGACGGCCTATGTCGTAGGGTTTGACGCCCCCGGGGTCACTGACATCCGGCGCCGTTTCGTCGGTTTCGCCGGCAACGCCCTTGAGCAGCGCGTCGACCTCTTCCTGGGAGAGAAAATCCTCGGCCATGCGGGTTCGCCCCGAAAGGGCGCGGAATCACTGGATGATGAAGCTTGAGAATAGCACGGATTGAACAGGGGCATCGGCTTCGGCGGTAGCGGCTGGCTCCGCTTCGGGGGCGGGTTTGCCCTTCGGCGAAGAATTTGGCGCGATGACGTTGTTGGCGACATCGCGCAATTCATTGGCCAGTTTTTGCATGCCTTCTGCCGTACCGATGACTGACGCCTTTTTGCCCATAATGGCCAAGGTAATATGGTGCTTCAACTCCGGCTCGTATTGCTTGATCAATTCCATGCCCAGCGCGTCCGGCAGTTTCAACTGCACTTCAGCCTGCAAGTAGGCTTCCTGCTGCTCTGTTTGGAGTTTGACCGTGAAAGGCTTGTCGAACTTGTAGAAGACGGGTGGGGCGGCGTTGTCGGCCTTCTTCTTCTTTACGACTTCTCGCGCCGGTGCTTCCGCACCGTCTTCGGTTGCAGCGGGCGCCTGCTTCTTCACCAGAAAGTATGCACCGCCGCCGCCTAGCGCCAGCCCCCCGATTCCGATAATCAGAAACAGTATCCATTTGCCCTTTTTTTTGGGCGGTGGTGGTGCAGCTTCAGCTTCTGTTTTTTTTGTGTCTGCCATTCAGGTTCTCCGGATTAATGTCATGGACATGCAGTATCTGGCAGGCGTCGCGGCTCTTGTTTTGCTCCACGGCCGCAAAGTCGTTTTGCCGCAGCCTGTCGTGGCTGTTCCGGCGTCATGCGTTTCCCGCTCTATGCAAAAACGTCCACCATGCCGCGACCGGCTGCGGAGCGCCATGCCGATTCGCGGTCAGGCACGCTGATTGTGGCGGCATGGCGTTCGCCATCGGCCGACGCGGATGCAAGGCCGTCATTTTTCGGGTGCATTGAACTCGAATTATGGCGGGAATCGGCGCCGACATGGGTTTGACCAAGGGTGACTCCGGCATCGGCGAGCACTTCGCGCAGTCGCATCATGGAGTTTTCAAGCGTCTCGCGTACGGCGGCGTGAGGCGTTGAAAAGCTTATGCTGGCCCGGTCGCCTTCGAGAATCAGGGTGACTTCGATGCGGCCGAGTTGCGGCGGATTCAACACGAGTTCGGCCTGTTGCCGGTTATTGCTCACCATCCACGTCAGCTTCTGGCCGACTTCGTCGCGCCAGCCGGCCTGGCCCAGAGGGGTTTCCATGCGCAGGCCGGGCGTCGGCGCCGTGGGTGCCGATGTTGCGTTGGTCTGCAGCCCAATGGCTGCGGGGTTGTTTGCCACGCGTTCGATGATGGCGCGGAACTCCCCTTCGTTCGGATCATGGCTCGTTGAGGGGGTAGCGGTCTTCCCGGATGTGGCAGTAATTGCCGCTTCGGCGGCAAGCTTGTCCGGGGCGGTGTTGCGCTCAAGGGCGAGACCGGCAGCAGGCTCAAGGTGTTGTCCGGCGGTATTTTTCTCTCTGCCGGGCTTCTCGCCCGCCTCAAAAGTCGGCGCTGGCGTTACGGCGCTGGCCGGGTTGGCAGGGGTTGTTGCAGACCTCGACGACGCAACCAAAGAATCTGCGGCGCTGGCCGGCGCGGCCAGGGCGACGGTCGGCGCAGGCCCCTGTGGAAGCAGTGTGAGCGTATTGGCCTGATCCAGGCTTGCCGGTGAGGCGGCTGGCGCTAGCGTCGTCTGCTCCGCATTCGCGGCGAGAGGAAGATCCGCCCCGAGCAGGGACAGCAGAGCGGCCGGATCAGCGGCTGCCACGGTATCTGCCGTGTCCGTCGCCGGTGGCGACTCTGCCGCGGATGAGGCTTCCTTGCGGGATTCGGCCGTGATTTTTTCGCTCTTGGATTTCAGGACGGCAGCGAACGGTGCAGGCGTGCCCGCTTCGGTGTCCGCCCTGGCCGCTTCGCTGGCACGAGACTCTAAGCCGCGACCGGCGACCTGGGTCGAGGAGGGTACGGCGTGCAGCGCAATCAGGATTTCAGTCATTTTATTTTCTTCCAGCCTGGATCATCATGCGCTTGATCAAGCAAGGCTCGTGCCACGCACTTGGCAGCCGCTCTAGCCGGCCGGAAGAGCTGGCGCAAGGATTCGGAAGGGATTCCACTCGCTGTCCGTCGCACCATGGCGCCGTGCGCCATGCTCGTCGCTGGCTTTCTGTTCCGCTCGCTGCTCCCGGGAATTGACATGCGACTGATGGCGATCCGCCAGCGTATCGAAGGCCCTGACGCGCCCATGTTTCCCCATCCAGTTCTGCTGTCCGGCAAGGGTTTTTTGTTGGGTCTGCGTCACGGCCAGCGCGGCCGGAATGATGGCATCGTCGATGCGGGCCAGAAAGTGGGTGTAGTTGCTCCATTCGCTGCGGCCGATGCCACTCTTTGCCGCCGCCAGAAACCTGGCATGGTATTCCTCGCGATACTGCACCAGCATGCTGAGTCGCTGCGAGGCCTCCTGCTCGCCGGCGATCAGGAGGCCCAGTTCGCGCGCCGCTTCGTCAAGGCGCAAGTGGGAGAGGTCGAGCAAGGGCTGCAGTGGGAATCGTGAGGACATGATGGAATACTTTCGGGGAATAGGTCAGGTAGTGTCCGTCACGCTGCGAACAGTTCGCCAAGGCGCTGACGTGCGCTTTCGCTGTTGGCGCGCTCTTCGATGGGTTGCTGGAGAAAGGCTTCCAGCCTGGGGTAGAGCGCAATCGCGCGGTCGAGGAGGAGATCCGAGCCTGGCTGATAGGCGCCGACCGCGAGCAGGTCGCGGGCGCGCTGGTAGCGTGAATAGAGCTGCTTGAACTGGCGTGCAAGTTCGAGTTGTTCGGGCGTGATGAGATGGTTCATTACGCGCGAGATGGACTGTTCGATATCGATGGCCGGGTAGTGACCGGCATCGGCCAGTTGGCGTCCCAGCACGATATGACCATCGAGAATGGCGCGCGCGGCATCGGCAATCGGGTCCTGCGGATCGTCGCCCTCGGTGAGCACCGTGTAGAAGGCGGTGATCGAGCCGCCGCCGGCGGGACCGTTGCCGGCGCGCTCCACCAGTTGCGGCAGGCGGGCGAAGACCGATGGGGGGTAACCGCGGGTGACCGGCGGCTCGCCGATGGCCAGGGCAATCTCGCGCTGCGCCATGGCGTAGCGGGTGAGCGAATCCATGATCAGCAGCACATGCCGGCCTTCATCGCGAAAGTGCTCGGCAATCGCCGTCGCATAGGCGGCGCCCTGCAGTCGCAGCAACGGACTGACATCGGCCGGGGCGGCGACGACGACAGAGCGGGCGCGGCCGTCGCGGCCGAGATTCCGGTCGATGAATTCCTGTACTTCGCGGCCGCGTTCGCCGATCAGTCCGACCACGATGCGGTCGGCTTCGGTGTAGCGCGCCATCATGCCCAGCAGCACGCTCTTGCCCACGCCCGAGCCGGAGAACAGGCCCAGGCGCTGACCGCGACCCACCGTCAGCAAGCCGTTGATGGCGCGGATGCCGACATCCATGCTGTGACGGATAGGTTCCCGCTGCAAGGGGTTGAGCGGACGGCTCGCCAATGAATGCAGGTGGCGGGTAACGATGGGGCCGAGATCGTCGAGCGGCCGGCCATTGCCGTCCACCACCCGGCCGAGCAGTTCGTCACCCACCGGCAGGTGTTTGGTGCGATCCCTGGCGCGGCGCTTGGCCGGCGCACCTTTCCCGAAAACCGGGGCGACCCGTGGTGGCTCCTGCGGCAGCACCAGTGCGCCGGGGGCCAATCCATAGACATCTTCAGCGGGCATCATGAACAGCCGGTCGCCGGCAAAGCCGACGATTTCGGCTTCGACCAGGCCGGCGCCGGGCGTCTGGATGTGCACCGCGGCGCCCAGCGGCAACTTCAGGCCGGAGGCCTCCATCACCAGCCCGTTGATGCGGGTCAGCCGGCCGGCGAGGTGGCAGGCCTGGGCAGCGGCAACCTGGCCGCGGCACTGCTCGAGATACTGTGTCAGTCCTTGCGGGTTCATGGCGGCACCGTATCGTCCGTTGCGAGCCACGGCGTATCCTGATCGAGCGTGGCGAGCACGTTCTGCCAGCGCGTGGCGAGGCGGGCATTCAGATGCGCGCCGCCGGCCTCGATGACGACATCGCCGCGCACCAGTTGCGGGTCTTCCTGGATGCGGTGGCCGGCATGCGTCAGATGCTCGCCGCCGTGGGTACGCACCAGCGCCGCGTCTTCCGGATTGAGGTGAATCATTGCGTGCTGCAAAGGCATTTGCAGCAGGGCATCCCGGATGACGTCGAGGATGATCCGGGGCTGCACCGCAATGGCTTGATGAATTACCTTGCGCGCAACTTCGAGCGCCAGCGCCAGAACTTCATCGGCCGCGGTTTGCTCGAGCTGGGCAACGCCGGAATCAAAGCGGGAAATGGCCTGCGCCAGGCGCGCGGCGAGTTGCCGTCCGTCTGCCGCCGCCGCTTCGCGACCCGAGTCGAACCCGGCCTGATAGCCCTCGCGCCGGGCTGCTTCGCTCAGACGGGCGGCCTCACCATCGGCGGAAGTCGGCGCTGGCGCCACGGCGGTCGGCGGCAAACGTGTCATGGCTGAACTGGCTTTGGCGGCGACCGTACCGGCAGCTTCGTTGAAGTGCGTCAGCTCCCAGCGTTTCCAGGCAGTCGGTGCGGATTTGTGTCGGGGCATGGAAATTCTGGGACTTCGCGGAAGTGCAGCGGCCATCGGGTCGTCGCGGAAATGATGCTGCTCATGGTTGCTTTCCCTGTAAATGGGCCACGACTTCCCGTCTTCCGTCCGGCAAGGCAAGGCAACAGAATGTTCGTGTCCCATGGAGAGTGATATTCTCAAAGGGGCGACGTTTTGTTTATCCGTGAAACACGCGACAAACTGCGGTATCTACGTAGGCTCGCCGTGCAAGCGGCAGCGCGACGGAAAGGCCGCCACGCATTGCGCGCGATCGCGGACTCGCCGCATCGTCGATATCGTTGGCATAACGCCATCGACTTGACGGGCCACCCGCAGTCGAAAAATCATCCGACCATGAAGGCAGCGAAAATGTTGAACAGGGCGAATACGGGACCGGTAATCGACGGCGCGCGCAGGGCGCCCCTGGCGCCAGTAAAGAGCCGCGAACTTTTGCATGGCGTCATGCCGTTGCGCATTCTCGTCCTGGCAGCCTGCATTTTCGCAAACAGCGGTTTGGCACATGCGCAAGCTGCCGCTGCGTCGCCGATGGCCATTGCAGGGACCGATCCCGGGACGATGAGTCTTGAAGAAAAATACGCCGCATTGGAAAAGGCGAATATCGATCTTGAGGGAAAGCTTCAGGAACTGGAGAAAGCCAATCGGAATCTCGAAACGAGAGTGATCGAGCTGAAGGAAAGGGTGCTGATCGCCGAAACAGCAGGAAGGAGGCTGTCGTTCAACCTGGCGCGCCGGGTTTCCAGGAATGTTTCCCGGAACGTTTCGACAATGGCGGGGACGGCGATCCCCTATATCGGCGCCGGGGTCCTGGTGGCGATGACCGCGATGGACATCAAGGACGGGTGCGAAAGCCTGAAAGATCTGAATGAAATGAATCGTGCGATGAATCTGGAAAAGGAAAACGAGTCCCATGTATGCACGATGCAAGTGCCTGCAAAGGAGGAAGTTATCGCCCAGGTCATCGCTAATTGGCGAACTGCCTACGGAAACGCGGCGGCATGGGCAAACCAGCATGAAGCAAGGCTTCCGCCCGATCCGCCAGCCGTTTCATATCCACACGCAGGCGAATTGTGGGGTGCCGTGTTCGGGTCGAATGCGAAACCGGTGCTGCAACCCTTGCCGATGTTGCCAACCGTGCCGACACCTCCAATCTTGCCGGCACTTCCCACGATCAGGCTGCCGTTGAATTGACATCACCCAAAAACCTCATTTGACACAGAGAACACGGAGAAAATCACAGAGAACACAGAGAGTTAGATTGCGTTGAGGACTCTCCAATCGGGTGAGCCAAGGTTTTTTCTCCGTGCCTTCTGTGGCTCTGTGTTCTCTGTGTTGAAAGCGGTTGCAATTGCGGTTTCTAGGATCACTGACGTCGGCGATGTCACGCTCCGCTCCAGGGTGGAGCGTGCGGGTCATTTTGGCAGCCTTGCCCGGAGTCGGGTGATGGTTTCCGGTCCTGGAATTGTCGCGTTCGAACCGGATTCCAACCCGGCTTCCCTTCGGTCCGCTTCCGGTTTTCGTGCTTCCCCGGCCGCGGGATACGGGTCAGGCCGGGCCGGCCGCCTTCTGCAACCAGCGCAGCACGGTTGAACAGAGTTGATTCGAGGTCGCCGGCTTTGTGATGTGATCGTCCATTCCCGCTGCCAGAAAACTGTTGCGATCCTCATCGAAGGCATGGGCGGTCACGGCCAGAATCGGGATCCGGGCCATGTCCGGCAACTCACGGATGGCGCGGGTGGCCTCGACGCCGTTCATCACCGGCATCTGCACATCCATCAGGATCAGGCCATAGCCGCCAGTACGGGCCATCGCCACCGCCTCCCGGCCATTGCTGGCCGACTCGGGCGCGAGGCCGGCAGTCTCCAGCAGAAATGTCATGACTTCCAGGTTCACCGGATCGTCGTCGACCAGCAGCACGCGAGTACCGGCAAAATCCCGCGCCAGCACCGCCTGCGCCGACGGTGCCGGAGGGCTCTCGAGTGCCGGCGCATCCATCACCCGGCGCAGCCGCAGGGTAGCCCGGAAGGTGCTGCCGACGCCTTCTTCGCTGACCACTCCCGCATCGCCGCCCATCAAGAGTGCGATGCGTTTGCAGATGATCAGGCCGAGGCCGTTGCCGCCGTACTTGCGATTCATCGAGCCGTCGGCCTGGGCGAAGGCGCGGAACAGCCGGGCCTGCTGTTCGGGACTGATGCCGATGCCCTGGTCGCTGACTTCGAGCTTCAGCAGGACGCTGTGGCTGTCTTCCCCGGCGAGGCTGGCACGCACGCTGATCGTGCCGTGATCGGAGAACTTGATGGCGTTGCCGGTGAAATTGAGCAGGATCTGCTTGACGCGCATGGCGTCGCCGCACAGCAGGTCGGGCAGCGCCGCGTCGATTTCGCTGGACAGTTGCAGCCCCTTGGCCTGGGCCGGTGCCTCCTGCATCTGCAGGACCTCGTCGATGGCCTGCGCCAGCGAGAAGCTCTTCTCTTCCAGCGTCAACCGCTCGGATTCGATCTGGGAGATGTCGAGGATGTCGTTGAGGACGTCCATCAGATGCTTTGCCGCCCCCTGGCTCTTGGTCAGCCAGTCGATCTGCTTGGGGTCGATGGCGCGGCGCAGCGCCAGATCGGTCATGCCCATCACGCCGTTCATCGGCGTGCGCAGTTCGTGGCT
>JBIKKY010000062.1:0-17327 GCA_044360105.1 Sulfuritalea sp.
CCAGTCGCGCATAGAAGCCGGCGATGGCGCGGCGGTAGGGCTCGTCGAGGCGGTGCGGGCTGCGGTCGGGCGACTGTTCGGCGAGGCGCATCAGTTCGACGTCGGGCACCTCGATCAGCGAGGTGGTAGTCGATAGCTCGGCGCCGAGCTGGTGCAGCTGTTCCAGCAGGTAGCCGATGGCCTTGCGGCTTTGCGCGCGCATCGCGGCTTCCAGCACTTCGGCGGTGACGAAGGGGTTGCCGTCGCGGTCGCCGCCGATCCACGAACCCGGGCGCAGGAAGGGCGGCAGTCCGGCCAGGCCTTTTGCATTCCATTCGGGTATGGCGGCCGCGAGGTGGTCCTCGCAGGCGTTGTACAGCCGCGGCAGTTCGCGCAGGAAGGTCATGTCGTAGAAGGACAAGGCGTTGTTCACCTCGTCCATCACCGAGAGCTTGGCCCGCCGCAGCATGCGGGTCTGCCACAGGCGCAGCACGGCGCGGCGCAGGGCCTCGTCGTGTTCCGCCTGTTCTTCGGGCGACAGTTCGGTGCGGTCGCGCTCGTCGAGCAGGCGCGCGATCTTCCACTGGCAGTCGAGGATGCTCTTGCGCTGGACTTCGGTCGGGTGCGCGGTCAGCACCGGCCGTACCTGGGCGCCGGCGAAAAAATCGCGCAGCCTCGCCGCGTCGATGCCGGAGGCCAGCGCGCGCTGCAAGGACAGGGCCAGGCTGCCTTCGCGCGGCGCGGCGCCGGCGCGGGCATGGGCACGCGCGCGGCGGATATGGTGCTGGTCCTCGGCGATGTTGGCCAGGTGCGAGAAATAGCTGAAGGCGCGCACCACCATGTTGGTGTCCTCGCGCGGCAGCTGGCGCAGCACGTCGTCCATTTCCTCGCGCGCGGCGGGGTCGTCGTCGCGATGCAGGCGCAGGGCGAGGCGGCGGATCTGCTCGACGCTGTCGAAGAGCTCGATGCCCTCCTGCTCGCGCACGGTGTCGCCGAGCAGGCGGCCGAGCAGGCGGATGTCGTCCTTCAGGGGCTGGTCCTTGTCGGAATCGGGTACGGTCTGTTTCATGTTCATTTCCGAAGCTGGAGTTTTGTCCGGCTTTCCTCGATCGCGCGATCAAGGTAGGCGGCGTAGAAATCGGCGAGGCGAAAGCCGACGATGGGTTCGGCCAGGGCCGCGCCGTCGGGTCCGTGGAACATCACGGTGGGGGCGAACTGCGCCCGCACCTGTTTTGAAAAGTCGGCGCTGGTGGTACGGCGCCCGGCGAAATCGACCAGCGCCGTGGCGCGATCCATGTGCAGTTCGCGGATCACGGCCGCCACCGAGGGGTTGCGCGACATGGGTCCCAGATGTTCGCGGCGGACTTTCTCGCACCAGCTACAGTCGTCGCGGCTGTAGAGCACCACCAGCGGCACGCCCCTGGCGGCGGCGAGGCGGGCATCTGCCGCCAGGTTCGTGGCTTCGGGCAGCGTGTGTTGCGCCACGCGGGATCTTCAGTGCGAGAGGATCTTCGACAGGAACTGCTGGGCGCGCTCGGAGCGCGGCTTGCCGAAGAAGTCGTCCTTGGTCGCGTCTTCGACGATGCTGCCCTGGTCCATGAAGATCACGCGATGGGCGACCTTGCGCGCGAAACCCATTTCGTGCGACACGCACATCATGGTCATGCCTTCCTTCGCCAGTTCGACCATGACGTCAAGCACTTCGTTGACCATTTCCGGGTCGAGCGCCGAGGTCGGCTCGTCGAACAGCATGCAGATCGGATCCATGGACAGCGCCCGCGCGATGGCCACGCGCTGCTGCTGGCCGCCGGAGAGCTGGCCCGGATGCTTGTGGGCCTGCTCCTTGAGGCCGACGCGGTCGAGCAGTTTCAGGCCGCGTTCGGTGGCCTCGTCCTTGCTCCGCCCCAGCACCTTGATCTGGGCGATCGACAGGTTTTCGGTAATGGTCATGTGCGGAAACAGCTCGAAGTGCTGGAACACCATGCCGACGTGCGAGCGCAGCTTCGGAAGGTTGGTCGCGGGGTCGCCGACGGAGGTGCCGTTGACGAAAACCTCACCCTGCTGGAAGGGCTCGAGGCCATTGACGCATTTGATCAGGGTCGATTTGCCGGAGCCTGAGGGGCCGCAAACGACGATGACCTCGCCTTTCTCCACCTGCGTCGTGCAGTCGGTCAGCACCTGGAAGGCGCCGTACCATTTGCTGATGTTCTTCATTTCGATCATGGACACGAGGGGTTCCCCTTCAGCGGACGATGGCGATGCGCTGCTGCAGTTTTCTTACCAGCATGGACAGGCTGAAGCTGATGATGAAATACAGCACGGCGGCGACCAGATAGGTCTCGACCGGGCGGTTGAAATTCTTGCCGGCGATCTCGAAGCCCTTGAGCAGGTCGTAGGCGCCGATGGCATACACCAGCGAGGTATCCTGGAACAGGATGATGGTTTGCGTCAGCAGCACCGGCAGCATGTTGCGGAATGCCTGCGGCAGGACGATCAGGCCCATGGTCTGGCGGTAGCTCATGCCCAGCGCGTAGCCCGCGGCGACCTGTCCGCGCGAAATGCTCTGGATGCCGGCGCGCATGATTTCCGAGTAGTAGGCCGCCTCGAACAGGGTGAAGGTGATGAGGGCCGAGGTTTCCGCGCCGAGCGGGCGTCCGAGCACCAGCGGGATGAGCAGGAAGAACCAGAGGATCACCATCACCAGCGGAATGCTGCGCATGGTGTTAACGTAGGCCGCCGCCGGCATCACCAGCCAGGGCTTGCCGGAAAGCCGCATCAGCGCCAGCAGGGTGCCGAGGACGATGCCGCCGACCATGGCGATGACCGTCAGCTGCAGGGAGAAGATGAATCCCTTGATGATGTAGCCGGAGATGAGCTCCGGCGTGAAGAAAGAGAAATCCAGGGCCAGCATCAGTGGCCTCCCCCGCCGATCATGCCGGGGACACGCACGCGGTTCTCGATGAACAGCGCGGCGCGGTTGATGGCGAAGGCGGATATGAAGTACAGCCCCGTCACCGCCAGGTAGACCTCGACGCCGCGCGAGGTTTCTTCCTGCGCCTGCAGGGCGAACAGGGTGAGCTCGGAAATGCTGACCGCGAAAGCCACCGAGGAATTCTTGATGATGTTCATCGATTCGCTGGTGAGCGGCGGAATGATGATGCGGTAGGCCATCGGCAGCAGCACGTGGCGGTAGGTCTGCGGCAGGGTGAATCCCATCGCCAGGCCGGCCATGCGCTGACCCCCCGCCAGGGCCTGGATGCCGGCGCGGACCTGTTCGGAAATGCGCGCCGAGGTGAACAGGCCGAGACCTATCACCACCAGGACGAAGCTGGGTACGCCGCGCAGAACCGGAAACAATGAGGGTACGACGTGGTACCAGAGGAAGATCTGCACCAGCAGCGGAATGTTGCGGAACAGCTCGGTCCAGGCATTGCCCAGCAGCACCAGCCCGCGGTGCGGCGTGGTGCGCAGGATGCCCATCAGCGAGCCGAAGAACAGTGCCACCAGCAGTGCCAGGACCGACACCGAGAGCGTCCAGCCCCAGGCCGAAAGCAGCCAGTCGAGGTAGGTGATGTCGCCGCCCTTGCCAAAGCAAGTCGCCGACACCTCGCCGCTGGTGGTTTCCTTGCAGAAGACCTGCCAGTCCCAAGTAGCCAAGCCCGTTCCCTTCGACTGGGTTATTGCCGGAAAAAGAAAGCGCGGCAGTGTCGCCGCCGCGCTTTCACCCCCTGTGTTTATCCAGATTTACTTCTTGGCGTAGTCTTCCATCGGTTTGTCGTTGGGGCTCGCCCAGGCCGCCTTGGTCGCATCGGAAGCCGCCAGGCCGATGCTTGTGTTGGTCGGCGGGATCGGCTGCATGAACCACTTGTCGTAGATCTTGGCCATCTCGCCGGACTTCATCATCGCCACGAGGCTGTCGTCGACCGCCTTCTTGAAGGCCGGGTCGTCCTTGCGGATCATGATGGAAATCGGCTCGACCGAAAGCACTTCACCGACGATCTTGAAATCCGCCGGATTCTTCGACTTGGCGATGTTGCCGGCGAGGATCTGGCCGTCCATGATGAAGGCGTCGGCGCGACCGGACTCGAGCAGCAGGAAGCTGTCGGCGTGATCCTTGCCGAACACCTCGTTGAAGTTGACCCCGGTGGCGCGTTCGTGCTTGCGCAGATGCTGCACGGAGGTGGTGCCGGTGGTGGTGGCGACATTCTTGCCGTTGAGCTGGCCGATCGAGGTGATGCCGGAATTGGCCTTGACGGCAATCCGGACTTCCTCGACGAAGGTCGTCACGGCGAAGGAAACATCCTTCTGGCGCGCGGCGTTGTTGGTGGTCGAACCGCATTCGATGTCGACCGTGCCGTTCTGCATCAGCGGGATGCGGTTCTGCGAGGTCACCGGCTGGTACTTGATGTCCAGCTTGGCCATGCCGAGCTGCTTCTGCACGTCGGCCAGCGCGCGCTGGCACAGTTCGACGTGGAAGCCGACGAACTTGCCGTCGCCGAGGGTGAAGGACAGCCCGCCCGAGGATTCGCGCACGCCCATGGTGGCGGTGCCGCTGTCCTTGATCTTCTTGAGCGTGCCGGCGTCCTGGGCGAAGGCGGGCAGGGAAAGGGTCGTGAGGGTGATGGATGCGACAAGTGCGGCGCGACGAATCATGGTGGTCTCCTGTAATTATTTATTGATCGAACTTCGGTTGGGTCTTGCTGGCGACGGTTGCGTACGAGGCGCAACACGGAAACGACGGGCACTAGCCTACACCGAAACATCATGTTTCTGTTGTTGCAAGGCCCACATTTGCGAGTATAGGCCTCCGCGCTCGAGTAGTGTGCGATGCGCGCCGCGCTCGACGATGCGCCCGGCGTCGAGCACCAGGATCTCGTCGGCGTTCATCACCGTGGACAGGCGGTGGGCGATGATCAGGGTGGTACGGCCGACGGCGACCTGCTCCAACTGGGCCTGGATGGCCTTCTCGGTCTTCGAATCCAGTGCTGACGTGGCTTCGTCGAAGATCAGGATCGGCGGGTTTTTCAGCAGCGCGCGGGCGACCGCCACGCGCTGCTTCTCGCCGCCCGAGAGTTTCAGGCCGCGCTCGCCGACGCGCGTCTCGTAGCCCTCGGGTAAAGCCTCGATGAAATCATGGATATGCGCGGCCCGGGCGGCGGCGATGACTTCCTCGCGCGGCGCGGCGGGCCGGCCGTACTGGATGTTGTAGTAAATCGTGTCGTTGAACAGCACGGTGTCCTGCGGCACGATGCCGATCGCGGCGCGCACCGAGGACTGCTGCAGTGCGCGCAGGTCCGAGCCGTTGATTTTCACGGATCCGGCGGTGGTGTCGTAGAAGCGGAACAGCAGCCGCGCCAGCGTGGATTTGCCCGAACCGCTGTGGCCGACCACGGCCACCGTCCTGCCGGCGCCGACTTTGAAGTTCACATCGAACAGGATCTGCCGGTTGGCTTCGTAGGCGAAGCCAACCTGCGCGAATTCGACCTCGCAGGGGCCGCCGCTTGTGCCATCCGGACCGGTGGCGAACAGCGGCCGCGCATCGGGCGCATCCTGGATTTCGCGGTTCTTGCCGAGCAGGCCGAACATGCGCTCGATGTCGGTCAGCGACTGGCGGATCTCGCGGTAGAGCACGCCGAGGTGGTTGAGCGGCATGTAGAGCTGGATCAGGAAGGCGTTGACCAGCACGATGTCGCCCACCGTCATCTTGCCGGCGACGACCTCGACCGCGGCGCGCCACATCATCAGCGTCACGGCGGTGGCGATGATCATCGACTGGCCGAGGTTGAGCCAGGACAGCGAGATCTGGCTCCTGATCTGCGCCACTTCCCATTTCTGCATCTGCTCGTCGTAGCGGTCGTGTTCCCAGCGCTCGTTGTTGAAGTACTTGACCGTCTCGAAGTTGATCAGGCTGTCCACGGCGCGGATGTTGGCCGCCGAATCCAGTTCGTTGACCTCGCGTCGCAGCAAGGTGCGCCAGTTGGTGACGACGATGGTGAAGCTCACATAGAGCACCAGCGTGACCAGCGTGATCAGCATGAAATCCTTGTCGTAGCGGAAGCCGAGGATGCCCAGCACCAGGGCGATCTCGACCAGGGTCGGCAGGATCGAGTACAGCGTGTAGCTGATCAGCGAGCCGATCGCGCGCGTGCCGCGCTCGATGTCGCGCGTGAGCCCTCCGGTCTGGCGGTCGAGGTGGAAGCGCAAGGACAGCGCATGCAGGTGCTCGAACACCTGCAGCGTGATGGTGCGCACCGCGCGCTGGGTGACGCGGGCGAAGAAGATTTCGCGCAGCTCGGTGAACAGCACCGTCGCAAAGCGCAACGCGCCGTAGGCGGCCAGCAGGCCCAGCGGCACCAGCAGCACGGCCTGCTCCAGCTTGCCGGCGCCGGGCTGGGTGAAGGTGTCGATGATGTCCTTGAATACCAGCGGGACGCTGACACTCGTCACTTTCGCCAGCAGCAGGCAGGTCAGCGCGAAGACGACGCGACCCTTCCACGCCCAGAGGTAGGGCAGCAGGGTCTTGACGGTTTCCCAGTCGTGGCGGGTTTCCGGAATCGGGCCCGGCAGGGCCATGGCGGGTGGGGCGCGACGCATCATGGCTTGATTCTAACAACTTGGGATGGCGCAAATTTCCGGCGGAGCATCCCTTGCAACAGGAGGGTGAATCGTGTGACTCCGTGCCCCGGCACTTCTCAGTGGCCGCGAAAAAACGGTGGAAGCCTTTCATTCGTCATTCCGGCGCAAGCCGGAATCCAGTGCGTGCGGCTGACATTCATGAAACCAATCAGATAGACGAACTGGGCCTCGGCTTTCGCCGGGGCGACGAGCAAAAAAACCGAATCGGGTTGAATTTTTCGCAGCCTCTCAGTTCATGTGTTCCGCATTGCTGTCGCCCTGCGCGGTTGCCGATTGTCCGCCGGCGGTCCATTCGGTGGCGAGGCGGTAGCCGACCGCCAGCAGGGTCGGGCCGAGGAAGACACCGATCACGCCGAAGGCCAGAAGGCCACCCAGCACGCCGAGAAAGACCACGGCGAAGGGCAGCCTGGCGCCGCGGCTGATGATGAACGGCTTGATCACGTTGTCCACGGTGCTGACCACGAAAAAGCCCCAGGCGGCAACGAATATCGCCCACTCCGGCTGGTCTTGGCGGAACAGCCAGATGGCCGCGCCGCCCCAGACCAGCGGCGGGCCGACAGGCACCACGGAGAGGAAGAAGGTGGCCACGCCCAGCAGCACGGCGCCGGGCACGCCGGCGACCGCAAAGCCGATGGTCGCCAGGACGCCCTGGGCAAGCCCGGTGCCGAGGATGCCGTAGATCACCCCGGTCACGGTGCTGCGCGCAATGCCGAGCAGATAGGTGGCGCGCGTTCCGGTCATCCGTTTCAGGGCAATGCGCAGGCGTCCGGCGAGCGTCTCGCCGTGGAGGAAGAAGAAGAAGGCAAGGAACACCGACAGGGCCATGTCCAGCACGCCCGCGCCGACCGCGCGGCCGGCGGCAAGCGCCGCCGCCTGCGCCGGTTTGGCGAGCCTTTCCAGTTCCGCCACGAGCTTGTTGCCATCGTGCGCGAACTGTTGCCAGTAGTCGTGGATGGATTGGCCCACCAGGGGCAGACCGGCCAGCCAGGCGGGTGCGTCGGGCAAGCCGTTCCTGGCCAGCGCCGAGGCGGCGCGGCCGAGTTCGCCGGCGTTGTCCGCCATGGCCAGGGCGACGGCCGCCACGGGCCCCAGCAGGGTTGCCGTGACCAGCAGGGTCATCAGGCAGGCGGCGAGGATGCGCCGCTGGCCCACGCGCCGATCCAGCCAGAGAAAGGCCGGCCAACTGGTGGAGACGAGGATCGCCGCCCAGATCAGCGAGGTAAGGAAGGGCCACAGCACCAGTATGCAGCCGGCCGCCAGGGCGCCGAGGGCAAGCGTGTGCAACAGACGGTCGGAAGCGGGGTTTGACATGGCTGGCAGCGGATCGATGGTTCTCGGGCGACGAATCGCCAAGGGTGGGTCGCCTATTATGCGGTTTCCGGGGTGGCCCGAAGCCGGATGCTGACAATGGCACTATATTGGTAAAGTATCAGGCCTTCCGGGTTTGCCATGAAAACCATTCTTTCCCTTCTGCTTTTCTGCGTCTTGTCGCCGGCTGCCCTGGCCCAGGGCGGCGGCCTTTCCGACCTGCTGCGCTCGGTGACCGGCGCTATCGGCGGCAAGGAGACGGCGGCCCCGGCCCAGAAAGGCGAGACCGCCGTGCTCGGCGTGCGCGGGATCGACGAGGCTGACGCCAAGGCCGCGGCACCGGCCGCAGGCGACGCCAAGCTGCTGGAGAGCTGGGCGGTCGGGCGCAAGGAAGCCGAAGCCGCCGCCGCGCGGCGCGGATTGACGGCCCGGCCGGTGAATTACGAATAGGGCGGCTGCGCCTGCACTCACATACGAGGAATGCCATGAGATCCTGCCTGCTCCGTTCAAGCCTTCTGGCCCTTGCCCTGGTGCTGGTGTCGCCCGGCATCCGGGCGCAATCGCGCAACCTCGACCTCGGGTCGATCTTCGATACGGCGAAGAACCTGGTCAAGAGCCAGTCGGTCGGCGCCATGAGCGAGGAAGAAGAGCTCGCCATCGGCAAGGAAGTTGTGGCGGCGACGCTGGGCAGCTATCCGCCGATCAGGGACACGGGCCTGCAGCATCGCCTGAACCAGATCGGGGTCTGGATCGCGCTGCAGTCCTCGCGCCCCGATTTGCCCTGGCGCTTTGTCGCGGTGGAGTCGCCGACGATCAATGCCTTCGCCGCGCCGGGAGGCACCATCCTGGTCACCCGCGGCATGCTGGGCCACGTCACGAACGAAGCCGAGCTGGCCTGCGTGCTGGGCCACGAGATCGGCCACGTGACGCGCCGCCACCACATCGCCGTGCTGCAGAAAAGCCTGCTGGTGTCGGCCGGCGCTTCCGCGCTCGGCGCGACCTCGAAGGCGGGCTCGGACGAGTACCGCCGGCTGCTGATCGGCGAGAGCAAGGAAATATTCACGCGCCGGCTCGACCGCGGAGCGGAGCGCGAGGCCGATGAAGACGGCATCCTGCTGGCGGCGCGCGCCGGATATGACCCGGCGGCCTGCCTCAATTTCATGCAGCGCCTGGCCGGACTCAAGGCCGATACGGGTGCCCTGGCGGCCCTCTACAAGACCCATCCGACCGCGAAGGAGCGTGTCGTGGATGTCGATGGCGCGCTGGGCAGGCTCAAGGGCGCCGCACCCGGCGATGGCGCCCGTCCCGAGTTGAGCCTGAATACGGCCGGAGCCGGGGACAAGAAACCCGGACCCCGGTAGCAGCGCCTGAACGCCTCCAGAGTTTCCGATCCTTGAGGTTGATGCGTGTCCGGCCCCGCATCGGGTTGTCCCGATTCAATCCTGCCAAAGTCCTGATTTCAGGACCGAGCCGTCGGCGCGGTATTCAGTGCCGGCTCCGCTGCGTTTGCCATCCCTGAACTCGCCGAGGTATTCGTTGCCGTTGGGGAAGGTCAGGGTGCCCTGCCCGTGGTGTTTGTCATCCCTGAATTCCCCGACGTACTTCCTGCCATTGGAGTAGGTAAGCGTGCCTTGTCCGTGAAACTTGTCGTCGCGGAACTCCCCGACGTACTTGTCACCGTTGGCAAACGTGAAACTGGCCATGCCGGCGCGCACGCCGTTCCTGAACTCGCCAACGTACTCGGTGCCGCCGACCCAGGTATAGGTGCCTTGCCCGTTACGCAGGTTATCCCTGTATTCGCCGACATATTTGTTGCCATCGGCATACGTATAAGTGCCTTTTCCATTAAATTGTCCGTCCCGGAATTCGCCAACGTAGCGGTCGCCGTTGGCGAAGGTCAGCGTGCCCTGTCCGCGAGACTTGTCGTCCCTGAATTCACCAATGTACTTATCGCCATTGGCGGAGGTGAAGGTGCCCTGACCGTGGAACTTCTGGTTTACGAATTCACCGACGTACTTGTCGCCCTTGGCAAAGGAAAAACTGCCTTTTCCGTGAAACAGGTCATCCTTGAATTCACCGACGTACTTGTCGCCATTGGCGAAGGTGAGGGTGCCCTGACCGTGGAACTTCTGGTTCCTGAATTCACCGACATACCTGTCGCCGCCGGGCCATGTATAGCTGCCCTGGCCGTGGCGCGTGCCGTTCAGGTAGTCGCCGACGTATTTTTCGCCGCTGGGAGCAATCTCTTGTCCGGAACAGTTGGTCCAGAGACCGTCGGTTGCCGCGGGACACGCCGGCAGGCGGCCCTGAGCCATGGTAGCGGGTGATACCAGCAGCAACAGCACGATCAATGACTTTTTCATATTCTCAACCTTTGTCGGTCCCGGGTCGCATCGACCAGGCCCGCGCAGCCGATCTCCGCGGGTCCGGCAAAAGGATTCTACGTCAGGCGTCCATTGACGTCAGGGGGGAATGTGCTGCCGGTCGGGCCGCAAAAATGGCAGGCGTGAAACAATGGAGCCCGGATAACAGCAGCCCTGGATTTCCATGATCGAGAGACTCCTTGCCGACGGCGTTGTCATGCTGCATTTCGGCTTCATCCTTTTTGTCGGCTTCGGCGGTTTTCTGTTGTTGCGCTGGAAATGGGCCGCCATCCTGCACCTGCCCGCCGTCGCCTGGGCGGCGGCCATCGAGTTCCGCCACGGCATCTGCCCGCTGACGCCTCTGGAACAATCGCTGCGCCGGGCCGCGGGCGAGGCGGGCTACTCCGGCAGCTTCATCGAGCACTATCTGCTGCCGGTCATTTATCCTGCTGGTCTGGACGAGCGCATGCAGTACATTCTCGGTGCGCTGGTCATCGTCATCAATCTTGCGGTCTATGGCTGGGTGCTGTTCCGCCGTCACCATGCTTCCGCGCAGCGATTTCACGATTCCCCATCCTGAGGTTCTTGCCATGTCGCACGACAAGCAGCACAGCTATTCCACTCGCACCGAATGGACCGGGAACCTCGGCGAAGGCACCGCCAGCTACCGCGCCTACTCGCGCGACCATGTGATTTCGGCCGCGGGCCGGCCGGACCTGGCGGGGTCGTCGGATCCGGCGTTTCGAGGCGACGCCACGCGCTGGAACCCGGAGGACCTGCTGGTCGCTTCGCTGTCGTCCTGCCACATGCTGTGGTATCTGCACCTGTGCGCGCAGGCGAAGATCACGGTACTGGCCTACCACGATGATGCGCTGGGCACCATGGTGGAGGATGCCGACGGCGGCGGACGCTTTGCGCAGGCCGTGCTGCGGCCGGTGGCGACGCTGGCGGCGGACAGCGATGCGGCGCTTGCAACGACGCTGCACGAGGAGGCGCACCGCCTGTGCTTCATCGCCAACTCGGTGAATTTTCCCGTGTCGATCGAGCCTATGGTGATCGTTTCCGGTTAAGGTCGCCTGTCGTCCCCCGCTTCACTTCATTCAAAGGTCTTTATGCACCCTGTCCACGATGTGGATGCACTCCTTCTGCTGGCCACGGCGCTGGCGGCCAAGCGGCGGCCGGCGCAACTTGCGGAAATCATGGCTGCGGCGGACCTGCTGCATGGTTCCATTCCGCTCGACGTCGATATGGCCGCGGCGTTTCTGCGGCTCTCAACGCAGAACCTGATCGGCGAGGCGGCGGGCGGCTTCACGCTGACGCCGGAGGCGCTGGAGTTGATGGCGGGGGTGCGTTACAAGAAAAAGGCCGAAACGCCCGAGCGCCTGCTCACCATCAGGCAGGAGCTTGCCGCCTACGCGCCGAAGGCTGAAGGCGCTGCCATCCGGCTTCCCACGGAACAGGTGAGCGCGGCGATTCTGGCGCACCGGACTTTCCTCAAGGAGCCGGGGCGGAACATGCTGGTGCCCAAACCGAAGCCCGCTGTGGACAAGGCCGGGCGCCCCGGCCAGTGGCGCCGGCTTGACGGCGGTCGCCGCTCCAAATCGTAAGTCGGGGCGGCCCTGGCCGTCCCTGGCCGACTCGGCAGGGACAAAATTATCCGGAGTGGCTTTCCCCGCGTCGTTTGCGGACTAAGCCCCTTCCGCAGGGGCATTTTTAGAGCACTTCCTCTTGACAGGCCCTGTCCGCAGGTGTCAGGATTAAAACGTTTGTTTGAAACCAACGTTTGCCTGAGGTCCCCTCGCCCGTGGAAACCGATACCCGCTCGCGCATTCTGGACGCCGCCGAAATGCTCTTGGTGCAGCATGGCCTGGAGGCCACCACGCTGCGCATGATCACCGCCGCGGCGCAGGCCAACCTCGCCGCGGTGAATTACCACTTCGGCTCGAAGGAGGCCCTGATCGAAGCCGTGTTCCGTCGCCGCCTGACTTGGCTCAACGAGCAGCGCATCGCCGCGCTGGATGCCTTCGAGGCGGAAGCCAAAGGCGGGCCGCTGAAGCCGCGCCAGATCGTCGAGGCCTTCTTCGGCGTCGCGATCCGCATGGCCGCCGACAGGAACGGCGGCCAGACTTTCATGCGCCTGCTCGGCCGCACCTACACCGAGCCGACCGATTTCATCCGCACCTTCCTCGCCGACGAATACGCCGAAGTCATCGCGCGCTTCAAGGCGGCCTTCTTCAAGGCCCTGCCCGACGTGCCGCAGGAGGAATTTCTCTGGCGCTTCCATTTCATGATGGGCGCCCTGTCCTACGCGATTTCCGGCGCGGACGCCCTGCGCATGCTGGGCCCCATCGACGATTCCGACCCCGATGCGCTCTACGCGCGGCTGATGAGCTTCCTCATCGGCGGCCTGCGCGCGCCCCTTCCCGAAATCCAGTCCAAACCCGCCAGGAAGCCGCGCGCCAAACGCGCCGCCTGACGGCCATTCAGAAAAGGAGTCTGCCATGACCTGGTTATTGATATTGCTTGCCGCTGTGGCGGCCGTGCTGTTCCTGCCGCCCCTGCGCCGCGCCGTCCTCACCGGCCCGATGTTCGCCGCCTACAAGAAGCTCTTGCCGGCCATGTCGCAAACCGAGAAGGAGGCGCTGGAAGCCGGCACCGTCTGGTGGGAAGGCGAACTGTTCTCCGGCAAGCCGGCCTGGCCGACGCTGCTGGCTTACCCGCAACCGAAGCTCACGGCGGTCGAGCAATCCTTTGTCGACAATGAATGCGAGGCGCTGTGCGCCATGACCAGGGACTGGGACACGACCCAGATCCACCAGGACCTGCCGCCCGAGGTCTGGGCCTATATCAAGGACAAAGGTTTCCTCGGCATGATCATCCCGAAACGCTATGGCGGCCTCGAGTTCTCCGCGCTTGCCCATTCGGCGGTGGTGCAGAAATTGTCGACGCACTGCACGGTGGCGGCGGTGTCGGTCATGGTGCCCAACTCGCTCGGCCCGGCCGAACTGTTGCTGCACTACGGCACCGAGGCACAGAAGGATTACTACCTGCCGCGTCTGGCCAAGGGTCTGGAGATCCCCGCCTTCGCCCTGACCAACCCGCATGCCGGCTCAGATGCGGCGTCCATCCCCGACCTCGGCATCGTCTGCAAGGGCCAGTGGCAAGGCAGGGAAGTGATCGGCATGCGCGTGACCTGGGACAAGCGCTACATCACGCTGGGCCCGATCTGCAGCATCCTCGGCCTGGCCTTCCGCCTGCAGGATCCCGAGCATTTGCTCGGCGCTGTCGAGGATATCGGCATCACCTGCGCGCTGGTGCCGACCAATCATCCCGGCGTGAACATCGGCCGCCGCCATTTCCCGCTGAATGCCGTGTTCCAGAACGGGCCGAATTCCGGCAAGGACGTCTTCATGCCGCTGGACTGGATCATCGGCGGTCCGGCGATGGCCGGCCAGGGCTGGCGCATGCTCATGGAATGCCTGGCGGCCGGGCGGTCGATCTCGCTGCCGTCGTCGAACACCGGCATGGCCAAGCTCGCCGTGCGCGCCACCGGCGGCTACGCCCGCGTGCGCAGCCAGTTCAAGACCGCCATCGGCAAGTTCGAAGGCATCGAGGAACCCTTGGCGCGCATGGGCGGCTACACCTACATGATGGACGCGGCGCGCACCATGACCGCCGGCGCCATCGACCTTGGCGAAAAGCCCTCGGTGGTCTCGGCCATCGTCAAGTACCACGTCACCGAGCGCACGCGCCAGGTGGTCAATGACGCCATGGACATCCTCGGCGGCAAGGGCATCTGCCTCGGCCCCAACAACTTCATGGGCCGCGCCTACCAGCAGATTCCCGTCGCGATCACGGTCGAGGGGGCCAACATCCTGACACGCAGCCTGATCATTTTCGGTCAGGGCGCGATCCGCTGCCATCCTTATGTGCTGAAGGAAATGGAAGCCGCGCGCGAGCCCGATGCGGCGAAGGGTCTGCGTGACTTCGACGCGGCCTTGTCCCGGCACCTCTGGTTTTCCTGGAGCCGTGGCTTCCGCGCCTGGAGCATGGGCCTCACCGGCTCGCACTTCGGCCCGGCCCCGGCCGGCGTGGCGCCCGAAACCCGCCGCTACTACCAGCAGCTGACGCGTTTCTCGGCAGCTTTCGCCTTCATCTCCGACGTCTCCATGTTCGTCATGGGCGGCGACCTGAAGCGCAAGGAAAAGCTCTCGGCGCGCATGGGCGACATCCTGTCGCT
The DNA here is from genome assembly GCA_044360105.1 of Sulfuritalea sp. Lineage (GTDB taxonomy): Bacteria > Pseudomonadota > Gammaproteobacteria > Burkholderiales > Rhodocyclaceae > Sulfuritalea. Next base: position 14,527 of record JBIKKY010000062.1, read on the forward strand.
GATGTACCTGTGCTCCGCCACGCTCAAGCGCTACGAGGACGAGGGCCGCCAGGTGGCCGACGCACCGCTGATGCACTGGGCGATCTGGGATGCCATGTTCAAGATGCAGAATGCCTTCGAGGGCGTGATCTCGAACTATCCGAGCCGCATCATCGCCGGCCTGCTGCACTGGTACATCTTCCCCATCGGGCGGCCCTACGTGGTGCCGTCCGACAAGCTGGGCCACGAGGTGGCGCAAACGCTGATCGAACCCTCGGCGACGCGCGACCGCCTCACCGCCGGCATGTATGTGCCGCGCGGCGAGGATGACGCCGTCGGCATCATCGAACTGGCGCTGGAGGCGACCATGGCCGCCGAGCCGATCGAGGCGCGCATCCGCGAAGCGCGCAAGGATGGAAAAGTCGGCGCCGGCGACACGACGACGATGGCGGCCCATGCCCGCGAAGCCGGAATCATCACAGCCGAGGAACATGCGCTGCTGCAGCGTCGCGTCCTGCTGCGCGACAGGGCGATCGCGGTCGACGATTTCCCGCAGGATTTCTCCATCGAGCAGGCTGCGCCGGTCACACCGACGACGCCGAACCGAAACGAAACCCTGCGCAAGGTGGCCTGAGCATGAAGCGATTCGAACCGGTTTATATCGTCGATGGCGCGCGCTCGCCCTTCCTCAAGTCGCGCAATGTGCCGGGGCCGTTCTCGGCCTCCGACCTCGCCACGATCGCGGGGCGCGCCCTGCTGGCGCGCCAGCCTTTCGCGCCCGACCAGCTTGACGAGGTGATCGTCGGTTGCGCCAGCCCCAGCGTCGATGAAGTGAATATCGGCCGTGTCATCAGTCTGCGTCTCGGCTGCGGCAACAAGGTGCCGGGCTGGACGGTGATGCGCAATTGCGCCTCGGGCATGCAGGCCATCGATTCGGCCATCGCCAACATCCAGAACGGCCGCTCGCAACTGGTGCTGGCCGGCGGCGTCGATGCGCTGTCGCGCGCGCCGCTGTTGTATTCGGACAAGATGGTGATGTGGTTTTCGCTGATGGCGCAGGCGCGCAGCCTGGGCGCCAAACTCGGCATGTTCGCCAAGCTGCGTCTTGGCACCATGCTCGCGCCGGTGATCGGCATCGTCAAGGGCCTCACCGATCCGGTGGTGAACCTGATGATGGGCCAGACGGCGGAAAACCTGGCCTGGAAATTCGGCATCTCGCGCCAGCAGATGGATGCCTTCTCGGTGGAGAGCCACCAGAAGGTTTCGGCGGCGCAGAAGGCCGGCCGCTTTGAGGAAATCGTGCCGCTGATCGGCACGGACGGCAAGGTCTATCTCGAAGACGACGGCGTGCGCCACGACTCGAACATCGCCGGGCTGGCCAAGCTCAAGCCCTTCTTCGACCGCACCTACGGCAAGATCACGCCGGGCAACAGCTCGCAGATCACCGACGGCGCCGCCTGGCTGCTGCTGGCCTCCGCCGAAGCCGTGGAGAAATACAAGTTGCAGCCCATCGGCAAAATCACCGACACGCAATGGGCCGGCCTCGATCCGGCGCAGATGGGTCTCGGTCCGGTGCATGCGGCGACGCCCATCCTACAGCGCCACGGCCTGGGTTTGAACGACCTCGACTACTGGGAAATCAACGAAGCCTTCGCCGCGCAGGTGATGGGCTGCGTCAAGGCCTGGGAAGACCCGGCCTACTGCAAGGAGCAACTCGGCCTCGACGCACCGCTCGGCACGCTGGATGCGGCCAAACTCAATGTCGACGGCGGCGCCATCGCGCTGGGCCATCCGGTCGGCGCTTCGGGTGCGCGCATCGTCTTGCATCTCTTGCACATCCTGCGGCGAGAGAAAAAGCAGCGCGGCATCGCCACGATCTGCATCGGCGGCGGTCAGGGCGGCGCGGTACTCGTGGAGGTCACGCAATGAGCTACCTCAACTGGAAACTTGAACGCGAAGCCGATGGAGTAGCTTGGGCCATCCTCGACACGGCAAACTCCTCGACCAACACGCTGGGCGCGGAAGTGATGACCGAGCTGGGCCTGATCCTCGATGAATGCGAAAGGAATCCGCCCAAGGGCCTGATCTTCAAGTCGGCCAAGGAGGCCGGTTTCATCGCCGGCGCCAACATCGAGGAATTCACCACGGCCGATACGCCGCAGAAGGCCCGCGCCCTGGTCAAGCGCGGCTGGGATGCCTACAACCGGCTCGCCGCCGTCAGCTACCCGACGCTTGCATTGGTGCGCGGCCATTGCATGGGCGGCGGTACCGAGCTGGCGCTTGCCTGCCGCTACCGCATCGCGGTCGACGAGCCCGGTACCAAGTTCGCGTTGCCCGAAGTCATGCTGGGCATCGTCCCCGGCTGGGGCGGCATGCTGCGCCTGCCGCAGATCGTCGGTCCGGCGGCGGCGTTGGACATGATGCTGACCGGCAAGAACATCGATGCCAAACGGGCGAAGAAAATGGGCCTGGCCGACGAATGCGTACCGCCGCGCGTCATGGAAAACGCCGCGCGCATGCTTGTGCTCTCCGCCAAGCCGCCGCGCCAGGACACGCTCCCCTTCCTGCAGAAGCTGATGAACGGCCCGCTCAAGAGCATGGTCGGCAACGGTGCGAAGAAGCAGGTGGCGAAGCGTGTGAGCCCCGAGCACTATCCGGCGCCCTACGCCATCATCGACCAGTGGCAGAACTACGGCGGCAACACGCTGGCCGTGCCGGCCGACAAGCCGACCTCGATCGATGCCCTGATCAATTCCTCGACCACGCGCAACCTGATCCGCGTCTTTTTCCTGCAGGACCGGCTCAAGGGGTTCGGCAAAGAT
>JBIKKY010000106.1:0-5621 GCA_044360105.1 Sulfuritalea sp.
TTGCAAAAGGGCGAGAAGTTGCGCGACAAGATCGAGGAACAGCTCGCTGCACTCCAGAAATTGCCAAACCTCGTTCGCTCATTCTTCAATGCTCCTTCTGTCGCCTATATTGGCGACTGCTGAGTAATTAGCTCGCTTCGCTCGGCTATCGCCAATCACTCCGAACGAGTTATTTCACGCTAACAATCATGATCGACATACTGGTTTACCTGTTCGAGAACTACCTGCCCGATGCCTGCCCGGCACCCGAGGTGCTGGCACGGAAACTCTCGGCGGCGGGTTTCGGCAGCGACGACATCAGCGAAGCGCTGTCCTGGCTCGACGGTCTCGCGGGGGAAGAGGCCCGGCGTTGCGACAGCCCGGTGCTGCCCGGTTCCATAAGGATCTACGACGAGGAAGAGCAGGAACGCCTGCCCGCCGCCTGCCGCGGCTTCATCACCTTCCTCGAACAGCACGATGCCGTCGATGCACCGCTGCGCGAAGCCATCATCGAGCGTGCCCTGGCCCTGCCGGACGCCGAAGTCAGCCTTGACCGGCTCAAGGTCATCGTGCTCGCCGTGATCTGGCGCTACCGCCATGAAGTCGATGCCCTGATCCTCGAAGAACTTCTCGCCGAGGACAGCGACGACGAGGATTCCGGCGGCGGCGAAGACGTCACCCGTATCCTGCTGAATTAATTCCCGGCTTGCGTTTTTTCGGGCGGCGCGCTTATGATGCGCCGCTCCCGACCCTGCATCGCCATCACAACACCAAGAAAAACAATGACCAAGCAACTGATCATCGCCGAGAAACCTTCTGTCGCCCAGGATATTGCCAAGGCGCTGGGCGGTTTCACCAAAACCGGCGACTACTTCGAGAGCGACGACTACGTCCTGTCGTCGGCCATCGGTCACCTGCTGGAACTGGCGGTGCCCGAGGAATACGACGTCAAGCGCGGCAAGTGGAGCTTCACCCATCTGCCGATGATTCCGCCGCATTTCGCGTTGAATCCGATCGAGCGGACCCAGGAACGCCTGCGCCTCTTGACCCGCCTGATCAAGCGCAAGGATGTCACCGGCCTGGTCAATGCCTGCGACGCCGGGCGCGAAGGCGAGCTGATTTTCCGCTACGTAGCGCAGCATGCCCTGGGCGCCAAGCAGAAACCCGTGCGCCGCCTCTGGCTGCAGTCGATGACCGCGGCGGCAATCCGCGACGGCTTCGCCCACCTGCGCACCGACCAGGAAATGCTGCCGCTGGCCGATGCCGCGCGCTGCCGTTCGGAAGCCGACTGGCTGATTGGCATCAACGGCACGCGTGCCATGACGGCCTTCAATTCCAAGGAAGGCGGTTTCTACAAGACGCCGGTCGGCCGCGTGCAGACACCGACCCTGGCGATCATGGTCGAACGCGAAAGTCGCATCCGCGCCTTTGTTTCCCGTGACTACTGGGAAGTCGAAGGCGAATTCCAGTGCCTCGCCGGAACCTACCGCGGCCGCTGGTTCGACGAGAAGTTCAAGAAGGCCGAGGATGAGCATGCGCGGGCCGAGCGCGTCTGGGACAAGGCCAAGGCCGAGGCCCTGCGCAAGAAGTGCCTCGGCCAGCACGGCACGGTGGAAGAGGACAGCAAGCCCAAGACCGAGGCCTGCCCGATGCTCTACGACCTCACCAGCTTGCAACGCGAGGCCAACGGTCGTTTCGGCTTCAGTGCCAAGAACACGCTGGGACTGGCTCAGGCCCTGTATGAAAAGCACAAGGCCCTGACCTACCCGCGGACCGACAGCCGCCACCTGCCCGAGGATTACATCGGCACGGTCAAGGAAACCCTCGGCTCGATGGCCGGAACGCCCTACGCGACGTTTGCCGGCGCGATCCTGAAGAACGGCTGGGTGCATCCCAACAAGCGGATTTTCAACAAAGACAAGGTGAGCGATCACTTTGCCATCATCCCCACGGGTGCTGCGCCGAAGAACCTTTCTGAGCCGGAACAGAAGATTTACGATCTGGTCACCAAGCGCTTTCTCGCCATCTTCTATCCGTCGGCCGAGTACAACATCACCACGCGCATCACGCGCATCGAGCAGGAAGCCTTCAAGACCGAAGGCAAGGTTCTGGTGACCCCGGGCTGGCTCGCTGTGTATGGCAAGGAATCGCAGGAAACCCGCGAGGAAGCCGGTGAGGCCGTGAACCTGCCGGCCCTGGAAAAGAACGAGCGGATCTGGGCCAAGGATGTCGAGGTCAAGGGCAAGGCGACTCAGCCGCCACCGCGCTTCTCCGAGGCCACGCTGCTGACCGCGATGGAAGGTGCCGGCAAGCTGATCGAGGACGAGGAACTGCGCGAAGCGATGTCCGAACGCGGCCTGGGTACCCCGGCCACCCGCGCGGCGACGATCGAAGGCCTGCTGGCCGAAGAATATCTGCATCGCAACGGCCGCGAACTGCAGCCCACAGCCAAGGCCTTTTCGCTGCTGTTCGCCCTGGAACAGCTCAAGGTGGATGAAATCCGCTCGCCCGAACTGACCGGCGAATGGGAATTCAAGCTCAAGGAAATGGAACAGGGCCGCCTCGGCCGCGATGAGTTCATGAACCATGTCGTGGACAGGACACGGGAGATGGTCGAGCGGATCAAGACCGGAGAATTTGCCGATCCCGACTTCGGCACGCTGAAAACTCCCTGCCCCCGCTGCGGCGCCAAGATCCACGAAGGCTACAAGCACTTCACCTGCGAAAAGTGCGATTACAAGTTGTGGAAGGTGGTGGCCAGCCGCCAGTGGGAAACCGCGGAAATCGACGAACTGCTGACGAAACGCCAGATCGGCCCGCTGCAGGGCTTCCGCAGCAAGATGGGCCGTCCCTTCGCCGCCATGATCAAGCTCAAGGACGACCACATGCCGGAATTCGATTTCGGCCAGTCGGACGCCGACGCCGATGGCGAGGAAGTGGATTTCTCAACCCAGGAGCCGCTTGGCAACTGCGCCAAATGCGGCGCCCGCGTCTTCGAGCACGGCATGGCCTATGTCTGCGAAAAGGCGGTGGGTGCGGCCAAGACCTGCGACTTCCGTTCCGGCAAGATCATCCTGCAGCAGGAGGTGGGCCGCGCCGACATGCAGAAGCTGCTCGCTACCGGCCGCACCGACCTGCTCAAGGGCTTCATCTCGAACAAGACGCGGCGCAAGTTCTCCGCCTTCCTGGTGCGCGACCCGGCGACCGGCAAGGTCGGTTTCGAGTTCGAGCCGAGGGCGCCAAAAGCGGCGCCGAAAGCCGGCACGAAGCCGGCGGCCAAGGCCGAACCGGCGGCGAACGAACCCGTGCTGAAGAAGGCTGCGGCCAAAAAACCGGTGGCGAAGAAGACCGCGACAAAGGCAGGCGCTGGCGATACGGCGACCAAGGCAGCGCCGAAGAAACCTGCAGCCAAAAAACCCGCTGCAAAGAAGGTGCCGACGAAGAAGGCCTGATGCAAGCGACCGCGGCGCCGGCCCGCGCCGTCCTCGACTTCTGGTTTCTGCCGGCGGACCACGCCGGCCACGGCGCCTACCGCCCCGAGTGGTTCCGCAAGGATGATGCTTTCGATGCCGCGATCCGCGATCGCTTCGGTGCCGCGGTCGAAGTGACGCTGGCCGAACCGCCCAGCGAAGGATCGGACGAAACCCTGCTCGCGCGCATCCTGCTTCTCGACCAATTCACCCGCAACACTTTTCGCGGCACGCCGCGTGCCTTCGCCGGCGACGCGCAAGCGCTGCAGATCGCGGAATCGCTCGTGGCCGCCGGCCGCGACAAGAACCTCACGCCCTGGCAGCGCTGGTTCGCCTACCTGCCCTTCGAACACGCCGAATCCCTGCTCGACCAGGAGCGCTCGGTCGCGCTCTTCTCGGCCCTGGCGCGCGAAATGCAGCACGAGGCCTTCGACAGCGCCCACGACTACGCGCTGCGCCATCGCGAGGTGATAGCCCGCTTCGGCCGCTTTCCCCATCGCAATGCCATCCTGGGCCGCGCATCGACGGCGGAGGAAATCGATTTCCTCAAACAGCCCGGCTCCTCGTTCTGAGTCGGTCAGGAAGCGAATGCCCCGACTCGTGGGGGCGAATTGGGATGGAACAGCAATCCGCTGGCAAGACATTGCGCTCAACTCGCCAGTGGTACTGACGGGTCTCGGGCTGATCTATTGGGCCATCCCGCGAACCATCAAATATTTTCGTCAACGCGACCGGCTCGACTCGGGCGACGGAATTCACATCAAGCTCGGCCCCTTTAATTCTTTGCTTTAATTCATTCAATTCCTTGGCCTGTCGCCGTATCGCCGGCGCCGACTTTTTAAGCAGGCGCGTGCGGCTCATGCCCAGTATTTCGCCTTCTCCGGCAGCACCCAGCGCACGCCGCCGCGCGGGTCGGGGCTGTCGCCGGCGTAGCGCGGGATCAGGTGGATGTGCAGGTGGGGAACGGTCTGGCCGGCGGCGCGGCCATCGTTGATGCCGATGTTGACGGCGTCGGGATGGAATCCGGCATCGATGATGGCCTTGGCCTCTTCGAGCAGTTGCAGCAGGCTGGCGCGCTCGGCGGCCGTGGTTTCGAAGAAGGAGCCGATGTGGCGCCGCGGAATGATCAGCGCATGGCCGGGCGACACGGGGTAACCGTCGCTGGCGATGATGGCCAGTTCATCGCCGCCGAGGATGCGCGACGCGGGCAGGTTGCAGAAGGGGCAGGGCTTATCCATGACGGGTCATGCCACCTAGGGCTTGCGCGTGTCGTCCGGCAGGACGGGCGTTGTGCTGACCCGGTATTCCTCGACGATTACCGCCTCGCCCTCGATCACTTCGCCGCCTGTCGGCGGTGGGCCGCGCGTCGCCGCGGCTTCGCGCATGGCCTTGCGCACGTGGCGGGTTTTCCAGAAAAACCAGGCGCCCAGCATCAGCGCGACGGCGACGAAGACCGCGAGCAGCACCAGCGAGAACATGAAGCCCAGCACCAGCACGATCGCACCCACCACGAGGGCAAGGGCCTGTGCGAGCGGGCCGGCGGGCGGTTTGGTTTGGCTCATTCCGGATTCCTCGAATCGATGGCGATGGTGACGGGGCCGTCATTTACCAGGCTGACCTTCATGTCCGCGCCGAACACCCCCGTCGCCACCGGACGTCCCAGGGTATCCGACAGGCGCTTGACGAAACGTTCGAACAGCGGCTGCGAAACCTCCCCGCGCGCGGCGCGCCCCCAGGACGGCCGGTTGCCTTTTTTGGTCGAGGCGTAGAGGGTGAATTGCGATACGGCCAGGATTTCGCCACCGGTCTCGGCCACGCTGCGGTTCATGACGCCGGCGTTGTCGGCGAAGATGCGCAGGCGCAGGAGCTTTTGCGCCATCCAGTCGAGGTCGCTGTCCTCATCGATTTCCTCGAAACCGGCAAGCACCAGCAGGCCGGGGCCGATCCGGCCGGTGATGCGGCCCTCGGCGGCGACGGCCGCTTCGCTGACGCGCTGGACTATGACTCTCATGGTTTGGGGGCTGGCGACGGTTCGATGCTCACGATACTACCGGCAATCGATCCTGGATGGCCTTGAAGCGTTGCAGCGTACGCGCCCGCGCCACGGCGTGGTCGACCACGGGTGCCGGATAGTCGCGGCCGATGGCGACGCCGCAGGCCGCCTGCTGCGCG
>JBIKKY010000023.1:0-48597 GCA_044360105.1 Sulfuritalea sp.
TGATGTCTTGATGCGCGACGATGACGCGGGTCGCGCCCTCGCCCTGGAAGCGACTCACCCGGCAGAGGAACCAGCGCTTTTGCGTGGGAGAGTCGCACATGTACTCCAGGCTGAATTCACTGCTCTTGCCCTGCAGGACGGCGCGGATGCCGGCCGCCATTTCGGTACTGGTCGCGGCATCGGCGCCGCTTGCGGCATCGCAAACGGCCAGATAATTCACGCCCTCCGAGACACGGTCCGCGTCGCTCCCGTTGTCCTCGGCGAATAGCCGCCAGGCGCGGTTGACGGCGATGATGGTGCCGCTCTCATCCAGAATGGCTACGAGCTCGGTGAGGGCATTCAGAGCCGCTTGGGCGAAGCGCTCCGATTCAAGCAATGCCTCCTCGCTCTGCTTGCGCCCGGTGATGTCTATGCAAAAGCCGATCAGGCTTTGCGGCTGACCGGCGTCATCGCACACCAGATCACCATGACCGGCAATCCAGCGTATGCCCCCTTCGGGAAGAACCACTCGATACTCTTGGAAGAGCGGCTTGCGCTCACGGATTGCGTCTGCTACCTGCATTTCTGCTTCTTTTAGATCGTCCGGATGCAAGGCCGCTTGCCAGGTCGCGTAGCTTGCCTGGTTGTTGTAGGTGTCCAATCCGAACAAACGGAAGAACTCGTCGGACCATTCTGTTTCTCCGGTCTTGAAGTTCCAGTTATATGCTCCGGCTTTGGCCGCCCGCTCGGCGAGTTTTATATTTTCGTTCGCCCTGCGCAAACCAGCTTCGCTCTCGGCCAGCATCTTTTCTGCGCGCTTGCGTTCGGTGATGATGCTGCCGCAGCCGCGGTAGCCGCAAAAGTGACTGGCTGCGTCGAAAAACGGCAGCCCCGACACCGAATTCCAGTGGATATCATCGTTACCGATGCGAATCTGGTACTGGAAATTCTTGAATGGCGCGTGCGCGTCGAGTTGAGCAAGGTGTGCCTCTATGAGTTCCGGCGAGTTAAGTCCACCCAGATCCAGCAGTTCCTTGCGACTCTTGCCCAGCGCTCGGCCCGGAGCCAGCCCATATACAGCCTCAAAGTTGTCGGAAAAGTAGCAGAAGCGGTGCTCGGCATCAGTCTCCCAAAACCAGTCGGAACCGCTCGTGGCAAAGTCACGTGATCGCGCCTTGCTTTCTTGCATGGCCGCTTCGGCCTGCTTGCGTTCGCTGATGTCGGTCAAAGCGATGCGCAGCGCCGTATCGCCAGCGCCGACTTTCCGGGTTGCACAGTCCAGCTGCGCCTGAAACACCGAGCCATCGCGGCGCTGCATGGTCAGTTCAATGCGGCGTGGCTCAGCGTGGTCTGTCACGCCACGAAGAAGCTCCTTGCAGCGATCCTGGTCTTCGGCGATGACCAGCGAGGTGAAGCGGCGCTGCAGCAGGTCCTTGCGCTCCGCTCCCACCAGCTTGACGGCGGTGACGTTGACCTCCTCGATCATGCCGACCGCGGTCAGCGTCATATAGCCGACCGGGGCGAAGTCGTAGAGATCGACGTAGCGGTCGCGCATGGCCGCCAACTCGTCCTGGTTCTGGCGCAGCGTCTCGTTCTGCATTTCCAGCTCGATCTGGTGCACTTGCAGTTCGTGCAGCAGGCGTTGCGCGTCATCCCCGCCCAGCGCCAGGCCGGGCGGTCGTTGCGCAAGATTCGCCTCGGCCGCTGCGCGCAGTTGGTGCTTGTCCTGTTTGTCGTTGTCGCCTGGATTCATGGCGCCTCCGGGCTGGCAATCGCCACCATCGCCAGCAATATCAATTCCGTATCCCCCGGCGCCGTCACGATGCGCTGGGCATTCAACACCATGCGCCGCTGCCCCAGGTTGGGGAAGTTGTGCTTGACCACGTAGCCGTCCATCTCCTGATTCTGCGGCAGGATGTTTTCCAGCAATTCGCGCAGGGCCGGGATCTTTGGTATTCGGTTCTAACATTTAGGCATGTATCGCTTATCCGGGAGGAGTGTAAATGCCGAGACGGGCCTAGATTTTCGGTGCGGGCAACCCCGGTTGGTGCAACGCAGCATGTACTCGCCACAAGAAATATCAAACCGATGAGAATAATGAAACCCAGGTTTCATTTTTTCTTGTCGACTGCCCAGGGGCGATCCGACACTAAAGGCCCTTCCGGCTGGGCTAACCCCACAGGTATTACGCTCGCGGTTGAGCCAAAGCAACACGCCGTTGTTTGAAAATTACCGCGTGGGCTGCTCTGAGAAATTTTGTTGTTTCGATTGGCGGCTACTGCGAATGGCGGGTATCAAAGGTTCACCGGCCTCTCAAAATCGGCTTACCAACGCTGTCGCTACGTCCGCAGATGGCCGGGACCTGCCCGTGGCGCTGTTGACCTGACTGTCCGTTCCCGCTGCATACCTGCCTTCGAGGCCAGAATAGCACCAACGCATAACGAATGGCAGCTTTCCATTTTTCGGGGTCTGCGGCGAACGGCCGCTCCCGGGTTTCGCCACCGGCTCTTATGGCCACTTTCCTGCCTGTGGCGTCGGAAAGGCGACCGTCGGCTTACAGTAGCGGCCCGACTGTCCTTGCCGTCGAATGGCCCTTCCTGGCAGGTCGCGGGCTTTGGCCAACCCCAACGTATGCTCCGGAACACCCCAAAAAAAACGGGAGCCGCGGCTCCCGTTCTCATGATGCCGCCAGAGCGGCTTATTCGACCTTGGCCTTGGCGCGCAGTTCTTCAATGTGTTTCTGCACCAGGCGCTGCTGCAGTTGCTGGGCGATCTGGGGCTTGGATTCTTCCATCGGCGGCAGCTTGAGTTCGCGCGTGTCTTCGAGCAGGATCACATGCCAGCCGAAATCGGTCTTGACCGGGACTTCGGTGAACTTGCCCTTTTCCAGTTTCGTCATGGCCGCCGAGAAAGGCGGAACGAAAGATGCCGGATTGGCCCAGCCCAGATCGCCGCCGCGGTCCTTGGAGCCGGGATCCTTGGATTCCTTGGCCAGATCGTCGATCTTTTCACCCTTCTTCAGCTTGGCGATGATGGCCTTGGCCTGGTCTTCGGTTTCGACCAGGATGTGGCGCGGCTTGTATTCCTTGTTGCCGAGCTTGGCCGTGATCTCGGCGTATTCCTTCTTGATCTGCTCTTCGCTGATGGGGTGGGTCTTGACGTAGTCGTTGAGGTAGGCGCCGATCAGCACGCCCTGGCGGGCGAGGTCGACCTGTCCTTGTATTTCGGGCTTCTTGTCGAAGCCCTTCTTGATCGATTCCTGGGTCAGTATTTCGCGGCGAACCAGTTCTTCCGTCACGGCCTTGCGCAGTTCGGGCGAGTCGGGCTGACCCTGTGCCGCCTGGCCGGCGATCAGCGCGTCGGCGCGTGCCTTGGGAATGGCCTTGCCATTGACGGTGGCGACTGTTGCGGAGTCGGCCTTTGCGGCGGCGTCGGCCTTCTTCTGGGCGAAGGCGGGTGCGGAACTCACAGAAACGGCAAAGGCGAGCAGGAGGGCGTGACGTAGGGTACGGTTCATCGTGGTTCCTGAATGGGCGAGGGGTTGTCAGTGTTCGTCGGGGGTTTTTGCGGCAATGCTGAGGGCATGGATTTCGCGCTTCATCAGCGGGCCGAGCGCATCATACACCAAGCGATGCCTTTCCATTGTCCGGCAACCGGCGAAACGCGGTGAAACAATGGCCAGCCGGAAGTGGCCGCCGCCGCTTCTGGCGCCGGCGTGGCCGGCATGTTTGGCCGAGTCGTCGATGATTTCGATGCTGACGGGGTCGAGCGCGGCAAGCTTGTCCCGCATGGCGTCGATGACGCTCATGACTTGGGGAATACCTGTTTGAAGGGGCGCACCGTGACGCGGGCATAGACGCTGGCCGCGACGTAGGGATCGGCGTCCGCCCAGGCCTGCGCCGCCGCCAGCGAATCGAACTCGGCAACGATCAGGCTGCCGGAAAAGCCCGCAGGTCCGGGGTCCGGGCTGTCGATCGCCGGGAACGGGCCGCCCAGCACCAGGCGTCCGGCGGCATCGAGTTCGAGCAGGCGGGCAAGATGGGCGGGGCGGGCGGCGAGACGCTGTTCGAGGCTGTCCGGCATGTCGTCGCCGACGATGGCATAAAGCATCAGGGTTTCTCCAGGAAACGGGCAGGAAAGTGCATCCGGGGCGGCATGGTCAGCCCTTGTCCCCGGCGGGAGGAGCGGCGGCTTCCTTGTCCTCGGGAATGTATTTGGCGAGCACCAGGCCCTGCAGGACGATGAAGACCAGCATGAGTCCCATGCCGCCGAAGAGCTTGAAGCTGACCCAGGTATCGGTGCTGAAGTTGAACGCCACCCACAGGTTGAGCACGCCCATCACGGCGAAAAAGCCGATCCAGGCGTAATTGAGCCGGGGCCAGAGAGCGTCGGGCAATTCCACCTGCTGGTCCAGCATGGCGCGGATCAGGTTCTTGCCGAAGAACTGCGCGGATGCGAACAGCGTGACCGCGAACAGCCAATAGAGGATGGTCGGCTTCCATTTGATGAAGGTTTCATCGTGCAGAATCAGCGTCGCGCCGCCGAAGACCACGACCAGGCCGAGGCCGACCCAGAGCATGGTGTCCACCTTGCCGTGGCGGTGCCAGACCCAGCCGATCTGCGCCATGGTGGCGACGATCACCACGCCGGTGGCGATGTAGATGTCGAAAACCTTGAAGGCAATGAAGAAGAGGATGACCGGAAACAGGTCGAAAAGGAATTTCATGGGTGGAATTATAAGAGGAGGGGCCGGGTGTCAATCGAGCGCAGCGAGCCGATCAGTCGCCCCCTTCCTTGTGAAGGGCGTGGGGGGATGGCCGTTCATCATTGACGCATAAACTCAGCGAAGCCGAGTTTATGCAGTAGCGCAAACCCGTCGGGGCCGGCCCGTCCGGAAACACATGGCCCAGATGGCTGCCGCAATGGCTGCAGACGACCTCGGTGCGGCGCATGAACAGGCTGTTGTCGGCAATCTCGGTGATGCCGGTTCCGTCAAGCGGCGCAGTAAAGCTGGGCCAGCCGCAGCCGGAATCGAATTTCGCGGCGGAAGCGAACAGCGGCTCGCCGCAGCCGATGCAGCGATAGGTGCCGGGATCCTTGCAGTCCCAATACTCGCCGCTGAAGGCGCGTTCGGTGCCCTTCTCGCGGGCGACGTGATATTGCATGGGCGTCAGTTGTGCGCGCCATTCGGCTTCGGTCTTGCTGATCTTGGTGCTCATGAGTGCCTCCGGGCGCTGACTATAATCTCGGCCATGGGGACTGGGATCAATTTCGGCAGAAATAGTTTCGGCGGCAGGCGATGCGCGTAACCGTGCTTGGCGCCGGTGTGGTCGGTGTCACAAGCGCCTGGTACCTGGCGGCGGATGGCCATGAGGTCACGGTCATCGAGCGTCAGCCGCTGCCGGCGCAGGAGACCAGCTTCGCCAACGGCGGCCAGATATCCGTCAGCCACGCCGAACCCTGGGCCAATCCGCAGGCACCCTGGAAGGCGCTGAAATGGCTGGGGCAGGAGGATGCGCCGCTGCTGTGGCGCTTGCGCGCCGATCCGGCGCAATGGGCCTGGGGTTTCCGCTTCCTGCGCGAGTGTACGGCGGCGCGGGCGCGCGCCAATGTCGGCGCCATCGTGCGCCTGGGACTCGCCAGCCGCGCCGCGCTGCAGTCATTGCGGCGGGAATTGTCGCTCGAGTACGACCAGCTCGAACGCGGCATCCTGCATTTCTACACCGACCCCCGTGAATTCGAACACGCCGTTCCGCAGGCGGCGCTGATGCGCGAGTTCGGCTGCGAACGCGTACCACAGAGCGCTGCCGAATGCCTCGCCATCGAACCCGCCCTGGCCGGCTCGCGGGTGCCCGTGGTGGGCGGCACCTATACCGCCGGCGACGAGTCGGGCGACGCGCGGCAATTCACCGAAACCCTCGCGCAGCATGCCGCAGGGCGCGGCGTGCGCTTCCGATATGGCGAAAGCGTGACGGCCCTGCAGGTCGAAGGCGGCAAATTGACGGGCGTGCACCTGGCTTCGGGTGAACGGGTTTCTGCCGATATCACCGTACTGGCGCTGGGCAGCTATTCGCCATTGCTCTTGAAGCCGCTGGGCATCCGTCTGCCGGTCTATCCGGCCAAGGGTTATTCGGTGACGCTGGCATTGCCGGACGGGGTGGCGGCGCCGGTCGTGAGTCTGACCGACGATGGCCACAAGATCGTCATCTCGCGCCTGGGCCAGACCCTGCGCGTGGCCGGCACGGCGGAGTTCAACGGCTACGACACTTCGGTCAACCCGGTGCGCTGCGCCGCGCTGCGGCGCCGGATCGGCGAAGTGTTTCCCGCGCTGGCGTCCGTGAGCGAACTTGATCGCTGGGCCGGATTGCGGCCGGCGACGCCGGGCAATGTGCCGCTGATCGGCGACATGGCGGAGGCCGGATTGGCGGGGTTGTGGCTCAACACCGGCCACGGCACGCTGGGCTGGACTTTGGCCTGCGGCTCGGGGCGTTTGCTGGCGGATCTCGTCGCCGGACGCGATCCGGGGCTGGATGCGAAGCCCTATTGCTTATGACTATCGCCGTATCGCCAGCGCCGACTTTTCAATGCAAATGCCGGGGAGCCGACTCAGCCTGTTCTTCGGGTAGTTCGGCGTGCACCGGTTCGCCTTCTGGATTCGGGTACAGCGGCGCGCCGCAGTCGTCGCAGAACTCCAGCGGAAAGCGCTGGTCGAGCATCAGCACGCTGGCGACGCCGGCCTCGCGCAGCGTGGCTTCGATCTGTGCCGGGGCTTCGTTGTTTTCGTCCTCGTGCTCCAGCAGCGGCCAGACCACGCCATGCACCACGTCGCTGCTGCCGCGCTGGGTGAAGCCGATGCGGAATTCCTCAAGCTGGCGGTCATGGAAAGGGGCCACCACGGCGTGCAGTTCGGACGCCGGCTGATTCAGCACGGTCTGCAGAAAGGCCACGGCCGCCCGCAGCGACCATGGGCGCGAGGCGCGGTCGGCGTCGCGCACGGCGGCGTGGTAAGCCAGCACCGGAATGAATTCGAGGGCACAGGCGGGTAGCAGCGGACGCAAGGCGTCGCCCCCCTGTTGCGCCCATTGGCGGAAGGATTCCGCCGGATCACCGTCGTCTTCCTGCCAGCGGAACAACGCTGCGCCGCGCGGCGCAGCGACCGCACCCAGCAAGTAGCGGGTGTCGGATAGAAAACTCATGGTTTCAGCAAGTTGCGCGGGGTCGACTTTCAGGTTGCGGCCATGGACGGCGGCCTTGGCCAGCTTTTCTGCCAGTTGCGCGGTGTCGACGTAGTTTTGCGGCAACTGGTCGGGACTGTACAGGATGTCGGAAAGCCCCAGCTTGGCATCGGCGGCAAGCACATGGGCCTGGAGATGAACCCGCACCGCTTCCATTTGCGCCGCCGGAATGCTTCCCGAGGGAATCTGAAAGCGCGACCAGGCCAGGAGCGGCACTGCAATCATGACGACATCGAGCCCGCTGTTGCCCTCGGCACGCCGCGTTTCGGCGCAGGATTCGATCATGTCGGCCAGTTCATCGTAGGCCCGCGAGCCGCCGTTATAGAGCTGGTCGAGTACGGCGACGAGGGTTTCTTCTCCGTTGTCTGCCAGCAGATGGTCGATGTGAGCCGCAAGGCGGGTTTCCCACCAGGCATCCTCGATCCGGTTCGACGACTGGCTGAGTCGCGTTGCAAGGCGGGTGAGAAGCTCGGAGTCCGGCGTCTGGCGGGCGCGGCGCGGAAGGCGGGTGCGTTTCATGGCGGGATGAGGCCGAAAAAGAGAGCGGCAGTGACGTTGAGGGCCGATTCTACCAGTTGGTCGCAAGCCGGATTTGCCACCATAAGCTGATAAAATATTTCTGTTTTTTGACAGCGGTGATGCCCGATGTTTTCCAAGTTGATGCCCAAAGAGGCCAAGTTCTTCGATCTGTTCGATGCTCACGCCGACTTGATCGTCAAGGGTGGCCGGCAACTGGTGGCCCTGGTCGATGATCTGGGCAAAGGTCCCGAAGTTCTGGCGCAGCATGTTCAGGCCATTGATGAGATCGAGACCACGGCCGACAAGATCACCCACGAAGTCATTGCGCTGCTGCACACGTCCTTCAACACGCCGCTCGATCGCGACGAGATCCATCAACTGATCATGCGCATGGACGACATCCTCGACCTGATCCAGGATTTTTCCGAGGCCATGTATCTCTATGACATCCGCCAGTTGACGCCGGAAGCCCGGCAATTGTCGGACATCGTTGCCTCGAGTTGCGAGCGGGTGCGATCTGCCGTCGTTCTGTTGAACAAGATGGACAACGCGCCGGCCATGCTCAAGCTGTGTCGCGAAATCGACCAGCTCGAGTCCGACGCCGACCGGGCCATGCGCACCGGCATCACCAAGCTGTTCCGCGAAGAGGCGGACGTGCGCCAGTTGATCAAGATGAAGGGTATCTACGAGTTGCTGGAGTCGGTCACCGATCGTGCCGAGGACGTCGCCAACATAATCGAGGGCATCATCCTCGAGAACTCCTGAGCGGCCGTCATGCAAGCGGTCGAAATGAGTCTGACGGTGATCGTGGTGCTGGTGCTGCTGGCGCTGGCCTTCGACTTCATGAACGGCTTCCACGATGCGGCGAATTCCATCGCCACCATCGTTTCCACCGGTGTCCTGAAACCGCAGCACGCGGTGGCCTGGGCGGCCTTCTTCAACGTCGCGGCCATCGCGGTGTTCCAGCTCAAGGTGGCCGGCACCATCGGCAAGGGCACCATCGACCCGGCCATCGTCGATCATTACGTGGTGTTCGGAGCACTGATAGGCGCCATCGCGTGGAACATCATCACCTGGTACTACGGTATTCCTTCCAGTTCGTCGCACGCCCTGATCGGCGGCCTGGCCGGCGCCGCGATGGCCAAGGCCGGTACCGGTTCGCTGGTCTGGGCCGGCCTCGGCAAGGTGGTCGCTTTCATCCTGGTGGCACCTTTTCTCGGTTTTGTCCTCGGCGGTACGCTGATGGTGGTGGTGTCCTGGATCTGCAACCGAAGTACGCCGCGCAAGGTGGACAAGAGCTTCCGCCGGCTGCAGCTGGTGTCGGCGGCGGCCTACAGCCTCGGCCACGGCGGCAACGACGCGCAGAAGACCATCGGCATCATCTGGATGCTGCTGCTCGCCGCCGGCATCATGCAGACTGGCGATTCGGTGCCGATGTGGGTGGTGATCTCCTGTTACACGGCAATGGGCCTCGGTACCATGTTCGGCGGCTGGCGCATCGTCAAGACCATGGGCCAGCGCATCACCAAGCTGCGTCCGGTAGGCGGTTTCTGCGCCGAGACCGGCGGCGCGATTACCCTGTTCGGCGCGACCATGCTGGGCATTCCCGTGTCCACCACGCATACGATCACCGGCGCCATCGTTGGTGTCGGCACTTCCAAGGGCCCGAGCAACGTGCGCTGGGGCGTCGCCGGCAGCATCGTCTGGGCCTGGGTGCTGACCATTCCGGCCAGCGCGCTGATTGCGGCGGTCGCCTGGTGGCTGGGGCAGTTTCTGCTGTGAAGTGCTCCGGCGCAACTGTCCGGTGCCACTGATCTTCCTCGCCGGATGAACAGCCGCATCGCTCCCGGCCCGGCCGCCTTCGGCCTCATGGTGCTGCTGTGCGCCATTTGGGGTTTGCAGCAGGTCGCGATGAAGTTCGCCACCGCCGAGATCAGTCCCATCCTTCAAGCCGGCCTGCGCTCCGGCATTGCCGCCCTGCTGGTCTTCCTATGGGCGCACTGGCGCGGCATTGCGCTGTTTTCGCCGGATCGATCGCTCAAGCCTGGCTTGCTTGCAGGCCTTCTGTTCGGGCTCGAATTCGTCTTCATTTTCGTCGGCGTCGATCACACCACGGTGTCGCGCATGGTGGTCTTCCTGTACACGGCGCCGTGCTTTACCGTCCTTGGCTTGCATTTTTTCGTACCCGGCGAGCGCATGACTTGGCGGCAGGCGGCGGGCGTGCTGCTGGCCTTTGCCGGGTTGGTACTGGCCTTCGTCGACAAGGCGGCGGGCGGCAGCCTGCTGGGCGATGCCTTCGGCGTGCTGGCGGCCCTGTTCTGGGCGGCGACGACGGTGCTGATCCGCGCCACCGCCCTGGCGAAAATAACGGCGACCAAGGTGCTGCTCTACCAACTGGCGGTGTCGGCGGCGATCATGTTTCCGCTCTCCTGGCTGGTCGGCGAGCGCGGCATCGGCGTGTTGTCAGCGCCGACTTTATGGGCCATGGCCTACCAGATCGTGGTCGTCGCCTTCATCAGCTACCTGGCGTGGTTCTGGTTGCTGACGCGCTACCTGGCGGGTCGCCTGCTGGTCTTCTCCTTTCTCACCCCGCTGTTTGGCGTCTGGTTCGGCATGCTGCTGATGAATGACCGGCCCAGCCTGCACTTCTTTGTCGCCGCGGCGATGGTGGTGGGCGGCATCGTCCTGGTCAATCTGCCGGCGCGTAAATGAACCGGAGCCAGGCTTTTTCCCTCGGCCTGCGGGCCGTGCTGCCGATCCTGGTGGGCGTCGCGCCCTTCGGCGTGATCTACGGCGTGGTGGCGCTGCAAAGCGGCATCCCGGCGCTGGCGGCGATGGCCATGTCGTCCATCGTCTTCGCCGGTTCGGCACAATTCCTGCTGGCGCAGCTGGTCGGCGCCGGCGCCCCTTTCCTGCTGACGGCCGGCGCGGTCGGCCTGGTCAATCTGCGCCACGCGCTCTACAGCGCGTCGGTGGCGCCCATCCTGGCGCATCTGCCGCGGCGCTGGAAAGTGTTGCTGGCCTATCTGCTGACCGATGAAGCCTATGCGGCCGCAATTCCCCATCTCATGGCGGTCAGGCCGGATTCGCCGCAAGCGGTCAATGCGCACTGGATACTTTTCGGTTCCGGCTTCGGCCTGTGGGCCGGCTGGCAGTTGGCGACGCTGGCCGGCGTGCTGCTCGGCGCGCAACTGCCGTCGGACCTCGGGCTTGATTTCGCCCTGCCGCTGACCTTCATCGCCATCGTGGTGCCGATGATAAGCAGCCGTGCCCTGCTGCTGGTCGCGCTGACGGCCGGTACCGTCGCCGTGGCCCTGGCCGCGCTGCCCTACAAGACCGGTCTGTTCATCGCTGCCCTGGCCGGCCTCGTCGCCGGCGCAATGATGCCAAGGGAAGGCAAATGAATATCTGGTGGCTGATGGTCGTCTGCGGCGCGATTACCTTCGCCATCCGCTATTCCTTCATTGCCGCGGAGGGGCACTTCCAGCCGCCGGGATGGTTTCACCGCCTGCTGCCCTTCGTGCCGATCGCGGCGCTGACTGCGCTCACCGTGCCGGAACTCTTGCTGATGCAGGGCGAACTGGTTCTCGGCAGCGGCAATTCGCGCTTGTGGGCCGGCCTGGTGGCCATCGTCGCCGCCGCCGTGTGGCGCAATACGCTGCTGACTATCGGCGTCGGTTTCCTGGCCTTCTTCCTGCTGCAACGCCTTTGAGCTTCACCGCAGCGGGCAACTGCGGAAGCCGATGAAGATGTCGTCGCGCTGCGGCTCATAGTAGTTGCGGTAGCGCGGGTTGCGCATGCGCGGGCGCGTGGCGAAGGAGCCGCCGCGCACGCTGCGATGGGTGTGGAAATACGGCGCGGCATATTCGGCATAGGGGTCGGGGCTGAAGCCCGGGTAGGGTGTGAAGGGGCTCGCGGTCCATTCCCAGACTTGCGTCCCCCAGCCGAAACCGCCGGCATGGCGCGCGGCGTATTCCCACTCCGCTTCGGTCGGCAGCCGGCGGCCGGCCCAGTTGCACCAGGCTTCGGCTTCGTGCGCCGTGAGGTGGATCACCGCTTGCTCCGGCGCCAGATCGACCCACTGCGCGAAGCGCCGCTGCTGCCAGCGACCCCCGTCGCAGCGCCAGTAGCGCGGCATGGTCTGTCCGTTGGCACAGAGCCATGCCTGACCGCTTTGCGACCACCATCGCGGCTCCCGGTAGCCGCCGGCCTCGACGAAGGCGAGGTAGTCCGAGTTCCTTGTCGGCGTCGCGGCAATCGAAAAAGCGGCCACGCGCTGCGGATGCGCCCACTTTTCATTGTCGAAGACGAAACCCTTGGCGGCGGGCGAACTGCCCATGGGGAATTCGCCGCCGTCGATCGCGACGTCGGTGTTCGCAGGCAGGTCGGACAGTCCGTCGCGCGCCGGCCAACCCAGGGTCTGACGCGTGTAGCGGAAGGCTTCGTCGTGCATGTCCTCGTGGAACAGGGCGAGGCGGTGGAAGTACAGCGCGGCATCGGTTTCGGGGAGCGTCTGCAAGGCATCGAGCGCCGCGGCGAGCGTGTCCTGCAGGTAGCGCCGCGTGCCATCCCAGCCGGGAAGGTCGAGCTGCCAGCGGCTGTCGTGCGGCACATGGCGCGAGTCGTACCAGCGGTCGGCGTCGGCGAGGCCGGCGGGCAGCGGGGCGGCCGCTTCGCCACGATAGCGCCGGCACCAGTACTCCATGAACCAGGCGACGTGGCCCAATTCCCACAGCGGCGGATTGATGATGTCCAGGCAGGGGACTTGCCGCGGGTCGGGCGGGGCGTCGGCGGGCCAGGCCGCCCAGTCGTCGAGCAGGCTGATCGTATAATCGCGTGCATCGCGCAAT
This sequence comes from Sulfuritalea sp., assembly GCA_044360105.1. GTDB lineage: Bacteria > Pseudomonadota > Gammaproteobacteria > Burkholderiales > Rhodocyclaceae > Sulfuritalea. The sequence goes on from JBIKKY010000023.1 coordinate 12,584, forward strand.
GCTTCGGCGAGCAGGTCTTTCCCGGCAGTTCTCAGATCAGGCGTGTCCATCAAAACTCCTCCCTCCGTCGCCATTATCAGCCCGGCGCTGGCCAGTGCCAACAACGGCAACTGGCATACGGCGCGGCGCTGGGCGCATTGCCTCGCGCCGCTGGCACGGGTGGAGATAGCCCTGGAGTGGCGTGGCGCCGGCGCCGACTTTCTGATTGCGCTGCACGCCCGCCGTTCGGCGCCGTCGGTCGCCGCCTTCGCCGGGCGCCATCCGGATCGTCCGCTGGTGGTGGTGCTGACCGGCACCGACCTCTACCGCGACATCGCCACGGACGCCGCGGCGCAACGATCGCTGGCGCTGGCCAGCCGGCTCGTGGTGCTGCAGGCGGAAGGCGTGCAGGCTTTGCCGCCCGCGTATGCGGCGAAGACGGAGGTCATCTACCAGTCGGCGCGCCGCTTGCTGCCGGGGCGGCGCAGCCGGCGCCATTTCGACCTGGCGCTGGTCGGCCACATGCGCCCCGAAAAAGATCCGCTGACGGCGCTGCGAGCGCTGCGCCTGTTGCCGGTCGATTTGCCGGTGCGTCTGTTTCATGTCGGCGGCGCACTCGACGCCCGGCTTGCCGCTGAAGTAGCGGCGCTGGGCGCCGGGGAAAGTCGTTACCACTGGCTTGGTGCCCTGTCGCAGTCTGCAACGCGCCAGCGCCTCAAGCGCTGTCACCTGCTGCTGCTGCCCTCGCTCATGGAAGGCGGCGCCAATGTGCTGATCGAGGCCGTGACCAGCGCCGTGCCGGTACTGGGCAGCGACATTGCCGGCAATCGGGGCATGCTCGGCGCGGATTATCCCGGCTGGTTTGCGCCGGGCGACGCGGCAGGTCTTGCCGCACTGATTTCGCGCGCGGCAAAAGACCCCGACTATTACGCGGGCTTGTCCCGGCGTTGCGCCGAACGGGTATCCTTGTTCTCCCCGGCGCGCGAATGCGCTGCCGTTCGCGGTCTTCTTTCAATGACAAGCTTATAAAAACCATGAACTCTCCCCAGACTCCCGTTACGCCTGCAGCTCCGCTGCGCCTGACCTCGTTCAGCCATGGCGGCGGCTGCGGCTGCAAGGTGGCGCCCGGCCTGCTTACCGAAATCCTGCGCGGCGTGCGCAACTTTCCGGTGCCGAAGGAACTGATGGTCGGCATCGAGACCGCCGACGACGCCGCCGTGTACCGCCTCAACGACGAGCAGGCGCTGATCGCCACGACGGACTTTTTCATGCCCATCGTCGACGATCCCTTCGACTTTGGCCGCATCGCCGCGACCAACGCCATCAGCGACGTGTATGCCATGGGCGGTACGCCGATCATGGCGCTGGCCCTGGTCGGCATGCCGATCGACAAGCTGCCGCTGGAAGTGATCGGCAAGATCCTCGAAGGCGGCGAAAGCGTCTGCGCCGCGGCCGGCATTCCCATCGCCGGCGGCCATACCATCGATTCCGTGGAACCGATCTATGGCCTCGTGGTGATGGGCCTGGTGCATCCGGACAAGGTCAAGACCAATGCCGGGGCGCGGGCCGGCGATGTGCTGATCCTGGGCAAGCCGCTGGGCGTCGGTGTGCTGTCGGCGGCGCTGAAGAAGGGCGCGCTTGATGCCGCCGGCTATGCGGCGATGATCGCCAGCACGACGAAGCTCAACACGCCGGGCCGGCATCTGGCGCATCTCGATTGCGTGCATGCCCTGACCGACATCACCGGTTTCGGCCTGCTCGGCCACCTGCTCGAAGTCTGTCGCGGCGCCAAGCTGGCGGCAGTTCTCGACATGGCGTCGATTCCCCTGCTGGCCGATGTCGAACGCCTGGCCACGGCGGGCTACATCACCGGCGCCTCGGCGCGCAACTGGATGGGCTATGGCGAGGACGTGGCGCTCGACGCCGCGATCAGCGAGATGCAGCGCGCCCTGCTGACCGACCCGCAGACCAGCGGCGGCCTGCTGGTGGCCTGCGATCCGGCGGCAGCCGATCAGGTGCTGGAGGTTTTCCGCAAAGAGGGCTTTGCGGCCGCCACGGTGGTCGGTCGCCTCGAAGCCGGTCCGGCTCAGGTGCGCGTGCTGCCCTGACGGGCAAAGAACAGCGCAAACCAGGCGCGGGGGTCGGTCCACATCCGTATATCGGTGAAGCCGGCCTCGCTCAGGAGGGCCCGGAATCCGTCCGGCGAATACTTGCAGGAATTCTCGGTATGGATGCGTTCGCCGGCGGCGAAGTGCCGGGTGCGGCGGGTCGCGTCATCGGGCCAGCTCACGTCGACCCCGTGCCGCGCCTCCAGATGCATTTCGATGCGGGCATCCGACTCGTTGTAGAAAGCCACGTGCCGCCAGTCGCCGATGTTGAAGTTCGCATCGAGCCGGGCATTGACGTGGCGCAGCAGGTTGCGGTTGAAGGCGGCGGTGACGCCGAGGGCGTCGTCGTAGGCGGCATCGAGCACGGCCTTGTCCTTGATCAGGTCGACCCCGATCAGCAGTCCCCCCGTGGCATCCATTTGTCCGGCCAGCCGCTTGAGGAAGGCGCGGGCTTCGGGCGGGCTGAAGTTGCCGATGCTGGAACCGGGATAGAAGAACATGCGTCTTTCCAGGGGCAATTCGTCGGGCAGTCGCAGTTCGTCGGTGAAATCCAAGCCGAGGCCCATCATGTCGATGGCCGGCAATTCGCGTTTCAGGTTCTGCAGCGAATCGCGCAGGAAATCGACCGATATATCGACCGCGACATAGCGCGCGGGAAGCAGGCCGGCATGGAACAGCTTGCCGGCCTTGGCGCAGCTGCCGCAACCGAGGTCGACCAGCGAAAAGTCGGCGCCCAGGATACGGCGAATCTCGGGCAGGTGTTCGTCGAAAATCGCCGCTTCGGTGCGGGTCGGGTAGTACTCCGGCAGTTCCGTGATCGCCTCGAACAGGCGCGAGCCGAGGGCGTCATAAAAAAACTTGGGTGCGATGGCGGCCTGCGGCCGCAACAGCCCTGCCGCCAGTTCCTCGCGCAGCCGGGCCTTTTCGGCTGGCGAGTCCCAGTCGAACAGCTGCAGCAGTTTGATCCCGGGCGTCATCTCAGTCAGCCAAAAGAAGAAAAACCGTGGGACGCTTGTCCAGGTTCGGCGCCGGGGCGGCCTTCCAATCCGCCACGCGGCGCGTCGCGATGCTTTCGCTGTCCAGGCTCAGGTCGGTCGCGAGGCACAGGCGCGTTCGCGGACGGCAGGCGGACAGCAGGGCCTGAAACAGTGCGCCGTTGCGGTAGGGAGTTTCGATGAAGATCTGGGTTTGTTTGTTGCGCGCCGATTCGCCCTCGAGTTCGACGATGCGACGGCTGCGTTCCGGTTCGCGCGCCGGCAGGTAGCCGTGGAAAGCGAAACGCTGGCCCTCCAGTCCGGAGCCCATCAGCGCCAGCAGCAGGGAGGACGGCCCCACCAGCGGCTTGACGGCGATACCCAGTTCGTGGGCGCGACGCACCAGCAGGGCGCCGGGGTCGGCCACCGCCGGACAGCCGGCTTCGGACATCAGGCCGAGATCGAGGCCGGCCAGCAAGGGTGCCATCAGGGTTTCGATCTCGGCCGGCGTGGGTGCGGCCGGCAACTGCTCGATTGCCAATTCCCGCAGGGGCAGGGGGTGGCCGACGCGCTTGAGTTCGGCGCGCGCCGTCTTGGCATTCTCGACGACGAAATGCGCCAGCCGGCAGGCGGTATCGCGCGTGGCCGCCGGCAGGCAGGCCTGCCAGGGCGTGTCGCCAAGGGCGACGGGCAGCAGCCAGAGGGTGCCGGGCATCGGTTTTTGGCTTACGGCAGCGTTACGCCTTCGGCGCGCAGCATGTCGCACAGGGCGATCAGCGGCAGGCCGACCAGCGCATTGGGGTCGTCGCCGCGCAGGTAGGTCAGCAGGGAAATCCCCAGGCCTTCCGACTTGGCGCTGCCGGCGCAGTTGAGCGCGTCTTCCTTGTCCAGGTAGGACTCGATTTCGGCATCGCCGAGGTCGCGAAAGCCGACATGCGTATCGACGCAACGCAACTGCACCCGGTTGGTGGCACTGTCGAGCAGGCACAATCCGGTATGGAAGACCACCTCTTTTCCGCGCATCAGGCGCAACTGGGCAATGGCATTCTCGCGCCTCTCCGGTTTGCCGAAGCGTTCGCTGCCGCAGGCGGCCACCTGGTCGGAGCCGATGATCAGGGCATCCGGGTAGCGCTGCACGACGGCGCGGGCCTTGGCTTCGGCCAGGCGCAGGGCGGTGGCAGAGGGTGTTTCTCCGGGCAGGGCGGATTCGTCGGCCTGCGGCGCAACGGTCTCGAAAGGGATCTGCAGGCGCGCCAGGAGTTCGCGGCGGAAGGGCGAGGTGGAGGCAAGGACGAGCAGGCGCGGCATGTTTCAGGCTTGAAAAAGCAGGGTCGGGCATGATATCATCCGCCGCTTTTGTCGCGCGTGCGCCTGTGTCCGTGTCTGAGTCGATTGCCGGAACAGTCATAGACTGCCTCGAGTTTGCGCGCAGCGGCGGTGTGCTGGAACGCAGTGTCGGGTTGGATGAGTTGCCCCGCCTGGCGGATGTTCTGGTCGCAACGAAAGGTTTTCTGTCGGTTCGCCTCGAAGGATCGCGGGACGACACGGGTAGATCGTGGTTGAAGGTGGATATCGCGGGCAAGCCGGTGCTGTGTTGCCAGCGATGTCTGGGTGGCGTGGAGTTCCCGCTGGTCATCAGCAGCCGATTGCAGCTGATGGCGCCGGGGGAGGAGTGGCCGGACGACGATCTGGCCGATGACAGCGCGGATGCCATAGAAGCCGAAAAGGCACAGGCGGTGCTGTCGCTGATTGAGGAAGAAGTGTTGCTGGCGCTGCCCATCGCGCCGATGCACGAGCAGTGCGAACCGCCTTCGGGCGAAGCAGCGGAAAATGGTCCATCGCCGTTCACGGTGCTGGCCGCTTTGAAGAAGCAAAGAAACTAAGCAAGGAGTTGCAAAATGGCCGTACAACAGAACAAGAAGTCCCCGTCCAAGCGTGGCATGCATCGTGCGCATGATTTCCTGACAGCGCCACCGCTGGCCGTCGAGCCGACCACGGGCGAGGTGCACCTGCGCCACCATATCTCGCCGTCCGGCGTGTATCGCGGCAAGAAGGTGGTAAAGGCCAAGGGCGAGTAATCCAGCCTGTTGAAACCGGCCGGATGCGTTTTGCGCGTCCGGCCGTTTTTGCATAAAGAACCCCGGAATGACGATCACCCTCGCGGTGGATTGCATGGGCGGCGACCACGGTCCGTCGGTAACGCTGCCCGCCGTCATTGAATTCCTGCGACATGACACCGATTGCGCCGCCATTCTGGTCGGCCGCGAAGAATCGCTGCGTCCGCGCTTTGAGCGCCTGGCGAGCGAGTTCGGCGAGCGTCTGTCGCTGCGCCATGCCTCCGAAGTGGTCGAGATGGACGAGGCGGTGGCCAGCGCTTTGCGCGGCAAGAAGGATTCCTCGATGCGCGTCGCCATCGACCTGGTCAAGGAAGGCGTCGCCGATGCCGCGGTCTCGGCCGGCAATACCGGCGCCCTGATGGCCGTGTCGAGATTCGTGCTGAAGACCCTGCCCGGCATCGATCGGCCCGCGATCTGTTCCATCCTGCCATCGGAGCGCGGCAGCACCTATGTGCTGGATCTGGGCGCCAACGTCGATTGCAGCCCCGAGCACCTGCTGCAGTTCGGCATCATGGGCTCCCTGCTGGTGTCGGCCCTGGAGCACAAGGAACGGCCCACCGTGGGTCTGCTCAACATCGGCGAGGAAGCGATCAAGGGCAACGAGGCGGTCAAGCGCGCCGCCGAATTGCTGCGTGCCGCCGACCTGAATTTTGTCGGCAACGTCGAAGGCAATGACATCTTCAAGGGCACGGCCGACGTCGTGGTCTGCGACGGCTTCGTCGGCAACGTCACGCTCAAGGCTGCCGAGGGATTGGCCCACATGATCGGCGGCGGACTCAAGGAAGAGTTTTCGCGCAACATCTTCACCAAGCTGGCGGCCCTGATGGCCATGCCCGTCCTGAAGTCCTTCCGCCAGCGCTTCGATCCGCGTCGCTATAACGGCGCCAGCCTGCTCGGGCTCAAGGGCATCGTGGTCAAGAGCCACGGCTCGGCCGATCAACTGGCTTTCCGCTACGCTCTGGAAAAGGCGGCGGAGGAGGCACGCCAGCGATTGCCGGAAGCCATCGCCGCGCGCATGGCCGCCGCAATGCCGGCGCCGACTCTTTGCGATTGACGGAGACCGGGATGATACATACGCGAATCAGCGGGACCGGCAGCTACCTGCCCGGCGAACCGGTCAGCAACGCGGCCCTGATCGCCGCGCACGGGCTCGAATCGTCGGACGAATGGATCGTCGAACGCACCGGCATCCGCAACCGGCATCTGGCCGCGCCCGGTGTCACCAGCAGCGACCTGGCGCTGGAAGCCAGCCGGCGCGCGCTGGAGGCGGCCGGACGACTCCCCGCGGACGTCGACCTCATCATTGTCGCAACGTCTACACCGGATTTCGTGTTTCCCAGTGCGGCCGCCCTGCTGCAGCACAAGCTGGGCATCACCAATGGCTCGGCGGCCTTCGACGTGCAGGCGGTCTGCAGCGGCTTCGTCTACGCCATGACCATCGCCGAGAAGTTCATCCGCTCCGGATCGCACAAGTGCGCCCTGGTGGTCGGCGCCGAAGTGTTTTCGCGCATCCTCGACTGGACGGACCGCGGCACCTGCGTCCTGTTCGGCGATGGCGCCGGCGCCGTGGTGCTGGAAGCCGCCGATAAGCCGGGCCTGCTGGCCAGCGCCTTCCATGCCGACGGCAGCCACCACGGCATTCTTTCCGTGCCGGGCCAGGTCTGCGGCGGCGTCGCCACCGGTGACCCCTTCCTGCGCATGGACGGGCAGGCCGTATTCAAGTTTGCGGTCAAGGTATTGACCGATGTCGCCAACGAAGTGCTGGCTGAGGCCGGCATGACGGCGTCCCAGGTGGACTGGCTGATCCCGCATCAGGCCAATGTGCGCATCCTGCTGGCGACTGCCAAGCGGCTGCATATTCCCGCCGAAAACTGCATTGTTACCGTGGCCCACCATGGCAATACCTCGGCGGCGTCGATACCACTCGCCCTCGACGAAGCCGTGCGTGACGGCCGCATCCGGCGCGGCCAGCACCTGCTGCTGGAAGGCGTCGGCGGCGGCTTCACTTGGGGCGCGACCCTGCTCCGGTTCTGAATTCGAGAGGCTCGACATGAAATTTGCACTCGTGTACCCCGGTCAAGGCTCCCAGTCGCTGGGCATGATGGCTGCGTATTGCAGTGATGCGGGCGATGCGTCGGTGATTCGCGCCACCTTCGACGAAGCGTCGGCCGCGCTGGGGCGCGACTTGTGGCACATGGTCAGCGCAGGCCCGGCGGAAGACCTGAGCCAGACGGTCAATACCCAGCCGCTGATGCTGACGGCCGACATTGCCGTGTATCGGCTCTGGCTGGAAAGGGGCGGCAGGCCGCCGGTGATGGTCGCCGGCCACAGCCTCGGCGAATACGCCGCGCTGGTGGCGGCCGGCGTGCTGCAACTGAAGGATGCCGTGCCGCTGGTCGAACTGCGCGCCAAGGCCATGCAGGCCGCGGTGCCGGCGGGCGAGGGCGCCATGGCCGCGGTCATTGGCCTCGATGCCGCCGGCGTGGTGGCGGCCTGTGCCGAAGCGGCGCAGGGGCAGGTCGTGCAGGCAGTGAATTTCAACGAACCGAAACAGACCGTGATCGCCGGCCACAAGGCGGCCGTCGAACGCGCTGCCGAACTGGTCAAGGCCAAAGGCGCCAAGCGCGCCCTGATGCTGCCGGTATCGGCGCCCTTCCATTGCTCGCTGATGCAGCCTGCGGCGGACGCTTTGAAACTGCGCCTGGCGGAAGTGAATTTTGCCGCACCGCAGATTCCCGTGATCAACAACGTTGATGCCGCGCAACTCGCCGATCCGGAGGCGATCCGTGATGCCCTGGTGCGCCAGGCCGCGTCGCCGGTGCGCTGGGTCGAGACCATGCTGGTGATGCAGGCCGCAGGCGTGACCCATGTATTCGAATGCGGTCCCGGCAAGGTTCTGTCGGGCCTGGTCAAGCGCTGCGTCGAAAGCCTCAACGGCGCCGCGATGAACGACCTGGCCGGCGTCGATGCCGCGCTGGCGACTGTAAAGGGAGCATGACATGGCTGATTTGAAGGGACAGGTTGCACTGGTCACGGGCGCTTCGCGCGGGCTCGGTCGCGCCATCGCGCTGGAACTCGGGGCACAGGGTGCCACGGTGGTCGGTACCGCCACCACGGAAGCCGGCGCCGCCGACATCCAGAAGGCACTCGATGCGGCAGGCCTTACCGGCTGGGGTGCGGCGGTCAACGTCACCGAGGCGGCCGCCTGCGAGGCGCTGATCGGCGAGATCGAGAAAAAATTCGGCGCGGTATCGATTCTGGTCAACAACGCCGGCATCACCCGTGACAACCTCGCCATGCGCATGAAGGACGACGAGTGGGACATGGTCATCGAGACCAACCTGAAAGCGGTGTTCCGTCTGTCCAAGCTGGTCATGCGCGGCATGATGAAGGCGCGCTTCGGCCGCATCATCAACATCACTTCCGTGGTCGGCGAAGCCGGCAATGCGGGCCAGGCCAACTACGCCGCGGCCAAGGCCGGCGTCGCCGGCATGAGCCGGGCACTGGCGCAGGAACTCGGCAGCCGCAACATCACGGTGAACTGCGTGGCGCCGGGATTCATCGATACCGACATGACCCGCGCCCTGCCCGATGCGCAGCGCGATGCGCTGCTCGGCAAGATTCCGCTGGGACGCCTCGGCCATCCCGACGAGATCGCCGCCACGGTGGCCTTCCTCGCCTCGAAGAACGCGGGATACATCACCGGCACCACGCTGAACGTCAATGGCGGCATGTATATGGCCTGACCGGATATCAAACCCGCAAGGGAGTCCGGCGTTTTTGTTAAAATAAGCAGCTTTTCACCACCCGAACATTTCAGGGAAGGAGTTTCAATATGGAAAACATCGAACAACGCGTCAAGAAGATCGTCGCCGAGCAACTGGGCGTCAACGAGGCCGACATCAAGAACGAGTCCAACTTCGTGGACGATCTCGGTGCCGACTCGCTCGACACCGTCGAACTGGTCATGGCGCTGGAAGAAGAATTCGAGTGCGAGATTCCCGACGAAGACGCGGAGAAGATCACCACCGTGCAGCAGGCGATCGACTACGTCAACGCCAACGTCAAGAAGTAAGCGGCAAACGCCAACCATCGTCTGGAGTTCATCGTGTCGCGACGCCGTGTGGTGGTGACCGGACTCGGGGTGGTTTCCCCGGTCGGGAATACGGTAGCCGAAGCCTGGGAAAACCTCACGGCCGGCAAGAGCGGCATCGGCCGCATCACCAAGTTCGATCCTGCGGCTTTCAGGGCGCAGATTGCCGGCGAGGTGAGGAACTTCGATGTTACCGCCTACCTGTCGGCCAAGGAAGCGCGGCGCATGGATACCTTCATCCATTTCGGCATGGCGGCGGGGATCCAGGCACTGCGCGATGCGGGGTTGGACGGCCCGCAAGCCGACGCCGAACGCATCGGCGTCAACATCGGCTCCGGCATTGGCGGCCTGCCGATGATCGAGGACACGCACAACGACTACCTCGCCGGCGGCCCGCGCAAGATTTCGCCCTTCTTCATCCCGGGCACGATCAGCAACATGATCTCGGGCAATCTGTCGATCATGTTCGGCCTCAAGGGGCCCAACATCGCCGTGGTCACGGCCTGCACCACCGGCCTGCACGCGATCGGCCTGTCGGCGCGGATGATCGAGTACGGCGATGCCGACGTGATGGTCTGCGGCGGTGCCGAGGCTACCGTGTCGCCGCTGGCGATCGGCGGATTCGCCTCGGCCCAGGCCCTGTCCACGCGCAACGACGACCCGGCGACCGCCTCCCGGCCCTGGGACAGGGACCGCGACGGTTTCGTCATGGGCGAGGGTGCCGGCGTCATGGTGATCGAGGAATACGAGCACGCCAGGGCGCGCGGGGCGAAGATCTATGCCGAGCTTTCCGGCTTCGGCATGAGCGGCGATGCCTTTCACATGACGGCGCCGGATACCGACGGTCCCCGTCGCAGCATGGTAAATGCTCTGAAGAATGCCGGGGTCAATGCCGACGAAGTGAACTACGTCAACGCCCACGGCACCTCGACGCCGCTGGGCGACAAGAACGAAACCGAGGCCATCAAGCTGGCCTTCGGTCTCGACGCGGCAAAAAAGACCGTGGTCAACTCGACCAAGTCGATGACCGGCCACCTGCTGGGCGGCGCTGGCGGTCTGGAGTCGGTATTCACGGTGCTCGCCGTGCATCACCAGGTTTCGCCGCCGACCATCAACATCTTCAACCAGGATCCGGAGTGCGACCTGGATTACTGCGCCAACACCGGGCGGGCCATGAAGATCGATGTCGCGCTGAAGAACAACTTCGGTTTCGGCGGTACCAACGGTTCACTGGTTTTCCGTCGCGTCTAATCCAGCCTGGCGATGAAGCCGGTCGCCTCCCTGCCGCTTTCCCTCAAGCCATCGCAGCGTCTGCTGGCGATCCAGTCGCTGGCGCATCTTGTTGCTGCCGGCGCCGTGCTTGGCGCCAACCTGCCGACATGGCTGGCGGCGGCTTGCCTGCTGCTGGTCGGAGCATCGCTGGCGCGCGTGCGCCGTCCGCTGGCGGTCGCTGGCGTGGTCCTCGGCGGCGACGGCGGCATTGAAATAGTCGGCGCCGACGGCACGGCGAGCGAAGCCACGGTGCATCCGCATACCCTGGTGCTGTCGTTTCTGGTGGTGCTGCTGTACCGGCAACAAGGCCGTTTGCGCGCCCTGACCCTGCTGGAGGACAGCCTGTCGGACGGGGATTTCCGCCAGTTACGCCTGTGGCTGCGCTGGCGCTCGGCCGCGATAAATCCTGCCTGAAGGACTGTCTCAGGGCTGGCGCGGATGCAGCACCGTTTCCAGCGCGCGCGGCAGGGTTTCCGGGTAATCGCGGCTGAAGTGCAGGCCGCGGCTTTCGTGGCGGCGCTGCGCGCTCTTCACGATCAGGTGGGCGGTCAGTACCAGGTTGCGCAGTTCGATGAGGTCGTTGCCGACCCGGTAGTTGGCGTAGTACTCGTCGATTTCCTTTTCCAGCAGGCGGATGCGGTGCAGTGCGCGCTCCAGGCGCTTGTTGGTGCGTACGATGCCGACGTAATCCCACATGAAGCGGCGCAACTCGGCCCAGTTGTGGGAAATGACGATTTCCTCGTCGGCGTCGCGCACCCGGCTTTCGTCCCACTGCGGCAGGTGCGGCAGGGGCTCGACCGGCGCCGCGAGTATGTCCTGCGCCGCTGCGGCGGAAAACACCAGGCATTCGAGCAGCGAGTTCGACGCCAGCCGGTTGGCGCCGTGCAGGCCGGTGAAGGCCGTCTCGCCGATGGCATAGAGGCCCACCAGGTCGGTGCGCGCCGCGAGGTCGGTGACCACGCCGCCGCAGGTGTAGTGGGCGGCGGGCACCACGGGAATGGGTTCGCGGGTGATGTCGATGCCCAGCTGCAGGCAGCGGGCATGGATGGTCGGAAAGTGATCCTTGAGGAAATCCGCGGACTTGTGCGTCATGTCGAGGAAGACGCAGTCGAGGCCGTGGCGTTTCATCTCGAAGTCGATGGCGCGGGCGACGATGTCGCGCGGCGCCAGCTCGGCGCGGCTGTCGTGGTCGGGCATGAAACGCGTGCCGTCGGGCAGGCGCAGCAGGCCGCCTTCGCCGCGCAGGGCTTCCGAGATCAGGAAGGACTTGGCATGCGGGTGATACAGGCAGGTCGGGTGGAACTGGATGAACTCCATGTTGGCGACGCGGCAGCCGGCGCGCCAGGCGATCGCCACGCCGTCGCCGGTGGCCGTATCAGGGTTGGTGGTGTAGAGATAGACTTTTCCTGCACCGCCCGTGGCCAGCGCCGTATGGCTGGCGCCCAGAGTCAGCACGCGGTCGCGGGCGATGTCCAGCACATAGGCGCCGAGGCAGCGGTTGCGCGGCAGGCCGAGCTTGGCGGCGGTGATCAGGTCCACCGCGATATGGCGTTCCAGAACGGTGATGTTGGGATGGTTCTTCACCTGTCCGGTCAGCGTCTGCTGCACCGCCGTGCCCGTAGCATCGGCGGCATGAATGATTCGCCGCTGGCCATGGCCGCCTTCACGCGTCAGGTGGAAGCCCAGCGGCGAATCATCCGGGGTGAACGGAACCCCGCGCGCGATCAGCCATTCGATGGCCTCGCGGCCGTGTTCGACGACAAAGCGCGTCGCGGCCGGGTCGCACAGCCCGGCCCCGGCAATGAAGGTATCGTCGATGTGGGCGTCGACGCTGTCGGCGGGGTCGAGTACTGCGGCGATCCCGCCCTGTGCCCAGGCGGAGGCGGAGTCCGTCAGTGCCTTCTTGGTGACCAATGCTACCCGGCGGCTGTCGGCGAGCCTCAATGCCAGGGACTGGCCCGCCAGGCCGCTGCCGATGATGAGGACGTCGAAATGCTGGATGGCGGCCGGATTCATGGGGCGGGACTATATCACTGGCGGCGGCATGGAACTATTTGCGCAGGCTCCGGTCACTGTCGGCAACGGTTGCAGTACGGGATTCATCATGGTGAAAAATGCGGGCGGAGTGGCTTGTTATACTCGCTTGCGGCCAACATCCGGCCGCACATGTCCAACTGGCGGGAACAAACAGCAAACTCCATGGGAGATCGCGAAGCAGACCGGATACTGGTCGAGCGGGTGCAGGCGGGCGACAAGCAGGCTTTCGGCCTGCTGGTCTCCAAGTACCAGCGCAAGCTCGGGCGTCTGATTTCTCGCATGGTGCGTGACTCGGCCGAGGTGGAGGATATCGTTCAGGACAGTTTCATCCGGGCCTACCGGGCCTTGCCGGGCTTCCGCAACGACAGCGCCTTTTATACATGGCTCTACCGGATCGGCGTCAATACCGCGAAAAACTGGCTGATGACACATGGCCGTCGCGCTTCGGCGACGACCGGGGTGGATAGCGAGGAAGCGGAGAGCTACGACGATGCCGACGCGCTGCGCGACAACGACACGCCCGAGCGGTTGTTGATGACCAAGCAGATCGGGGAGACGGTGAACGCCGCCATGGAAGCCCTGCCCGAGGATTTGCGGACGGCGATCATGCTGCGCGAGATTGACGGTTTGTCGTATGAGGAAATTGCGCAAGTCATGGACTGCCCGATTGGAACCGTCCGTTCGCGGATTTTCCGCGCGCGCGACGCGATTTCGGAACGACTGAGGCCCTTGCTCGACGCGGCCCCCGACAAGAGATGGTGATGACATGAAGACACGAATTTCGGCCTTGATGGATGGCGAACTCGAGCAACACGAACTCGCCGAAACGCTTCAGTCACTCCGCCGCAGAGAGGATTTGCGCAGGGAGTGGCACGATGGCCACATTATCGGCGCGGCACTGCGCGGCGAGCGCAGGCTCGATCTCGACGTCACGGCGCGCGTCATGTCGGCGCTTGAGGCGGAGCCGACGGTGATGGCGCCCGCGTCCCGGCGTGCCCCGGCGTGGCAGCGGCCGCTGCTGGCACTGGCCGCATCGGCGGCAGGCGTAGCGGTGGTCGCCTGGCTGGCACTGGCGCCGGAAGGAAACGGTCTGCCTGCGGGAACCGGCGGATTGGCCAGTGTGAAGGCGGGACCGGTGGTGGCCCAATCCCAATCGACCCCGCGGCTGCAGGAATACCTGGTGGCGCATCAGGCGCATGCGCCGGGTGGCGTCATCGGCGGCGCCGCGCGCAACATCCGCACCGTGGCGGCAGGCGGCGACGGTCGGTGATGCGTGTGCGCATTTCCCTGCTGATGCTGTCGGCGCTTCTGCTGGCGCCGGGTGCCGCATCGGCCGAGGATGGCCTGGCCCTCCTGCAGCGTATCGCGCAGGGTTCTCGGCAACTGACCTACAGCGGCGTTTTTGTCTATCGCAGCGGCAGCCGGGTGGACACCTCGCGCATCGTGCATTCGGTCAGCGATGGAGTTGAACTCGAGCGCATCGAGGCGCTCGACGGCAGTCCGCGCGAGGTCTTGCGCGCCGGCAGCGAAGTCAGATGCTTTTTCCCTGAAGAGAAACTCCTGATCATCGAAAGCCGGCCCGGCCACCGGGGATTTCCTACCCTGTTGCCTGCGGGGCTGGGCAGTTTGCCGGAGCATTATGCGATTCACGGCGGCAATTCGGGGCGGGTCGCGGGAGTGAACAGTCGCGCCGTGCTGCTCAAGCCGCGCGACGAATGGCGCTATGGGCACGAGTTCTGGATGGATGTGGCCAGCGGCCTGCTGCTCAAGGCGACGCTCATCGGCGCAGGCGGCGAAGCGCTGGAGTCATTTGCATTCACCCAGGTCAAGATCGGCGGGCCGCTGGAGCACGGCGCCCTGAAGCCCGGCTTCGACCTCGACAAGGTTCGCGTGCAACACGTGCGCACAACGGAAATGCGGTCCGACGATATGGGCTGGACCTTCCGCACGCAGTTGCCCGGGTTCCGGAAAACGGCGGTCATGAAGCGGCAGACAGGCGAGGCAAATGCCGAGAGTCTGCACGTGGTGTTTTCCGACGGACTGGCCTCCATCTCGGTATTCATCGAGCCGGGTGCCGGTGCCGGCGACCAGGAGGCGACAGCCACCCTCGGTCCGGTCAACGTCTTTCGGCGGGAGGTGGACCAGCACCGTGTTGTGGTCATGGGCGAGGTACCGGCGATCGCTGTCAGGCGTCTCGCTGAAGGCGTGGAACGGAGGCGCAAGTGAGCCAGTGTGAGGCGACGGTGGTGGCCGTCGAGGGTCTCGAGGTCTGGGTTGAAATTCCGCAACGCGCCCAAAGTTGTGGCAATTGCAAGACCGCAGATGCGTGCCAGACCGGGTTGCTCGGACTGGGCACCGGCCCGCGTCGCTACCGGCTGGAGAACCGCATAGGAGCCCGCGTAGGTGATCGCGTGCAACTGACCGTGGCCGACGGCACGGTATGGCGCGCGTCGCTGGCATCGTATGTCCTGCCCCTGCTTCTGGCGATCGGCGGCGCGGCCATCGGGCAGTTCGCCGCAGGCGATGCCGGGGCCGTGCTGGGAATGCTGGCCGGTCTGGGCTGCGGGCTGCTGCTGCTGCGGCGCAATGAACTGCGCGCACGCGGCGACGCCAGCCTCCTGTCGTTGCAGATGGAAACTCTGAAAATACGCATCAAGGAGCAATCATGAAAAAATTCCTCATCCCTCTCGTGCTGGTTTTTTCGTCGATGCTGCCCTATCAGGCGCAGGCCCGCGATCTGCCGGATTTCGTGGAACTGGTCGAAAAACAGGGCCCCACGGTGGTCAATATCAGCACCACCCAGGTCGTCAAGGGGCGCCGCGGCGGCCCGCAGTTCCCGTTCGACGGCGACGACGCCGCCCAGGAACTCCTGCGGCGCTTCTTCCCCGGGCAGATTCCGAATCATCCCGGAATACCCAAGGAATTCAAGAACCGCTCGCTGGGTTCCGGCTTCATCGTCAGTTCCGACGGCCACATCCTGACCAACGCGCATGTCGTCGACGGGGCCGACGAAGTCCAGGTCAAACTGACCGACAAGCGCGAATTCAAGGCCAAGGTGCTGGGCAGCGACAAGCGCACCGACGTGGCGCTGATCAAGATCGACGCGAAGAACCTGCCGGTGGCCAAATTGGGCGATTCGACCAAGCTCAAGGTCGGCGAATGGGTGGTGGCGATCGGTTCGCCCTTCGGCTTCGAGAACACAGTCACCGCAGGCATCGTCAGCGCCACCGGACGTTCGCTGACGCACGAAAATTATGTGCCTTTCATCCAGACCGACGTCGCGATCAACCCGGGCAATTCGGGCGGGCCGCTGTTCAACATGAAGGGCGAGGTGATCGGCATCAATTCGCAGATATTCTCCCGCTCGGGGGGGTCGATGGGTCTCTCCTTCGCGATCCCGATCGACCTGGCGAACGATGTCCAGAACCAGTTGAAGGCCAAGGGCAAGGTCAGCCGCGGCCGCCTCGGGATCGGCATCCAGGAAGTCAGCAAGGAACTGGCGGAATCCTTCAATCTCGGCAAGCCGCAGGGTGCGCTGGTGGCCTCGGTGGAAAAGGGCTCGGCGGCGGACAAGGCCGGCATCGAGGTCGGCGACATCGTCCTCAAGTTCGACGGCAAGGCGGTGAACGAGTCGGTCGACCTGCCGCGCATGGTGGGCTCCACCCGGCCCGGGACCAAATCCGTGGTCCAGGTCTGGCGCAAGGGCGGCACCCGCGACCTGTCGGTCACGGTGGGTGAAATCCCCGACGACGACGAGAAGAAGCAGGTCGCGGGGCGTGGCGGCAAGCCGGCGGAGCCGCAGGCGGCCAACCGGCTCGGACTGGTGCTGGCCGTGCCGACGGCAGAGCAGAAGAAGGCGCTGGACATCCAGCACGGCCTGATCGTCGAAGATGTCAAGAACGGCGGCACCCGCAGCGAAGTGCGGCCCGGCGACATCATCCTGTCGGCGATCGTCAAGGGCACCCAAACGGACATCAAGTCCCTGTCGCAGTTCAATGACATATTGAAGGGCCTCGACAAGAGCGCGACGATGACCCTGCTGGTCAAGCGCGGCGACTCGCAGACCTTCGTCACCATCAAGGGCACGTCCGATAAATAGCCTTTTGCCGGGTCGCGGTCGGCCGCGGCTGCGGCTCTACGGCCGCGACTACTGCCATCTCTGCCACGACATGCTCGCCGCGCTGGAAGCCCTGCGCGGCGAGCCGGGCATCGCGTTCTTCGATATCGAGGTGGTGGACGTCGATGCCGATCCGGCACTCGAAGCAAAATACGACGAACTGGTGCCGGTCCTTGCCGATGGCGAGGGGCGCGAGCTGTGCCACTACTTTCTCGATGCGGCGAAAGTGCGTGAGTATTTGAAAGGTTTGGGCTAAAATCGCTGCCTTGCGTTTCAGGCTCAAAGGCGCTCAACAGCTTGAATGAGCGCCTTTTTTATTGCCCCCATGGATCACATTCGCAACTTCTCCATCATCGCCCACATCGACCACGGTAAATCCACCCTGGCCGATCGCATCATCCATCGCTGCGGTGGCCTGTCCGATCGCGAGATGGAGGCGCAAGTTCTTGATTCAATGGATATCGAGCGCGAGCGCGGAATCACCATCAAGGCCCAGACGGCGGCGCTCAGCTACGTCGCGAAGGATGGCAGGACCTACAACCTGAACCTGATTGACACCCCGGGGCACGTCGACTTCTCCTATGAGGTCAGCCGTTCGCTGTCCGCCTGCGAAGGCGCGTTGCTGGTGGTCGATGCCTCGCAGGGCGTCGAGGCGCAGACCGTCGCCAACTGCTACACGGCGATCGAGCTCGGCGTAGATGTCGTTCCGGTGCTGAACAAGATCGACCTGCCGGCGGCGGACCCCGACAACGCCCGCCAGGAAATCGAGGACGTGATCGGCATCGACGCCACCGAGGCGATCCTGTGCTCGGCCAAGACCGGCCTCGGCGTCGACGACGTTCTGGAAGCCGTGATTGCGCGCATCCCGCCGCCCAAGGGCGATCCCGCGGCGCCGCTAAAGGCGCTGATCATCGACTCCTGGTTCGACAACTATGTCGGCGTCGTCATGCTGGTGCGCGTGGTCGACGGCACCCTGCGCGCCAAGGACAGAATCCTGCTGATGGCGGAAGGCTCGCAGCACCTTTGCGAACAGGTCGGCGTGTTCACGCCCAAGTCGGTGACCCGCCCGGAACTGCGCGCCGGCGAAGTCGGCTTCATCATCTCCGGCATCAAGGAACTCGACGCCGCCAAGGTGGGCGACACGGTGACCATCGCCGATCGTCGCGCCACGGAGGCGCTGCCCGGCTTCAAGGAAATCAAGTCGCAGGTCTTCGCCGGCCTCTATCCGATCGAATCCAACCAGTACGATTCATTGCGCGATTCGCTGGAGAAACTCAAGCTCAATGACGCCTCGCTGCACTACGAGCCGGAAGTGTCGCAGGCGCTGGGCTTCGGCTTCCGCTGCGGCTTCCTCGGCCTGCTGCACATGGAGATCGTGCAGGAGCGCCTGGAGCGCGAGTTCGACCAGAACCTGATCACCACGGCGCCCACCGTGGTCTACGAAGTGCTGATGCGCGACGGCAGCATCGTCCAGGTGGAAAATCCGGCCAAGCTGCCGGAAGTCCAGAAGATGGACGAAATCCGCGAGCCCATCATCACCACCAAGATTTTTGTGCCGCAGGAATATCTCGGCTCGGTGATCACCCTGTGCGAGAGCAAGCGCGGTTCCCAGGTGAACATGGCCTACCACGGCCGCCAGGTGCAGCTCACCTACGACATGCCGATGGCCGAAGTGGTCATGGATTTCTTCGACAAGCTCAAATCCGTTTCCCGCGGCTACGCCTCGCTCGACTACGAGTTCAAGGAATATCGCGCGGCCGACGTGGTCAAGCTCGACGTGCTGATCAACGGTGACAAGGTCGACGCCCTGTCGCTGATCGTGCATCGGGCCAACGCGCCGTATCGCGGACGCGAACTGGCGGCCAAGATGCGCGAGTTGATCCCGCGCCAGATGTACGACGTCGCCATCCAGGCCGCGATCGGTTCGACCATCGTCGCCCGCGAAAACGTCAAGGCGATGCGCAAGGACGTGCTGGCGAAGTGTTACGGCGGCGACATCACGCGCAAGAAGAAACTGCTGGAAAAGCAGAAGGCCGGCAAGAAGCGAATGAAGCAGGTCGGCAGCGTCGAAATTCCCCAGGAGGCCTTCCTAGCCGTGCTGCGTGTGGGTGAGAAATGAACTTTGCCCTGATACTTTTCATACTGGTTGTCATCACCGGCATCATCTGGTGCATCAATCATTTCTGGGCGCGCAAGAAGCGCCCGGCCGATGCGCCCGATCCCTGGTGGGTCGAATACGGCGGCAGCTTCTTCCCGGTGATCCTCGCCGTGTTCCTGCTGCGCTCCTTCCTCGTCGAGCCCTTCAAGATCCCGTCCGGCTCGATGATTCCGACCTTGCTGGTGGGCGACTTCATCCTGGTGAACAAATACACCTACGGCGTGCGCCTGCCGGTGATCAACAAGAAAATCTTCGAGCTGAACACCCCGCAGCGCGGCGACGTCGTCGTCTTCCGCTATCCGCCCGATCCCTCGCTCGACTACATCAAGCGCGTGGTCGGCGTCCCCGGCGACAAGGTGGCGTACAAGAACAAGAAGCTCACCATCAACGGCCAGGAGGTAGCGCAGAAGAAGATCGAGGATTACCTCGATCGCGACCGTCTGTTCTACACCCCGCGTTACGTCGAGAGTCTCGGCAGCGTCGAGCACCACATCCTGGTCGAAGCCGAGGCCCCGTCCTTCGTCCAGCAGATTGCCCGCTTTCCGCACGGAGAAAAATGTAACTACAATAGCGAAGGCGTCAGTTGTGAGGTTCCGCCCGGCCACTATTTCATGATGGGGGACAACCGCGACAATTCGCAGGACAGCCGGTTCTGGGGGTTTGTTCCCGATGAAAACCTGGTCGGCAAGGCATTCTTCATATGGTTCAATTTCTCCGATCTGAAACGGGTCGGCTCGTTTCACTAGGGGGATAACATGATGAAATTTCAGCGCGGACTCAGCCTGAATACGCTCTTGCTCGGTGGCATGGTGCTGGCATTGTTGGCCCTGTTGGCGATGAAGGCCATACCGCCCTGGATCGAGTACGGAAACCTGCTCAAGGCGGTCAAGGGAACTGCCACCGATGGCAGCCTCAAAGATGCCCCTATGGCAAAGGTCCGCGAAGCATTTGCCCGCCGCGCCGACATGGACGATGTCAAGAGCGTTACGGCGCAGGATCTGGAGATCACGAAAGAGGGCGGCGAACTGGTGATCTCCTTCCAGTACGAGAGTAAAGTGCCGCTGTTCAAGAACGTCAGCCTGGTTTTCGATTTCGAGGGCAGCAGCAGCGCCAACCAATGAATGCACAGCGGCTGGAGGTGGCGCTCGGTCACGGCTTCGGCCGACCGGAGTTGCTGCGCCAGGCGCTCACCCATCGTAGCTACGGCCCCCCCCACAACGAGAGGCTCGAGTTCCTCGGCGACTCGGTTCTGAATTGCGTCATCGCCGGGGCCCTCTACAGGGAGTTCGGCGATCTCAGGGAAGGCGAACTTTCCAGGTTGCGCGCGAGCCTGGTAAGGCAGGAAACCCTGGCCGGCATCGCGCGCGATTTGGCGCTTGGCGACTTCCTTCGGCTCGGAGAGGGGGAATTGAAGAGCGGCGGTGCGCAGCGCCCCTCGATTCTCGCCGACGCGCTGGAGGCCATCTTCGGTGCGGTCCATGTCGATGCCGGCTTCGAAGCGGCGCGGCGCGTCATCGAGGCCCTGTATCGGCCGGTGCTGGGCCGCATCGATTCCAGCGATACGGGCAAGGATCCGAAAACGGCCCTGCAGGAACTGCTGCAGGGCCGGCGCCTGCCGCTGCCGCGCTACGCCCTGCTGGCGACGCGAGGCGAGGCGCATGCGCAGGAATTCGACATCGAATGCGTGATTCCGGAACTGGGCATTCGCACCACGGGCAGCGGTGGCAGCCGGCGAATCGCCGAGCAGGTGGCGGCGCAGCGCGCCATTGCCGAGATCAAGCCGTGAGCGAGGGATTCCGCACCGGCTACCTGGCCGTCATCGGCCGGCCCAACGTCGGCAAATCGACGCTGACCAATCGCCTGGTCGGCGCCAAGGTCAGCATTACCTCGAAGAAGGCGCAGACCACGCGGCACAGGATTCACGGCGTGTTGACCACCGGTGGCGCACAGTTCATTTTTGTCGATACGCCGGGCTTCCAGATGACGCACAAGAATGCGCTCAATCGCCTGATGAACCGCAGCGTGACCTCGACCTTTGCCGATGTCGATGTGATCCTGCTGGTGGTCGAGGCCGGCAACTGGGGCAGCGGCGAAGCCGAGATCCTGCGCATGCTGCCCGCCGGCACTCCGGTGGTACTGGTTATCAACAAGATCGACCGCCTGGCCGACAAGAAGGAACTGCTGCCCTTCATGGCCAAGCTTGCCGCGCTTCACGAATTCGCCGAACTGGTGCCGCTGTCGGCCGAAAAGGGCATCGGCACCGACGAACTGCTGGCCGCCGTGGCGCGCTACCTGCCGGAAGGGCCGCCGGTATTCGACGCCGACGACATCACCGACCGTTCGGAGCGTTTCATGGCTTCCGAAATCCTGCGCGAAAAGCTGTTCCGCAACCTCGGCGAAGAGCTTCCCTACGGCATTGCCGTGGAAATAGAGAAGTTCGAACAGGAAGGCGAACTGCGCCGGATCCACGCCGCGGTCATCGTCGACCGGGCCGGGCATCGCGCCATCGTCATCGGCAGGGGCGGCGAGCGCATGAAGCGCATCTCGACCGACGCCCGCAAGGAAATGGAAACCCTGTTCGGCGGCAAGGTCTGGCTCGAAACCTGGGTCAAGGTCAAGGGCGGCTGGGCCGACGACGAGCGGGCCCTGAAGTCGCTCGGATACGACTGAAGATCATGGTGTCTGGCACGACCCCGGAGGACGAGGCTCGTCATTCCGGCGAAAGCCGGAATCCAGAAGGACGACCGTCTGGACACCGGCATTCGCCGCTGAGACGGGCTTGGGGTGTTGTGACTTCACGTTTGACGGTAGGGTCGTGAGTAAACGCGTCGACGGCCAGGCGGCCTATGTCCTGCACCTGCATCCCTACAGCGAGACCAGCCTCGTGGTCGACGTGTTCACTCGGGAGCATGGCCGTGTGCCGCTGCTGGCGCGCGGGGCGCGGCGACCGCGGTCCGCGATGCGCGGCATGCTGATGTCCTTCCAGCCGCTGGAACTTGGCTGGTTCGGCGGCGGCGAGGTCAAGACCCTGGCCAAGACGGAATGGCTGGGCGGCATGCCCCTGCTGGGCGGGCGCTGCCTGTTGCTCGGCTACTACCTCAACGAACTGCTGCTGAAAATGCTGCCGCGCGAGGACCCGCATGGCGCGTTGTTCGATGCCTATGCGGCTGCGTTGCGTGCGCTGGCCGCGGGCGCCGCCGATGCGCCGGAACTGCGCCGTTTCGAGAAAACCCTGCTGAAGGAACTCGGCTACGGCCTGACGCTGGATGTCGACGTCGAATCGGGGCGGCCGGTGGCACCCGACAGGCAGTATGCCTTTCTCATCGAGCGCGGCCCCGTGGAACAGAAAGTCGGCGCTGGCGACACGGCGCCGGGCCAGGTCCCCAGCCTCTCCGGCAAGACCCTGCTCGACATGGCGGCCGACGACTATGCCGATCCGCGCACCCGGATCGAAAGCCGGCAGCTGATGCGGCAGCTGATCGCCCACCACATGGGCGGCAAGCCCCTGCAGTCGCGGCGCGTATTCATCGAACTGCAGGAGCTCTGAGCAATTACAATCCATCCTTTGGCGCTTCGGTGGAGCAAGCATGATTGAACTTGGCGTAAACATTGATCACGTGGCGACGGTGCGTGAAGCGCGCAAGACCCACGAACCCGATCCGGTCTGGGCCGCCGTCGAGGCCCATCTGGGCGGCGCCGATGGCATCACCGTGCATTTGCGCGAAGACCGGCGCCACATCCAGGACCACGACGTGCGGCGCCTGCGCGAACTGACGCACATCAAGCTCAACCTCGAAATGGCGGCCACCGAAGAGATGGTCGGCATCGCTTGCGCGCTCAAGCCCGAGATGGCCATGCTGGTGCCCGAAGGCCGCCACGAGATCACCACCGAAGGCGGGCTGGATGTCGCCGGTCAGGAAGCGCGACTGCGTGACGTGGTGGCTCGCCTGCGCGATGCCGATATCATCACCAGTGCGTTCATCGATGCCGAACTGCCGCAGGTGGAAGCCGCAGCGCGCATCGGCGTGCGCGTCTGCGAGATCCACACCGGTCCCTACGCCCACGCCTTCTTCAACCAGGGGCGCGACAACGAAAGCCCGGCCGTGCTCACCGAACTGGAGAAAATCCGCAAGGCCGGCGCCGCGATCCGCGCCGCCGGCATGCGCTTCAACGCCGGCCATGCGCTCAACTACTTCAACGTGCAGCCGGTGGCGGCGTTGCCCGGCATCCGCGAACTCCACATCGGCCATGCCATCGTCAGCCGCGCCATTTTTGTCGGCATGCGCGAAGCCGTCGCCGAAATGAAGCGATTGATGCGCGAAGCCCAGTGCGGATGATGGCGCGCCGCGTATGATTTTCGGTGTAGGAACAGACATCGTCGCCGTCGCCCGCATGGCCGAGTACTTCCAGCGCCACGGCGAGCGCGGCCTGGAAAAAATGCTGGCGCCGGCTGAGCGCGCGGCCTGCCGCAGCAGTCCCGATCCGGCGCGTTTCCTGGCCAAGCGTTTCGCCGCGAAAGAGGCTCTGGGCAAGGCTTTCGGCAGCGGCGTCCGCGCTCCCTTGTTATTGCCCGACATCGCCGTGGAGCACGACGAACTCGGCAAGCCGTCCTTCAGTTATTCGCCGGGTCTCGCCGCCCTTTTTGCCGGGCGCGGGCTTGCCGCCCATCTCTCCATCAGCGACGAGCAGGACTACGCCGTCGCCTTCGTCATACTGGAAACGCCATGAACACCCAAACCCTTGGCCCGCTGATGATCGACGTTGCGGGCCTCGAACTTTCCGGGCTTGACCGCGAGCGCCTGCTGCACCCCCTGATCGGCGGCGTCATCCTGTTCAAACGCAACTACCGCGACCCGCAGCAACTCACCGCCCTGTGCGCCGCCATCCACGGCCTGCGCAGCTCGGCCTTGCCCATCGCCATCGACCACGAGGGCGGGCGAGTCCAGCGCTGCCGCGAAGGCTTCACCCACGTACCGCCGATGCGTCGCCTGGGCGAATTGTGGGACAACGACCCTGCCGCGGCGCGCAAAGCGGCAGCCGACCTCGGCTATCTGCTGGCCGCCGAGCTGCGCGCCTGCGGTGTCGATTATTCCTTCACGCCGGTGCTAGACCTCGACTGGGGCCCCAGCGGCGTCATCGGCGATCGCGCCTTCCACGAGAATCCGGATGCCGTGGCCGAACTCGCCGGCGCCCTGATCGAGGGTTTGCATGCCGCTGGCATGGGCTGCTGCGGCAAGCACTTCCCCGGCCACGGCTGGGTCGCGGCCGATTCCCACTTGGCCATTCCGGTCGATGAGCGCAGCCTCGCCGAGATGGAACCCGACCTCATTCCCTATCGCCGCCTCAAGCTCGACGGCGTAATGCCCGCCCATGTCATCTACCCCCAGGTCGATTCCCGTCCCGCCGGCTTCTCGCCGGTCTGGCTGGAGAAATTGCGCAAGGAATTCGGTTTCGACGGCGTCATTTTCAGCGACGACCTGTCGATGGAAGGTGCCGCCTTCGCCGGCAACATGGTGCAGCGCACGGAAGCCGCCTGGGCGGCCGGTTGCGACATGCTGCTGATCTGCAACGCGCCCGACGCCGTGGCCGATGTGCTGGCGCACTGGCAGCCGGCGCCGGATCCGGTGCGTGCGGCCAGGATTGCGCGCATCGTGCCCGAACCGGCATGGAGTCAGGATCCGGTGCGCTGTGCTGCGGCAAGATCGCTGGCGAGAAACCTTTTCGCATAGAGTAAACTCGCTCGGTCGACCGAGTTTCGGCCAGGATCGGACCGGTCCGACAATCATGGTCTGTCATTGCATCGAAGCACCAAACCTGGAGTGAAAGCGCGCCATGGCTCTGGTATACAGCAAAACACCGAAAGGCCTTCGCGAAACGACAGGCAAGACCAAAGACCTCGAGCCGGAAATGCTGGGGGTATTGAAGGCCTGCAAGGATAATCAGTCCGCGGACGAAATTGCCGCTGCCTGGCCCGAAACGGAGCGCAAGACGATTGTTTGGGCGGTTGGCGAACTGACCAGCGCGGGTTACCTGCGCGAAATTTTCGTCGAGCGCCGCCAGCAAGCCGGTACGACCGCGGACGAAGGCATGGATCTGGATTTCGCGTCCATAACCAGTGCGCGCCCGGTCAAACCGCCTCCAGCCGACCCGCGCATCGAGGCCGAGCAACAGGCGCGACGCGAAGCGGAAGCAAAAATCCGCCGCGAAGCCGAAGAAAAGGTCCGGCGCGAAGCGGAAGCAAAGATCCGTCGCGAAGCCGAAGAGAGGGTCCGTCGCGAGGTCGAGGAAAAGGCGCGCATCGAAACCGAGGAACGGGCGCGACTTGAAGCGGAAGAAAGAATCCGCCGCGAAGCGGAGGAGAAGGCTCGCCGCGAAGCCGAGGAAAAGGCCCGGCGCGAAACCAAGGAGAAGGCCCGGCGCGAAGCCGAAGAAAAGATACGCCGCGAAGCCGGGGAAAAGGCCCGGCGCGAAGCCGAAGAAAAGATACGCCTCGAAACCGAAGAGAAGGTCCGTCGCGAGGTCGAGGAAAAGGCGCGCATCGAGGCCGTGGAACGGACGCGACGTGAAGCCGAAGAAAAGATCCGCCGCGAAGCCGAGGAGAAGGTCCGCCGCGAAGCCGAGGAGAAGGTCCGTCGCGAGGTCGAGGAAAAGGCTCGCATCGAGGCCGTGGAACGGACGCGACGTGAAGCCGAAGAAAAGATCCGCCGCGAAGCCGAGGAGAAGGTCCGTCGCGAGGTCGAGGAAAAGGCTCGCCGCGAAGCGGAGGAAAAGGCTCGCCGCGAAGCCGAGGAAAAGGCGCGCATCGAAGCCGAGGAACGGGCGCACCGCGAAGCGGAGGAAAAAATCCGCCGCGAAGCAGAGGAGAAGGTTCGCCGCGAAGAAGAAGAAAAGGCGAAACGCGCAGCGGTAGAAAAGATTCGCCGCGAGGCGCTGGAAAAGTTCCGCCGCGAGGAGGAGGAGAAAGCCCGCCGCGAGGCCGAGGAAAGAGCCAGGCGCGAAGCGGAAGAAAAAGCTCGGCGCGAAGCCGAGGAGAGGGCCCGTATCGAAGCCGAGGAAAGGGCCCGGTGCGAAGCGGAAGAAAATCTGCGCCGCGAAGCCGAAGAAAAAGCGCGGCGCGAAGCCGAGGAAAGCGCCCGCATCGAAGCCGAGGAAAGGGCGCGCATCGAAGCCGAGGAACGCGCCCGGCGCGAAGCGGAAGAAAAGCTGCGCCGCGAGGAGGAGGAAAGGGCGCGGCGCGAAGCCGAGGAAAAGGCCCGCAACGAGGCCGAGGACAGGGCGCGCATCGAAGCCGAGGAACGTGCCCGCCGCGAAGCGGAAGAAAAGCTGCGCCGCGAGGAGGAGGAAAGGGCGCGGCGCAAGGCCGAGGAAAAGGCGCGGCGCGAGGCGGAGGAGCGCGCCCGGATCGAGGAAGAAGAACGCGATCGCGAGGGTATCCGCCAGCGCATGCTTGAGCGCAAGGAGGTCCACAAGCGCCAGTCGCGCGTGGCAGCAATAGTGATCGTCGTCGTCCTGCCGTTTCTCGCGCTATTCCTGATCAAGTTCCTGCCGTTCGACGGCAAGCGCCAGGCTTTCGAGACCATGGCCGCGAGTGCGCTCGGCGTCAGTGTCAAGGCGGGAAGCGCACAGGTCGAACTCGTGCCGAAGATGAAGCTCACCCTGGAAAACGTCGTCTTCGGCGAGGCCGCCGATGGGGTGCAGGTGAAACGCGTTGTCCTCGGTGCGCCGCTGTCCGTGCTTTGGCAGATGCCCGCCGAGTTCGATTCCCTGCACCTTGATGATGTCCGATTGCCGCTTCCGGTGCTGTTGAAACTGTTGGGTACGTCCGCAGGCAAACTGCCGCTCAAGGCTGGAACATTCAGCGCCAGCCGCGTCATCCTGGCCGCGGAACCCGCATTCCTGCCGCCGCTGGAGGTCGAGGCCAAGTTGGCCGGAGGCCAGGTGACGGAGTTCGCGGCACAGGCCGACGGCGCCGATTCGGGCAAGGTCAAGCTGAGCGGAGTGCGCGGGCCCGGCGCCTGGAGCGTGAGCCTGAACGCCGAACGCTTCGACCTGCCGCTTGCCGCAAAACTGAAGCTTGTCGACTTTTCCGCCACGGGGCAGTTGTCACCCGAACGCCTGACGATAAGCGGGTTCAAGGGCTGGCTGCACAATGGCGAACTCGGCGGCAGCGCGACGCTGACCTGGCAGGGGAACTGGAAACTCGGCGGAAAATTCTCGGCAACTCGCGTCAGTGCGTCCGCCGCCGCGCCAGGCTGGTTCAAGGATGGCGTCTTCGATGCGCAAGGCGATTTTCTCGGTGATGCCGCGAAGAGCCAGGACCTGCTGCCCAAGGCGCAGATACAGGCACAGGTCGGCATGTCGCGCGGTGTGCTGGCGGGAATCGACTTCGATCGGGTCCTGCAGGGCCGTGGCCAGGGAGAGCAGTACACCTTCGAATCGCTCAAGGCCAACCTGTTCTACGACGCCGGACGCATCGAGGCCACGCAGGTCCGGGTCGCCGCGGGAGCGCTTGCCGCCACGGGCACGGTGACCATCGCCCCCGATCAGACGGCGCGCGGCCGGGTTTCCGTCGAGGTAAAGTCGGGGAGTTCGCGCCAGAACGTCGGCCTGTCGATCGGCGGAACAGCGACGAAACCGCAATACCAGCGCTGAGATCCGGTTGCGGCCGATACACCGTCTGTTTTGCGGTCATCGGCGCGGCGCTGCCACCGCGGGCGGCGTCCGCGACAGGGAATCAATCTGCGCGCTGCATCGTGCCCCTGGCTTTGGGCAATACGAAGCGACAAAAAGCGACACCGGCAAGAACGCCCGTTCCATCGGCAAACCAGTCGAAAACGTCGCCGAAGCGGGTGGTGATCAGCGTGCCCTGCAGGATTTCAATCACGGCTCCGTGCGCCAGCAGGCCGATGAAGACAGGCACCACGCGCTGCGGGAAGGCAAGGCATCCGGCGACTGCGAGCGCCAAATAGCCCAAAGCGTGTTGCGCCTTGTCCCAGAACTGTAAGGCCTGTGGCACGGTGGTGCTCGGGATCAGGGAAAGTATCGTGACCAGCGCAAGGCCGGCAAAAAATACGTACGGCATATAGCGGGGGAGTCGTTCCATCGGATCCATTTCCTGGCACTCGTTGCGCTTGGCAGGGATCACGGATGGGCCAGGTAGGCCGTCCGGATCGCTTCGATCCTTTCCCGGTTCACCCCGAAATCCTCGCGCCCGAGGCGGCTGGCACTGCGCAGCTCGATCACGCTGCGCGCCGGGTTGAACCAAAACTCCAGGTCGTCGACGAATTTGAGCCAGCGTGTTTCCGCCTGGACATGGAGATAGTCCGGCCGCTGCTCCACCACCTTGATGTCCGGCATGGCCTGCAGTATGGCCATCAGGGCGCGCAGCGAACTTTCGCCGGATCCATTCTTGAGCGGCAGCGGCCTGATGTCCGCATAAGCCCGCTGCGGATGGTCCGGATACAGGGCGGACTGGCTGGAGACGCTGTTGCGTGTCGGCGAGGGCGGCTTGAGGCGTGAATTATGCACGCCGATGTCGGCCGGGCGGTTGCCGCCGAGCATGCCGGACTGGATCGCAATGACGGCGGCCGCGAGCAGGCCGGAAACAAGGAGGGCGGTTTTCATGGAAAGGATGGATGCGCGGATCCGAAAAAGGCCGGGGTCGGGAGCCGATGACCAGCGCGGCAGTTGCGTCCGACACCCGCTCCATCATTCGCGGCGATTTCGATGGCAGGCCTCTTCGACGTCGATTCTGCCCGGCACATCAGGCGCCGACAATTGTGATTCGGGAAACATCGGCATCGATCTCGTAGCGACAACCAGGTGCTTTCCGGGCCACGATCTCGCGCCCCACAAGATCAAGGATGTCTGCGATGCGAGCCCCGGGCCAGGTGTTCTGTTCTGTTAGCCTGCGAAAGGGGCGCGGCCAGACTGCAGCGACAGCGCGATCGCCGCCGCAGAACTCCCACTCGAACAGGATTTCCCTGTCATCCTCACGATACCGGACAAGGCCGCATCGGCCGTGCTCCTCGATCGTAAGCTTCGGATTCGCAGACATGATTCTTCCGCCCAACAAGGTTGTAGGAAAAGTCTGTTGATGGGGGCATTCTGCAGCGAACCCAACGGGACAGCAAGCGTCATCCCGCTCGGAACCTGTCCCATGTGAGAATACGCCCTAGTACTTTTCGCCACGAATAAACCGCGAGATTCCGGCAGCAACTTCGGCCTCCTGATCAATAAAGCCGTGTGGCGTACGCCCCTCGCAAGCATTGAGTCCCGCCGGACCATCGTAACCCGGACCACCGATAACGGTGACGACCTGTTGGCGTATCGCCGGAGTGCGGGCTACGATCCTGCCCATGACATCCGGTGGCGAGCGGATGCATTTGTCTGCGACGTGACCAATCACGAGCAGGGGGACGCGAATATCTTCAAGTGGCAGATCAAAGACGGTCTGCGCGACCCATGCCTTCCTCGCCGCGCTTTGGCCCGACATCAAAGCGGAAGTAAGCACGATCCCGTCGGGCGCCGAGGGGCCGGATAGACGGGTGGCTGCATTTGCCGCGGAAATCGATCCTCGGCTCGTGCCCACAACCCAGACAAAGCCCCGTGTGCGTGTACGCAGATCGGCGATCACCTTTCCAAGATCTTCCGCATGTTCGGTTGTAGTGCGGAATCCTCCGAGGCCGTCTACGCCATGAAAATCGGATGGCGCATCGATCAGCGCGGTACCGAAACCCGCCGCATTGAAAATCGGGATCGACCGGACAAGCGAATTGCCCTTCAACTCGCGCGGACAACCGTTATCGTCAAGATTGACATGGCCCGAGCCACCGGGAATCAGCACCATGGTGATCGGGCTTCCTTGCTTTTCCGGTTCCGGTGGCGGCACGAATGCATAACGCGTCGTACTGTTGTCGCGGGTCTGAATCATCATCACCTTGCCGCATCGGCCACCGTCTGGCGCTGGCTGCGTCTGGGCAAGGCCCACAGTCGCCGAAATCAATAACTGTGTACCGAATACCAGGGAACCCGTGAAACGCGAGTTGTTCACTGGTTTGTCGTCCAACGTTCAAGCCGAGGCGCCTGCGCGGCTTCATCGCGCAGCGTCCAGAGAGCGAAGCGAACGGGGTCGACCGCCGGGTTGGGCCGCACCACTTTACGCAGCGAGCTCTTGCAAAACCTCGGGATGGCGTTCGGCGACCCGGAAAAGGGTCTTTGCCGCTCCTGATGGTTCGCGGCGACCTTGTTCCCAGTCTTGGAGTGTGCGCACAGAAACGCCAAGCAGCGCTGCGAAGGCAGTTTGAGAAAGCCCTGACACCAGGCGGGCGTGAGCAATTGCCGATATCTCGGGACGAAGAACACGCGCACGGATACCGGCCTTCATTTCGCGCACCGACGTTAGCAGTTCAGCGCCAAGGTCAATTGTCGGCCGACGGCCGACAGGCTTTTGTTTGGCTTTAGGCATTCTCGATCTCCTCTTTGATTTGGCGAAGTACATGCGCCGGGATGTTTTCGTGCACGGACTTTCCGTAGACCAGTAGCAACCAGATTTCTCCATTGGCGAGACGGTTGAAGTAAATGACTCGCACCCCGCCACGCTTGCCACGACCAGTACTACCCCAGCGGGCTCTCCTTACACCTCCCGATCCGGGGACAACATCCCCAGCATCTGGGTTTCCGGCGATGAAGGTAATAAAGGTGTTTCGATCTTCATCGTTCCAGCAATCGCTGGCGAGGCGCACGAAAGTAGGGGTTTCGATAACCGTGAACACAAATTCAACCATACGGCAATGCCGTAGTTACGTCAAACGCCGCAAAGCGCGCTCATGGTGAGGCCTAACGTCCAAGTTCAGAGGCGCTGCGAGGCTTGATCGCGCAGCGTCCTCCGGAACGACGGGTTCGGCGTCTTAGGCGGCAAGCTTGATGACCTTGAGCGCTTTACGCCCTTGCTCCGCGTGCCACAGGTCGTATTGCACTTGCTGGCTCAGCCAACTCTCGGCGCTGGTGTTAAAGGCGATGGATAGCCGTATCGCCATTTCGGGACTGATGCCAGAGCGCCCATTGAGGATTGCTGAAAGGGTTTTGCGGCTTACACCCAAACCTTCCGCAGCCTCGGTAACCGTAAGACCTACAGGCTCCAAGCACAGAGACTTGATGATTTCACCCGGATGAGGGGGGTTGTGCATACGCATAGCAAATTACCTCAGTGATAGTCCTCGTAGTCCACCAGTTCGGCATCCCTTCCCACGAACTGAAACGTGACCCGCCAGTTGCCGCTCACCCACACCGACCACACGCCTTTGCGCTCGCCCTTGAGTGCGTGGAGGCGCAAACCGGCCAAGTCCATATCCCGGGCGGCCGTTGCGACATGTAGCCGACCAAGTATGAGCCGCAGCCGCTCCGCGTGCTGCGCCTGGATGCCCGACTTGGAACCGTGCTCGAAGAAGCGCGCCAAGCCTTTGTGTTTGAAACTCAGGATCACGCGCTATCGTAACCCGCAACGTTACACATTACAAGACGCCGAACGTGGAAGTGAGCGGGCTGTGCGGCTTTTTGTGCAGTTCCGCTCGACTGTAGGGTTATGCATCACCGCACGCAGGCTGAACGCCATATGCACGCATGGCCGACACCACCTGCGACTGTTCTGTAGTTTCGGCTGAGTAGAGCCTATAGCTCGGTGCCAGAATGGGTTCGGTTGAGTGGACCGGCGCTGCGCGGCTTCATCGCGCAGCGTCCGGTGGAATGATGGGTTCGGCGACTTACACACCGCCACACTACGCAGCTTGCAATAGAAACTCGACTTTCACAGCCTCGTACGGGAAAACGATGTGACCGTCCTCCGTTTTGCTCAGCACTCCAGCGTTAAGCAGCGCTGTGACATCGCCGTGCACGGCCTTTACGTCGCGTTCAGCACGGCGTGCGGCCTCGCGTATGGACACCGGCCCTGCGCCGCAAAGCACCTTAAGTAGTTCCCATCGTTTTTCAGTCAGCACCCTCCAGAGCAACTCGGGAGTGGCAAAGCTGATCCGCGCAGCCTTCTGAGCTTTTCCGGTCTTCCAGGCGTGTGCAAAGTCAGCCATCGAATCGGCAGGGGTTCGCACATCAAGAGTTACTGTTTTCATGGTTCCACCTCGCAATATCCTTCTGGAAGTCGCCGATCAACTTATCCGGCGTAGTAAAAGCGTAGGCACTTTCCTTTTTACCGAAATGCCGGTGATCGCCCTTCCCAACTTCGTTGTCGTAGCGCAGAACGCATTCACCACGCACGATATAGGCCAACCTGTATTTGAACGCGTGTGCCGACCCGTCGAGCGGCTTCGGAAGGCGCCACAGTACCAATTCCGCGAACGCAGACTCTGAGTAGATGATGCGAGTACCAACAAGCTGAACGGCTTTTATGTTGGAGATAGTGCCAACAAGTGCGACCGTTGTCAATCAGTCCAACGCTATGCGCAGCGACAAGAGGCCGAACGTAGAGCTAACCGGCGCTGCGCGGCTTCATCGCGCAGCGTCCGATGGAATGATCGGTTCGGCCACATTCGTAACTACGCGTGCCGTTCTTTGCGCCCAAGACCTTCCGCGATGAATGTGAGAACAAGAGAATTTAGTGACACGCCCTCTGCCTTTGCGCGTGTAGCCAACCGCGCGTGAACCGTCTTTGGAACGCGAGCGACAAACTTTCCGGATGCGACACCCCCGCTATTCGGGGCAGGAATTGGTAGCTCCTTGGCCTTGAGTGCGGCAATCGTTGACTTCAAAGCGTCCTTCCCGTTCGCGAGCGCTTCCTCGACTGTTTCGCCATCAGAGAGGCACTCCGAAAAATCCGGGTACGAAATTAGAAAGCCCCCGCCTTCCTCGGCCGACAGCGGGCGGATCTCAAACGGGTAGTCAATTCTCTTTCCCATGGTTCATGCTCCTTCAACGAGTTCAAGGAACTTCTTGACGTAGATCGGCTTGATAGGACGCCGGGCCGGAACTGGGAGCGTCTTGCCATCAGGGCGCACAAAGACGCAGTGACTCGTTCCAACGTGCCGCCAATCGATTCCGTTCTGGCGCGCTACTGTTTGAAGCTGCGCAAGCTTCCAATCGAG
This sequence comes from Sulfuritalea sp., assembly GCA_044360105.1. Taxonomy (GTDB): domain Bacteria; phylum Pseudomonadota; class Gammaproteobacteria; order Burkholderiales; family Rhodocyclaceae; genus Sulfuritalea. Next base: position 45,532 of record JBIKKY010000023.1, read on the forward strand.
CGGATTGCTGCGCATGGCTTGAAGCAGTTTTGCGGCAGTGTTCATGTAGCAGATGATACTGCGGGCAACATCACCGTGCAAGTCGTGTAATTGCGATAAGCCTTACAAAGAGCGGCAAGGAACTGGAACCCATTCTGTGGGGCCGAACGTAGAAGTCACCGGCGCTGCGCGGCTTTATCGCGCAGCGTCCGTGTGGACTGCCGGGTTGGACCTCACAGCGGGTGGTGTTTGAGAAATACCTCTTGAACTCTCGCCCATGCATCTGAGGCGTCTTGCGCTCTAAACGCCGGGATTCTAAGGTTGAATCCGTGATCCGCTTCAGGGTAAGAATGGACCACGACGGGCAGTCTGCTGGCCTTGGCGGCGGCCTCGAACTCACGGATGGATTCAATAACGCAACAATCGCGGAACCTGTCCTTTTCTCCGGCAAGTATCAGTGTTGGTACGCCGACACGCTTGGCGGTCTCAGTAATACTCGGAAGGCGTGATACGGCGGGGTAGTAGGCTACGACAACTGAGAAGGATTCCGGTTGATTCGATGCGTGGAGCAAGGCCCCACCGCCTCCAAGCGAGAATCCCACAACGGCTAACTTCCCAGGCCTAATACGTGGGTCGGCGCGCAGTGTCTCTAGCACTCTTTGTAAGTTATCGGCCGAGACGCCAGGCTGGTTCGAGATATCTTTTCCACTAACCAGAGCCGCCGTGTAGCCAAGGTCTGCAACGGCTTTTGCATAGTCTTGGTAAAGCGCTGTTCCCGAAATTCCGGAGATTAGGATGACACCTGGGCCGCTCCCGGACTTCGGCGGGATGATCTCGATGTTTTGGGCGCTCGCAAGCCCAACGTACGCGCTAAACAGAAGCGTTGCGACCGCAGCAATAACTTGACGGATCTGAGCCATTGTGAGAATCCTTTCTGTTACCGGTTGAGAAAATCAACGGTGGTCCGAATTGTGACGGCCAACGCCTGAATTCAGGGGCGATGCGCGGCTTTATCGCGCAGCGTCCCCTGGAATGACGTGTTAGCAGGCAAAACGTAACTACGGAGTGATGATGGCTGAGAAAGTGACAATCGGGAATTGCGAACTGTACCACGGCGACTGCCGCGAAGTGCTGCCGCTGCTGCCTGATTTTGACTTACTCTTGACCGACCCACCCTATGAGATCGGAACCGCATGGCACGGCGATTTTGCCGGTAAGAACGGGAAGGCCGCAATGTGGGGAACTGCCCCTGAATGGGACAAACTTTGCGACGACGGCGTTTCTCTTGGGGTACAGAAGGCGCGGGAGGCAGTTGTTTGGGGTGGGCATTTGTACGCACTTCCTCAACGCTCGCGCTGGCTTTCTTGGGACAAGTGCCAGACTTTCAGCAGCGGCGACTTTGAACTCGCATGGACGAACGGAAGCGGGGCAACGCGGGTTTTTAGGATGTCTCGGATTGACGCATACCAAAACAGCGGCGAAGGGAAAGAACACCCGACACAGAAGCCCACGGCCTTGATGGAATGGTGCCTGAGCTTGCACCAAAAGGCGCGGACAGTTTGCGATCCATTCATGGGCAGCGGGACAACAGGCGTAGCCTGCGCCCGGATGGGTTTGCAGTTCGTCGGCATCGAGCGCGAGCGCAAATACTTCGACATAGCCTGCCGCCGAATAGAGCAAGCCTACGCACAGCCCAGGCTGTTCGAGGACGCAAAAGTCGGCGCTGGCGATACGGCGGTGCAGGGCGACATGCTTTTGCCTGCTAACGTAGAAGTCACCGGCGCTGCGCGGCTCTATCGCGCAGCGTCCGTGTGGACTGCCGGGTTAGAGATCAGGGCGCAACCGAACGAGCAGGCTGCACTCATTGCATATTGCTCAGAACATTAATTTGTAGGTAATGCCTTGCTTGTCTATGCAGGTGCCTATGCCCTTAGGCACAGGGCCGCGTTCGATGTTCATGCCGCAATCAAGAACTGTTCCTTGGTCTCCAAAAAGTATCGCAGTGGATGACGCCATGATTTCCATTGAGTTTTGCACGGTCGTCGTTGAGATATTGGAACTGCCGATACGGGTATTTGCAACGTTACCCCCGGAAAATGTTCTGGCAGTTGTCCCGCCGATAGTTCCAAAACCAGAGCCAATAGTCACTCTTCCCCCAGCGACGGCGACATACGTACCGCTAAAAGCTTCGCCGGAGTTTTTGTCCTTTGCCCTAACACTTCCTTTCCCGTAAGTAACTTCTATCTCGAAGTCGAGATGTTTCCCATTTTCCATCGAGTAGATTTGACCTGGAAGAAACGAGCCTATGGTTGCCCCACAGGCTGACAGCACAGTTACGACGATTCCTGCAATAACGATTCGCATACACCCTCCCCAATTTGCGTAATCTCTAGGGTTAGAGGTCACGTTCAATTCTCCCTTCACTGATTGCGATGGCAATGCGCTTCGCCACTCGACGGTCATAGGCCGGAAGCGTTACCTCAGGGAGGTACAGAGACGCCGACAGCTCTTTAAGAATATTCCATACTGCATCAACGGCTACCGATAGTTCTTTGCCAGTGAGGCCAGCGTCACGCCAGATGGCCTTCGGGTCGATCACAGCATCGGGATCAATGTGAAAGTGTGTCTTGTCTCGAATGTGTTTGAGTTTGGCGCTCACACTTTCAAGTGCGGCAAGATCAACACCGTTGCGTTCTGCGTAGGCAACTATAGGCTTCTCGTCGGTTCGGAAGATGTACCAAAACGATGCCGCTTGACGACCACGGTCTAAGACCTTAATGCAGTGAGATACATAGTCGTTGAAGAGCGCGTAGTAGCTGAGCTGTAGGAACAAACCGGAAAGACCTCCAGCATCTTCAAGGCCGAGCAGTGTTGTTCGATTGAGGATGGCCCTCTGCAGCTCAGCGAGGTTTCGCTCAATGGCACGTTCGTAGCGGCTACGCACGGTGTATGTGACCTCTAACGTTAAGTGTGGCACCTATTTAACGGAATGCTTTCCGTCATGACGGAAGATGTTCCATCAAATAGGCTGTATAAAAAAACAGCAACTTGTGCTATGCTGAATTTCATCAATGGCTTGTCCAAATT
>JBIKKY010000024.1:0-47979 GCA_044360105.1 Sulfuritalea sp.
GGTCGGGTTGGCATCGCCATAAACGCGGCTTTGATTGACCGCCGTCACCGAGATCGGACGCTGACTGATGCTGAGCACACCATCGACGTAGGTGATGGCGTAGTTGCCGGCCGTGCCGGCGCTGAAGGTCTGGACGCTCGGCGTGAGCGCGGCGGTCTGGCCGGCGGCCGTGGTGCTGATGGCGGAAGAACTGACCGTGGCGGTACTCAGCGCATCGCTGGTGGCCAACGTGCCACTTGAGAGCGTAACCGTTCCGCTGGTCGGGTTGGCATCGCCATAAACGCGGCTTTGATTGACCGCCGTCACCGAGATCGGACGCTGACTGATGCTGAGCACACCATCGACGTAGGTGATGGCGTAGTTGCCGGCCGTGCCGGCGCTGAAGATCGGCGCACTGGGCGTAATGCCATGGGTTGTCGCCGCATTGGCCGTAGCGGTGGCAGTGCCTGCAATGGTATTGGTAACACTACTGATCGAATCGCCATTGATCAGGCCGCTGCCAGAACCGTTGGTACCGGTCGGGGCGGCAAAGGCAGTCACCGTCGGGTTCACGCTGCCGTAATAGCGACTGGTGCTACCTGCAGTAAGCGTAAGCGGCCGGGGATTGATGAGCCAATTTATATCACTGCCAACGCTCAGCGAGTAGGTACTGTTGCCCAGCGTGATGCCGCTAACGTAGTGTTCTGCATAGGTGTTGGCTGCCGAGGTGGCACTGAGCGAGGTACTCCACGTAACCGAACCAGTCGGGCTGGCATCACTAATCACAGTGCCGCCGCTGCTGGCGGTGTAAAGCCCATAGGTGAAGCTCGGTGTATCGCCGTAGATGCTGCTCCCGGTGATGAGCCGTAGATACGCCGAAGTCATGCTGGTAAGGTCATAGTCCATAAACTGCGCACCGGCGATGCGTTGGGCATCGGTGTATTGCGCACTATATTTATTGCTATTGCCGCCGGTCTGGATCAGTGACGAATTCACTGCCGGGTTTGGATGCCAGAACGAGGTCGCGACTGTCGTCGGCGTGCTCGTGACAATATTCAACGGCGTCAAAAAGGCCACCAGAAGCGGTGTCGTGTTGCCTTCGTAGATGCGCCAGATTTCCGGAGTGCTGCTAGGAGTTCCGGTTGAGCGCAGGCTCCAGCCAGTGAATGTTGCGGCGGTTTTTAATTCAGTCGAGGTCTTGCCGGCCACACCTGTAGCAGATGCATTGTTGCCAACACCATTGAGTGAAGCATTCACTGCCTGATCAAAAAAGCTGTTGCTGATAATTGGTGGTCCATAGCCAAAATCATCATTGCCCAGCAAGCCACCGGCGGCAGAACCGCCAGCCATTGTTGTCGCCGTTACCAACCCCGAAGCAAAGGTGTTGCTGATCGTGCCATATGCAGCCACACCGATCAGTCCACCAACATAACCTGTAGCCGAAACTACATTACCCGACGCATAAACGTTTGCAATATCAGATAAATAACCATACCCAACCAATCCGCCAACCAAACGATTGCCATTGACGTCCCCCGTAGCGAAAGACTGACCCAAACTTACATGCCCGCTTTGTCCGACTAAACCACCAACGAAGTCATGTCCATTGACAGCGCCCGTCGCAAAAGATTTCGAGATACCAACGTAATAGCCGTTACCGACCAAACCACCCACATTGTCCGTGCCGGTCACATTGCCTGTGGCGTACGTCTGGTTTATGTCCAAGTTTGCCCCGCCGCCTCCGCCAGTGCCTACATAGGTGTTACCTACGAGGCCGCCAACGTTATTGACCCCGGTCACATTGCCGCTAGCATACGACCTGCCGATACTCATGATGGACATGCCAGCGCCAGACGAACCGCTTTTACCATAGCCAACCAACCCGCCAACCATGTCACCGACACCATTCACGACCCCACTGGCCTTTGAGGTGGTAATCGTTACATTGGCGCGGCTAAAGTCACCGGAACTGCTAGCCTCACTTTCGAAGTGCCCCACCAAGCCGCCCACCTCATTGCCGCACCCGCCACTGCCGCAGCTGCCGCTGATACCCGACACCGAGCCGCTGGCGTAAGCATTGCTGATCGCCAAGATTGCAAGGGCAAAACCAGAACCGTCACTGTTTCCGTTACTGCTGCTCCCTTTCGCAAAGCCCACCAGACCGCCCACATAGCTGCCTACGCCGACGACCGCCCCCGTGGCATAGACATCGGCAAATTGCATTGATGCGCTTGCAGTTCCATAGCTGGAGGCAGAAGATATTGCTCCTCCCACCAAGCCTCCAACAAAGTTAGCGCCGGTGACTGCACCAGTAGCGTAAGAGTTGTTAATGTCCCCCGACTTGTCGGCTCCATACCCATAAACAATAAAATTTCCTACCAGTCCGCCGGTGTAGCTCCCACCCACTACGTTACCGGATGCATGCGATCCGCTGATGTTTGAGTTAAAACCATAACCTACCAGACCACCAACATTGGTGTAGAGGCCTGAGCTGGCAGTCCCCACATTTCCTGTTGCCCAGGAATTGGTGATGCTTGAACTATCGGTCGTTCCTACCAATCCACCCACTTTTGAGTATCCGCCCAACACATCCACAGTTCCTGTGGCGTAGGAATCGGTAATCGTGCCTTGCGTAATCGACCCGACCAAGCCACCAATGCTGCTGCCGCCGGAGCTGCCGCTACCCGTAACGATGGATGTCGCCCTTGATTGGATGATGGTCGTGCCGTTGCCATTGCCAAGCAGGCCGCCAACTGCGCCTTCCCCAGATACAGTTACCGCAGCGTTGGCGTTGGCAATGGTCACCACGCCCGCTTGGCCAATAAGTCCGCCTACTGATGACTGACTTCCGCTGACGGTGCCGGTAGCAAAAACGTTTTCGATAACACCGGAAAACATAGTCCCTACGAGACTACCCACTGTGGATTGTCCAGTGACCGTGGCGTCGATCAAGCCCACATTGCGCAAGGAACCAACCGAGACGAAACCAAACAGACCAACGTCATTTGTCGTAGGGCGATTAATCGTCAGATGATTAACGGAATGACCAAGACCATCGAGGGTGCCAGAAAACTCCTGGCCGCCTGCATTGCGGCCAAGCGGCAGAAAGCCTGAACCAGTATTCCAGGTTGAGGTGGCACTGGCGTTGATATCTAGGCCGAGGACATATTTTTCAGCGAGACTGGTGCCGTCTTTATTGATGCCTTGCAGATCAATACCGGTGACACTGCCCTGTGCGCCAAGGTCGCGGATGACAGTGTAGATGTCACCGTTGAACGCTAGCGTTGGCGCTGAGGGTAGATTGAGTTTGCCGCTGGTGTTGAAGTTAAAATTGATGGTGTTTCCCAAGTCTATGGCCGTATTTTTGCCTATCGTCAGTGAGCTCACATTGCCACCGGTGAAGTGAAACGAGAATTCATTTTGGGTGGTCACATCCCACGCCATGACGTTTTGTGGGATGGAGACGCTTGAGTCGAACGGCAGTGCTGCCGTCTCAAAGATTGTAGGCGCGTGCCCGCCATCCCAGTTACCTGCATTAGTCCAGGTGTTGTCGACGTCTCCGGTGAAGTTGTTCGTGGTAACGGTGCTCGGGAAGCCGGTGACCGTGTTGGTATCCGTGCCGTCACTGCCGGCGCCAACCAGCAAGGCTGCGCCACCATTGACCGTGCCCGTAGCGTAGGCGGTGTCAATGATTGCGCGGTGCCATCCCACCAGGCTAGCTACCTTGCCACCTGTACCAGTAACGTTACCCGTGGCAAAGGCATTGGTGATATTGCCCGCAGTACGACCTACCAAGCCACCCACATATTCACCACCCTGAACATTACCACTGGCAAATGCGTTGGTGATGCTCCCATAGCTTTGACGTCCAACCAAGCCACCCACGTATATGGCGTTCACGCCAGCGGTTGATGCGGAGACGTTGCCGATAGCGTAAACATTAGTTACGTCGGCGTACATTTGGCCCAAAAGGCCGCCAACGTAACCTACCCCACTGACATTGCCCGATGCATAGGCGTTATCAAGCGTACTTGAGTAGTTACTAGACCCTACCCTGCCGATCAGCCCCCCCACAAAATTGCTCCCGCTTACATCACCACTGGCATACACGTTGGAGATCGTTGATCCACCGTAGTCGCCGCCGAGGAGACCGCCAACAAGGTCGGCAGTGCCGGTGACTTTGGCCGCTGCATGACTGTTATTGATGGTGGCGTAATTGCCATATCCCATCAGCCCCCCGACAGAGTTATTGCCTGTGACGTTGCCGGTGACGTAGCTATTGCTGATCTTGCCATAGCTATACCCCATCAACCCGCCTACATACTCATTACCGGTCACATTCACCTGTTGCAAACCGATATTGCGGACTACCGAAGCACTCGAACCATAACCGAACAAACCGATGTCGATGATCGTCGGCCGGTTGATGGTGAGCTTGTTGATGGTGTGCCCGAGGCCGTCAAAGGTGCCAGTGAAGTTTCCGCTGGGGCTGCCGATGGGCTGGAAGCCACCTGCCGTATACCATGCGCCGGCACCAGTTGCCGATGCGTCGATGTTGCTGCCAAGGGCGTAATAGCCCGTAAGGTTTGCCGTGCGCGCCATGCCTTGCAATGTCTGGTTGGTGCCGCCGGTGGCGTCGCCTAGCACTCCCAAACTATTGATGACGGTGTAAGCGTTGCCGCTAATGGTCAAAAACCCGGTGCCGAAACGACCGGGGAAATCCACCCGTCCTTTGAAAGTGCCGCCGGTATCAAAGCCGACATTGACGTTGCCACTGCCGGGTTCGAGGTCGAGCGAGGAGGTGCCCGAGGCAGTCATCACGGCGTTGATGTTGATGTCGCCGCTGGTGGCCGTCAGCGTGAGTTTATTGGCGCTCCAACTCACGTTGTCGTTGACGTGGATGTTGTCGGCCACGGTGATGTTGCGGTCGGTGGTGGAAAGCGAGGCGCTCACGCTGGCGCCGGTTTCGTTACCGCCGCTGGTGGCGATGGTGAAGTCGGTCGGGTCAAGCAGCCACAACCCGGTTTTCCCTTGTGGCGCACGGGTATCAACGCGGGTGTTGCTCCCGATATTCACGCGCCCGCCGGAGGTTTCGATAAAACCGCCGTTACCGCCCAAGTCCCCGCCGCGCGCGCTGATGGTGCCGTTGATGTCGGCCACGCTGTCGGGGTTCGTCAAATTGGCGATCAGCAGTGCCGTCCCGCCAGCGCCGACTTTTCCGGGTGCGGCATCGACGTTGATGCTGCCTGTGTGGTTGATCCGGTCACTCGCCGTCAGCCGGATCATCCCGCCGTTATCAATGAGGCCGGTGGCTTCGAGACTGCCGGTGTTGTTGATGACGCCCCCTTGCAGCCGGTTCGCCGCTTGGGCGGAGAGAATGATCAAGCCACCGGGGGCATGCACGGCATTGCCGTTCTCGACCAGCGCAGCGATGGTCGCCGGTTCGACACGGATATTGGCCAGCCGTGCACCGTCGAATTGCAGCTCAAACGCTTCGCCAGCGGCCAATGCCACCGTACCGCCCTGAGCGATGATGACGCCGTTGTTGCGCACTTCGGGGGCCAAGAGCGCGATGTAGCCGCCGAGTTCCGCCGTGATGTTGCCGTCGTTTTCAACCTTGCCGGTCGCGCCATTGCGCGTGAAGTTGAGGTTGCCGGCCATGAAATCGGCGTTGCTGATGCTGTGGGTGGTGGCGGTGAGTGCGCCCACGTTCACGCTGGCACTGCGGCCGAAATAGATGCCGCTGCTGTTGGTCAAGAAGACCTGCCCGTTGGCATTGATCTTGCCGAAGATCTGGCTGGGGTTGGCATCGAGCACACGGTTAAGAACAGCGGCGCTGCTCGATGGCTGGATGAAGTTGACGCTGGCCGCGCTGCCGATGTTGAAGGTCTGCCAATCGATGGCGGCACGCTGGCTGGTCTGGGTGATGGTCAGCGCGTTATTCACTGGCGGTGCAATCGTCGCCTGCCCGGCAACCAGCTGGCCGCCGCTGGGGAGTGCCGTTGCCGCCGGCGGATTGGGCGGTGCCGCAAAAGTCGGCGCTGGCGGGACGGCAATAAAGCCTGCCGCCGCGAGCAGCACAGATCCCGAGGCGCGTTTGCCACGCGCTTTGACGATTTCTGAGACAGCGACCCAGGTGCTGGTGAATTCGTTCCAGATCAGACGGTAGGCTTTGTTCATGGAGTGATTCCCTATTTCTTAAAACGGCAAGCTGGCCGACAGCCAGAAGCGGTTTCTGTCGTAGCTGCCATCCTGGTCGTCCCCATAACTCCGCCCTGGCACGGTGATGGGATTGGGGTTGTCGCCGATGCGGCGCGCCCAGGTGCTCTTGAGATTCAGGCCCAGCGGTGTTTGCCAGCCGAGTGACAGACCGGCACCCTTGAGGCTGTAGCTCATGGCGGCATCGTTGCTGATATGGCCGTAATCATGGAAAGCGGTAAGCATGAAGCCCTCGGGCAGCTTCCAGCGCACTTCGAGATTGGTCATTACCCCGCTGTGGCCGCCGGCCTCGCTCGAGGGGTAGGCGCGCACGCCATAGGCACCGCCGAGATAAAACCGCTCGGAACTGTCGAGATCCTTGTTGGCCTTCTGGCCGGAGAGCAGGCCGTAAAAGGACAGGTCATTGGTGATCACCTGTTGGCGTGACAGGCTGTAGCGCAGCTTGCTGAAACGGCCGTCGAGCTGCGCGTTCTCGCTGATGTTCAAGGTGCCCAGATCCTGACGGCCTTCTACCCAGGCCAGGCTGGCGCTGTTGGCACCGCCCCCGCCCCAGTTGTCGAACAGGTTGCCGTTCAGAGTGACAGTGAAGCTGTCGATCTCGTAGCGACTGCTGGTGACACTGCTGAATTCGTTGTCGTAGCGCTTCTCGTCGTAGTTGAGGTTGAGATAGAGGTTCGCCAGGCGCGAGCGGATGATCGGGTAGCTGGCCTCCAGCCCGACGGTCGTTGAAGAGCCTTTGTCGGTATCCGGGTCGAAGGTGAGCAGCCGGTAGTCGAGTGCGGAGGTGTTGAGCCCGACACGCCAGCCATCGTTACCGACGGGCAGGGTGTAACCCAGGCGCAGGTAGTCGCTGCCCCGGGTGTGGATCAGGTTCGAGGAGAGGAGGTCGCCGAAGCCGAAGGGACTGGTGAGGTTGAGGTTGGCGGTGAGCCGATCTTCCCCCGTGGAGCGCGCACCGGTGTTGTCGATACCGACTTCGCCGACGAAGAGCGGTTCATCGGCCAGCTTGAGGATGAGGTCGGTTTCACGCTCGGAAGTACCGGCGACCAGGCTGCCGGCAACGGCGACGCCGGGCAGGTCGTCGGCGAGCAGCAAGGCTCGATCCAGCGTGTCGGCGTTGAGGGACGCACCACTTGCTTGCTGGGCGGCAAAGATACTTTCGATCTGAGCGGGGGCAACGCGTTTTGACAGGCTGCCTTCGAACTTAAGTTTGCCAAAGACGGCTTCGACGATCTGGATGGTGACGCTGCCGTCCTGGATGTCCTGTTGCGGCAGGTAGGCGCGCACGACCCAGCCGGCGGCGCGATAGGCCTCGGCGACCGCAGCAGCGGCCGCATTGAGTTGGGCAAAATCAAGCGGGCGGTTCAAATACTCGGCGACGACGGGTGCCAGTTGTTCGGCAGTCATCAGGGTGTTACCGACAAAGCGGAATTGCTTGACGGTGACGACGACGCCCGTAGCGGGTTTCATGGCGGCCGGTGCGGCGGGCTTGTCCGGGGCGATGCGCTGTGGCATCTGTTGCTGCCGCTCGCGCTCGATCTGCTGTTGCAGGGCACCGGCGTCGGGGAGGGTTTGGGCGTGCGCGAGTTCGGCTGCCAATGCAGTACCTAGGACAGCAATGACATTGCTGAAGCTGCGAACGAAAACTGGTGTGAATGATTCCATGGTTTTAACCTGCAAGCTGGTAACTACTAACTGGATACGAATCGCACAAGGCGATTGGACGCACCTCTAGAACGTTCCGTATGGTAAGGAAATAAAGTGGCTGGCTGGCTGAGCAAACCTGAGCGGAAGCCGACGAGATTAGTCGGACTTACTCCGTCCAGGAGGAGCGGACTATCGTGCGCTATTCGATACAGGCCGGGGCATGGAACTGGTAGCCCTCGTTGCGCAGCGTCTTGATGGGCAGTTCATTCCCGGTGGCCTCGGCAACCTTGCGCCGCAAGCGGCGCATTTGCGTATCAAGTCGTGCCGGGTCGGTGGTGCTGTAGTCACTACCCATCGCTTCGACAATGGCGTGGCGCCTGACCGGTTGGCCATCGCCTGCAATGATGATCTTGAGCACGGCAAAGTCTTGCGGGCTGAGGTCGATGGCTGCCTGACCGGGAGGAATCAGCTTGCGTCCGGCCGACTGTAATACCCAGCGCTGGCTGAGGCCGCCGGCGTCCAGGCGGCGCGCCAGTGCAGCGACCGTCCCGGCAAGTTCATCCAGATCGGTGCTCTTGGGCAAATAATGGTCGGCGCCACAATCCAGACCATTGAGTTTGTCGGGGGTACTGGAGCGCGCGGTGAGAATAATGATGCCGAGATTCATTTTCTGCTGACGCAGATGCCGAACCAGATCGAGACCGTTGCCGTCAGGCAGGCCGATGTCGATGATGGCAATGGCGTGGCGTTCGGGCTGAAAGCCTTGATTGAACTCCGCCAGACTACCGGCGACCGCAACGCTATGACCGTTTTGCGTCAGAAAGTCGGCAAGCTCGCGTCGCAGGATGCGCTCGTCTTCAAGGAGAATGATTTCGGCCATGACCGTACTCTACGCATCATGCGCCAGTTTGTAACTGAGCAAACCTGAGCGCAAAGCGCAGTCCGCGCCGGAAACAGGTGCCCCGTGTTATTGTTTCCGGATGATTCGACGCATTGTCATTACGCTCTTGCTGCTACTCACCGGCAGCGTGGGTCTCGCTAATCCCAACCCCATCCCCAACCCGATTCCGGTCGATCCGGTTTCGTTAGGTGCAGACAGCATTCGCCTCAATCTGTCACGGCATGTCTCCTGGCTCAAGGATGCTGGCGGCACGCTAACGCTGGACGAGGTGCGACAGAACGGCGACTTCACTCCCTTGGGAAGGGAGTTGAGCGAGGGCTTCACGCCGGCAGCCATTTGGCTGCGTTTTGATGTGGCTCCGACTCATCTGTCACCCGTGGCCCGCATCTCGATACTGGAAGTGGCCAATGCCTTGCTCGACGACGTGCGTCTGTATTCCCCGCAGCGTGACGGCACTTATCTCGAGCAGCGCAGCGGGGAGGATTTTCCGCGCTCGTCATGGCCAGTTGATTACCGCAACCCGGCCTTTCAACTGCAAACCGACGGCGATATAGCACAACGCTTTTACCTGCGCATTGCGGCGCGCAACGCGCTTTCGACAGCCATCGTCCTTTGGCAGCCCGATGCATTTTCCACTGCGACGCGCGACGAGGCATTCAATTACGGGATCTTTTACGGCGTCTACATTTTGATTTTGGTGTTCCACCTGTTTTTCTGGATCGTTACCCGCGAGCGCCTTGGCGGCTGGTATGTCCCCTACGTGTTATTGAATTTTGTCGGCGCTGCGATTTCGACGGGGCACTTGCAAAGGCTCACTGGCTTGCCGGGGCCGGCCTCGGACATGTTACTGGGGGTCATGTTGTGCATGCCGCTGGCGATCAGCAACACGTTCACTTTGTTGCAACTGGAACTGGCGTCGGTGATGCCGCGGTTTGTCCGGATTTTTCAGCCGCTGACCTGGGCTATCGGTATCGGTTTGTCGTTGCTCGTCATTGCGGGTTATTTCGGTATTGGCGTCGCCATCGCGCAAACCATCATTCTGATCTGCATTGTGCTGCTGGTCTCCATCGGCATTCGCCTGGCGCTGCAAGGTCACCCTCCGGCGCGTTTTTTCCTGTTCGCATTCGGCTTTTTCTATGCCGCCGTGGGCTTGCGAATGTTGCGAAATCTCGGCTTACTCGAGCCAAGCGTGCTGACCGAATACAGCGTTCCTGTCGGTGCGTTGCTGCATATGGTGGTGATGAGTCTGGGTATTACCGGCCAGTACAACCAGATCAAGCGGGAGAAGCTGACGGCACAGGCGGCGCTGAATGAATCTCTGGAAGCGCAGGTTCTGGAGCGAACCGTCAGCCTGGTGGATGAAATATGCCGACGGGAAAAATCTGAAAATGAAGCACGCCAAGCGCTTGATGTCATGGTTCGGGCACGGCAGGAGCAGCAGGATTTCGTTGCCATGGTTTCGCATGAATTCCGCACGCCACTGGCTATCATCAACACGGTAACGCAGCAACTGGCGAATAACCTTGATGCGCCACGCGAAAAAAGCCAGCAGCGCTGTGAAGACATTCGCGATTCAACCCGTCGGATGTCTGACATGATGGACGAGTTTCTTTCATTCGATCGGCTCGGCGGGGAGATCAAGCCAAATCTTGGTCACATTCAAGTGAACGAATTACTGCATACCGTGACTGATGAATTTGACGCGAATCGTCTGCATACCGACGGTGATGAGGCCATTGGCGAGTTGTACTGCGATGTGCAGTTACTTCGGGTTGCCTTGCGCAATTTGCTCACCAATGCGCTACGCCATTCCCCCGAGGATGTTCCGGTGCAACTGTCTATCCGCAGTCACGACGATGACTCGGTGGCATTCGAGGTCAGTGATTCTGGTAGCGGGATCCCCGCCGATGAAATCCCGCGTCTTTTTCAGAAGTACTTCCGTGGGCGAGGCGCGCTCAACAGGCCCGGTGCGGGCTTGGGGCTTTATCTGGTAGAACGTATCGCCTTACTCCATGGGGGCAGCGTGTCGGTCGTGAGCCAGCCTGGACAGGGTTCCAGATTCATCGTGACAATTCCCAGATACCCTCCTGACAAGCCTGTATGAAGCTTATCCCACCGTTGTTACTGGCTCACCTCGCCATGGCTATTGCCATGCCGGCAGTTGCTGCACTTAACGATATCTTCCCGAATGATTTCTATGCGCTTCCGGCCGGACGGGGGACTGCAACGGCCTATCTCTACGAGCGCCAACAAATCGGCACCTATGTGAAGGGACGACAAGTGGGTGACTTTCAGGGTAACAGCAGGATCGCTGCCCTGCGCCTGAGTCGCTACTACACCGTCGGTGGCTGGAAGTTGGCTCCGGTGTTGGTCATGTCGGCTGCCGACCTTCAACTTGCAGGTACTTCGATACCGGCGACTGTCGACAAACATCGTTCCGGCTGGGGCGATTTGCGCTTGGGCGGGACGGCATGGATCATCGACAATCCACAGGATCGCCACTTTCTTGGCCTCAACCTGATGACGGTGTGGCCGACGGGTGGTTACGACAAAAAGGAACTCGCCAATCCCGGCGAGAATCGCCGACGGCAGGCGCTGACACTTGGCTGGATCAAGGGTCTGACGGATAACCTGACCCTCGACCTGTCTCCAGAGATCGCCTGGTACGGTACAAATAAGGAAAGTTTCCCGGGTAGCGTGGAGGTGAAGCAGGAAAGAACCCTCTCGCTAACCGGCTACCTGCGCTTCCGATTCAGTCCGCAGTGGCACGCTTTCATTGGCGGGCAGATCAACGAAGATGGGGGAACTCGCGTCAATGGTGTGGATCAAGACAATCCGATCCAGGGCCGGAAGGTATTTGTCGGTGGCAGCTACGTCTTCGACCCCGACAACACGTTGAATCTCCGCTGGGCCACTGATAATTCAGTAATGACCGGATTGAAAACGGAGCGCGAAATTACGTTACGTTGGGTGCACGGGTTCTGAACTGGCAGGCAAGCATGTTCAACATGCCGATGACCGTTTTGTAGTTGAATGACCGTTCAACCTCAAACAGTGGACCGGCAGTTGCTTTTGGAATGAATGGCGCTTCAGGGCACACAAGAGACCGTCGCCTATCGGGATTCGCCGCCGAAAAGCGGCCGTACAAATTCTGATTCCCGAGAGCCATGAGCCGCTGCACAGCGTCAGCAGTGCTAACAGCGATCTGACTTCGCCGCAACTTGTCCTCGCCAGGTTCAATCCCTTTCCTCCATTTGCTGCCCCAATATTTCTGCCCCTTTCCTTCTGCTCTTTGCTGCTGCCCTTCGCACTGCTGTTGGTGTGTGAAGCCTGTCAGGTAAGTGTTTCTGTCCGTCCCGAACGCCTAAGCGTGGCGGGAGTTTCGAAGGACCCGGGACACCACTCCCGTTTCATGCCGTCTGCTTTGCTGCTTGCCACCGCGGCACGCGGCATTGGCGTCGATGGCACTTCCTGTGGGAAGTCGATTCATCGAGGTGAGCCCTTGACCCAGGGCTCGGAGGTGCGCCATAGCGGCGCGGCTTTGGACTTAGCCTGCAGGGAGCAGGCGAGTAGAGGACCGTATTGCGCGGTCCAGCATGACGACGGGTCAGGGAGCCCGTCACTTGGGGTCGTCACTTGCGCCAGCGACTGGAAAGCCCTGTTGGCTGGGGCATTGAGCGCGTCGTCACTACCGGCTCGCGCCGCGGTAGTGACGACGCGATTGGCGCAGGGGTGCTGCCACTTGAAGCAGACAGCGTTGCCGCAGGGATCGCACTGGCTGGCGCCATTGCGATTGGTCGGCGCGAAGATGCCTCGCGTATGTCACACGCGGCACGCGTGGCGCAGAACAGTGCTGATTGAAGCAGAGGGTGCCGCTGGGGCAGCTGAGTAGGGCTGTCACGCGCGAATGCGGGCGTAGCCTGATTGCGTCGCTGCCACCGTAGATGACCGCGGCAAAACGGCGCTCGTTGCTTGTTCGTTTGCTGCAGGCTTACGACTATCTCCGTGCCTTGCGGCTGCCGGCTTCCAGGAGATGAGTCCGGCTTTGGCGCTCGACGTTGCGAGCAAGGGCGATGCGCTTACGGGCATCAAGCGGGCTGAAGGAGCCACCTGTACGATCACCGGTGTGACCGAGTCGTCTTTGGAGAGTTCCCGGTATCACCCGCGTGAGAACCGCGAGCATGCAGCGCCACTCAGATCCTTTGTTGCGTGTTGCACTTTGGATTGGTGCTCCAGCAAAGCCTCAAATTGGCTTGCAGCATTCGTCAGGATCTGCTCTCTGCGCAAGGCCCGGATGACGAATCATTCGAGCAAACCCGGTTACCCACCGCCCGATCCGCGCGTGCCAGAGAGGGGCCGCACGCATCGGCCCGTGGATAACCGGGAATCTCGCCGCGATGATGGCCGCAGGCGTTTCACTGTCGAGAACCAAGTGCTTCCCATTGTCAATGGGTTTTTGGGGCCTCATCGAGGCTCCGATTCGGGCTCACAAGGGCCGCGTGGGGTGGAAGGATGTTGCTGTCTTCCACTACGAGCCGCGAGGTTACAAAAATGACGCAAACAATCCAGCGTGAGCCTGCATTCCTTCGACGCAGGCAGGTCCAGACCCGCACAGGACTTTCGCGCAGCACAATCTACCAGTACATCAAGGACGGCGTCTTCCCGAAGCCCGTGCCGCTCGGGCCGCGCGCGGTGGGCTGGCTGGAGTCGGACGTGAGCGAGTGGATCGCCGCCCGGGTGAGGATCGCCCGAGCCGGCGGCCGGCAGTCGACCTGATGTCGGAAGGCATGGCTGCCGGTACGATTGCAACGACAAGGCGGCCACGCCTGGCGCCCGTCCTGGCAAGGATCGAGGTCATTGACCAGTTTCGGGCGGCGCTCGCCGCACGCGACATCGTTCCGCCCAAGAGCGTCATCGCCGACGGCTGCATTCACCGCTGCGATGCAGCGGGCAAAAATGGCAAGGGTGATGCGGCTTACCTGCTTCACCTGGACGGCATTCCTGCCGGCGGACTGGAGAACTGGCGCGACGGCAGGGGCTGGGAATCCTGGCGCTTCGACATCGGGCGCGAGCTGACCCCGGCGGAGCTCGATGCGCTGCGCAGGAACGCGGAGGCAGCCATCGCCCGACGGACGGACGAAGCGGTCAGGCGCCATGCCGCCGCCCGTGAGGTCGCCGCACGCATCTGGCACGCCGCGCGGCCGACCGGCGATGAACATCCCTACCTGGCACGCAAAGGGGTCGTCGCGCACGGGCTACGCGTGTTCAAGGGGGCGTTGGTGGTCCCGATCTGCGACGAGGTTGGCGAACTGCACAGCCTGCAATTCATCGGAGCCAGTGGCACGAAGCGATTCCTGAAGGGCGGGCGGGTCGCCGGCCTGTACTTCCTGATCGGCGTCGTCGGCAAAGTGGTCTGCATCGCCGAGGGTTACGCCACGGGTGCCAGTATTCACGCGGCAACCGGGTACGCCGTCGCCGTTGCCTTCAACGCCGGTAACCTGGCCCCGGTCGCCGGGGCAATCAGGGAGAACCATCCCGAGGCGCAGCTTATCGTGTGCGCCGATGACGACAAGGACACTCCGGGCAATCCGGGCCTCACCTATGCGCGCACTGCCGCAGGAGCGGTCGATGCGCGCGTCGCCGTCCCAACGTTCGGGGCGGATCGGCCGGTCGGCGCCACGGACTTCAACGACCTGTGCCGGTTCCGAGGCCTTGCGGCCGTGCGCGCTTCGATCGCTGCCGCCAAAGCGCCCGCGAGTGGCGTTCTCGATACGGGCGGCGTCGCCAAGGCGAAAAACACGGACTGGCCAGAGCCGGAACCGTTGACCGAGCCGCTGGACGCGCAGCCGTATCCCGACGAGGCCTTGCCGTGCATTCTGCGTGACGCCGTACGGCAAGCGCAGGCCTTCGTGCAGGCACCGATGGCGCTGGTGGCCTGCTCCGCCCTTTCCGCTCTTTCTCTCGCGGCCCAAGGCTTGGCCAACGTGCGCCGCGATCACCAGCTCGTGGGCCCCATTTCCCTGTATCTGCTGGCGGTCGCCGACTCCGGGGAACGCAAGACCACCTGCGATGCGATCTTCGGCCCGGCATTGCGCGACTGGGAAACCGGGGCGCGGCAGGAAATGTCTCCCGAGATCGCGAAGCTCGAAGCGGCCGCGGCCGTGTTCGAGGCGAAGAAGGCCGGCATCCTTGATGCGATCAAACACAAGCGGCGTCGGGCGCAGGACACAGGGGCCGAGGAAAGCGAACTTGAGGCGCTGGTGGGCCATGCGCCGGTGCCGCCGCTCGTCCCTCGACTGCTCTATGCCGATGCGACCCCGGAGGCGCTTGCCCATGCGCTGGCCACCGGCTGGCCGAGCGGCGGGGTGCTCTCGGCCGAGGCCGGCGCGGTGTTCGGTGCGCACGGGATGGGCCAGGACACGATCCTGCGCAATCTGGCGCTCCTCAATGTGCTGTGGGACGGTGGCGAGATGGCGATCGACCGGCGCTCCAAGCCCTCCTTCGTGCTGCGCGGCCGGCGGCTCACCTTCGGCCTGATGCTCCAGCCCGAGGCGTTGCGCGGCTTCCTGGAGCGTGCCGGCACGCTGCCGCGCGGCACCGGATTCATCGCACGCTTCCTGATCGCCTGGCCCGGGAGCACGCAGGGCACGCGCGCCTATCGCCCGGCGCCCGAGGCGATGCCGCAGGTAATGCTGTTCCAAGCGCGCATTCGCGAGCTGCTCGCGCAACCGCTTGCCACCGACGTGCAGGGCTGCCTCACCCCGGCGGTGCTGGATCTGTCGCCGCAGGCACGTGCCGAGTGGATACGCTTTCACGATGAGGTCGAGGGCGAACTCGGCGCGCGAGGCGCATTCCGCAGCGTGCGCGATGTTGCGGCCAAGGCGGCGGAGAACGTGGCGCGGCTGGCCGCCTTGTTCCACGTGCTGGAGCATGGGGTGAGCGGAACCATCGCGTCCGGGGAAATCCGCGCCGCGGCCTGCATCGTAAGTTGGCATTTGAACGAGGCACGGCGCCTGCTCGCGGACCTGGACACACCGCCCTCGCTTGCGGCGGCGATTCGGCTCGATTCCTGGCTGCGCAGCGAAGCGCAGGCCAACGGAACTGATCGTGTGCCGACGAAGCGGATCTACCAATACGGTCCGAATTGCGTCCGGGACAGCCGCGACCTGCGCGCGGCGCTTGCCATTCTCGCCGAGCGGGGGCGGGCCTGGCTGGAGGAATCCGGGCGCCGGCGGAGCGTGGTGATCAATCCGGCGTTGCTGACTGAGAGGGAGTGAGCGTGGACTATGGGTTTCGACATCAGAGGATGTTGCTACTGTTGCTACTCTTGCTACCGTCGCCAGGCGTGAGCGCTGATCGGTAGCAAGAGTAGCGAAAGTAGCAGGGGGTGCCGAGTCAGAAAGTTGATTTGGTGCTGAAACTGCGGCCGCATCTTTGAAGAAGCTGAAAAGGCCTCGCAAACTCGCGAGGTAGAATATATTTTTTGCATGTCTTCAAGCGACGATCAAAATTGTGTGTATTAATGTGTGTATTTGTTCCTGACGCATAAATTAAAAGCTAATTAAAACAAATAGTTAATAGGATAAATAAAATTATGGCACAGGATCAGAACGCGCTCGTCTGGCTGGACATGGAAATGACCGGGCTTGACCCCGACAATGACCGCATCATCGAGCTGGCGCTGGTGGTGACCAACACGAATCTCGAAATTATTGCCGAGGCGCCGGTCTGGGTGGTGCATCAGGCCGACGAGGTACTGGCCGGCATGGACGAGTGGAACCGCAATACCCACGGCAAGTCCGGCCTGACGGCACGGGTCAAGTCCTCGATCCTGACCGAGGCCGAGGTCGAGGCGCAGGCGCTGGAATTCATGCGCCGCCACATACCGCGGGCGACGACGCCGATGTGCGGCAACTCGATTTGCCAGGACCGGCGTTTCATGGTGCGCTACATGCCGAAGCTGGAGGACTGGTTCCATTACCGCAACCTCGACGTGTCGACGCTCAAGGAACTGTGCAAGCGCTGGAAGCCGGAAATCGCGAAGGGCCTCAAGAAGCACGGCAAGCACGAGGCGCTGGCGGACATCCTCGAGTCGATCGAGGAGTTGAAGTATTACCGCGAGCATTTTCTGAAGGTCTAGCCACTTCATTTGCCGCGGCGATACAGCCGCAGCCGCTCGTCCCTGTCGCCGGGACGAGCGGTTTCGCGGATCAGCGTCCAGCCGGGCAGGATTTTTTCGCTGCGCGGCGCGGCCTGCACGATCAGCCAGCGGCATTCATCAGCGCGGCTGCCGGCGACGGTGCGGATGCCGTCGAAGTAATCGAGCGATGCGCGCTGCGGCAGCCCCACGCCGCGTCGCGCGATGCAGCCGGGACGGTTGCCCAGCGCTTCGCGAAAGTCGGCGCTGACGTTACGGTAACTTTTGGTGTAATCGATCCAGGGCAGAAGCAGCGCGGCCAGCAGGATCCATACGGTCGTCAGGCCGAGGCTCCAGCGCGCCGCGGCGCGCCATGGCGAGCGCGGCGAGCGCAGCATGACTGCGATCCAGCCGACGCTGACGGCGATGGCGATCAGGATGGCGGGGATCGAGACTTCGGCAATGAAGCCGGGGCCAAGCTTGCTGAAGTTCTTCGCGATGCGGGCCGGTTCGCCGCTCAGGATGGCAACGCCGCCCAGCCAGATCAGGGCCGCGACCTGGGTGAAGGTCATCATGCCGAACCAGTCGAGGGCATTGGCCGCGCCGCGCCGCAGGCGACCGGCGGCCGACGCTGCCAGCACGGCGAGCGGGACCAGCGCGGGAAAAAGCGTGGTGGGCCGGGTCGAGGTGCCGGTGAGGAACATCGACAGCGCGACGACGGTTGCCGCCAGCAGCATTGCGGTCTCGGCCTTGAGCAGTTGCCTGCGCTCCAGCCACAGGCCCCAAAGGGCCAGCGGCAGCACCGGCCAGCTGGCCCAAGCCAGGAGTTCGAGGTGGGTCAGGCCTGGGCCGCCGCGCGATGTCAGGCTGGCCTGCTCGACGACCCACCAGATGTCGAACAGCGCCGGGGAATGGCGCCAAAGCAGCAGGGGCCAGGGCAGGATCAGAGCCAGTGCGATGGCCGTCGCGGCCAGCCAGGCGAGGCCGCTGCCCCGATTGCGCCACGCCGGATGCAGCACCAGCAGCAGGCCGCTTGCCAGCTGGATGGCGACGCTATCGACCCCGGCGCCGAGGAAACCGATGCCGAGGCCAAAGCCGTACAGCGCGCCGCCGTGCAGCGGCTTGTCGCGCCAGAGCGACAGGCCCCAGAGCGACACGGCAAAACCGGCAAGCCCGGCGATCGCCGGTTGGGCTTCGTGCAGAGGCACCAGCAGCCCCAGCGTACCGATCGCGAGCAGCGGGGCGGCGAGGCCGGCACTCGCCCCGAGATGGCGATGGGCAATGCGCCAGATGGCGGCGAGGAAACCTGCGGCGAACAGGCTGGAAGCGAGGCGGGCCGCATCGTGCCAGGGCAACAGCCATCCGAGCAGCTTGCCGCACAGGGCCGCCGTCCAGTGATACAGCGGCGGCGTTACCAGCCATGGGTCGCCGGCGACGCGCGGCACCAGCCAGTCGCCGCCGGCCATGCCGAAGGCGACGCCGAGGTGGATCGCATCCTCGTTTTTCCACGGGTCGTGGCCGACCACCCCGGCCAGCAGCCAGACGGCGCAGAGCAACAGGGCGCCATACCGCGCCAGGATAGGCGAGGTGTCGGGGCCGCGTTCAGTCAGGTAGGACACGTTGCGAGTTTATCAGTCCGACTTCCGGGAATACCGTCCGCGCATCCGGCGGTGACATACCCCACGGGGGGGATACCGTCCGGCCCTTCGGCTTCGGCACGGACAAAAAAAAGGCAGCCGGCCGGCTGCCTTTTTTGCCACCAGGAAGGTTCGACGCAGGGTCAGGCCGCCTTCTTGCTGTATTTCTGGCGGAAGCGCTCGACGCGACCGGCGGTGTCGACGATCTTCTGCTTGCCGGTATAGAAAGGATGGCAGGCGGAACAGACTTCGATGTGCAGCGGCTTGATGCTGGTGGATTGCGTGGTGAACTTGGCGCCGCAACTGCAGGTCACTTCAATTTCGGCGTACTTCGGATGGATGGCGTCTTTCATTTGATTTTCCTTTCGTTGCAGGCGCGGCTCGTGGATTTGGCGAACCGACAGAGCCCGACATTATCCGCTAAATCGGCGTCCGATGCAATAATCAGCGCTGGCGCATGGCGTCGAAGAACTCGCCGTTGTTCTTGGTCGCCTTGACCTTGTCTACCAGGAATTCCGTGGCTTCCATGTCGTCCATGTTGTACAGGAGTTTCCTCAGAATCCACATCTTCTGCAGCACGGCGGGGACCAGCAGGAGTTCCTCGCGGCGGGTGCCGGAGCGATTGACGTTGATCGCCGGATAGACACGCTTCTCGGCCATCTTGCGGTCGAGGTGGATTTCCATGTTGCCGGTGCCCTTGAATTCCTCGTAGATCACGTCGTCCATGCGCGAGCCGGTTTCGATCAGGGCGGTGGCGATGATGGTCAGCGAGCCGCCTTCCTCGATATTGCGGGCAGCGCCGAAGAAGCGCTTGGGCTTTTGCAGGGCATTGGCATCGACGCCGCCGGTGAGCACCTTGCCCGAGGCCGGCTGCACGGTGTTGTAGGCGCGGGCGAGGCGGGTAATCGAGTCGAGCAGGATGACCACGTCGCGCTTGTGTTCGACCAGGCGCTTGGCTTTTTCGATGACCATTTCGGCGACCTGCACGTGACGCGTGGCCGGCTCGTCGAAGGTCGAGGCGACAACCTCGCCCTTGACGGTACGGATCATTTCGGTGACTTCTTCGGGCCGTTCGTCGATCAGCAGGACGATCAGCGTTACATCGGGATGGTTGCTGGTGATGGCGTGGGCGACGTGCTGCATCAGTACGGTCTTGCCGGCCTTGGGCGGCGAGACGATGAGGCCGCGCTGACCCTTGCCGATCGGCGCGATCATGTCGATGACGCGGCTGGTGATGTTCTCGTCGCTCCTGATGTCGCGCTCGATCAGCATGTGCTCCGTCGGGTGCAGCGGCGTCAGGTTCTCGAACAGTATCTTGTGCTTCGAGGCTTCCGGCGACTCGCCATTGACGCGATCCACCTTGACCAGGGCGAAATAGCGCTCGCCTTCCTTGGGCGCGCGGATCTCGCCTTCGATGGTGTCGCCGGAACGCAGGTTGAAGCGGCGCACCTGGCTCGGGCTGATGTAGATGTCGTCGGTGCTGGCCAGGTAGGAGCACTCGGGTGCGCGCAGGAAGCCGAAGCCGTCGGGCAGGATTTCCAGCACGCCGTCGCCGAAGATGGCTTCGCCTTTCCTGGCTTCGTTCTTCAGCAGCGCATACATCAGGTCCTGCTTGCGCAGCCGGTTGGCGCCTTCGATGTTGTTGGCAGCCGCCATCTCCAGCAACTGGCTGACATGATGGGCTTTGAGCTCGGATAAGTGCATGGACTACCTGCGCGGGAATTTCGGCGTATTGCGCCGGAACAGGGGGGTGTAGGGGACGAATTCGGGAATGAATTCGATCAGGAAGGGAACCGGTTCGGCGCCGTCGCGGCGTGGGCGCCTTGTCTTGCTCTGCAGCGGCCCAGAATCAGGTTCCGGGCCGAAATGTAACGGGATCAGAGATTGCTGTCAATGAATGCCGTGAGTTGCGATTTCGACAGGGCGCCGACTTTTTGCGCCTCGACGTTGCCGCCCTTGAACAAAAGCAGGGTCGGGATGCCGCGGATGCCGAACTCGCCGGGCACCTTGGGATTGTCGTCGATGTTCAGCTTGGCCACGCGCAGCTTGCCGGAATAATCCTTGGCCACCTCGTCGAGAATCGGAGCGATCATCTTGCAGGGGCCGCACCATTCGGCCCAGAAATCGACCAGGGTGGGTACTGCGGAGTCGAGCACTTCCGCTTTGAAAGTGCTGTCGGTGACGTGGTGAATGTGTTCGCTCATGGATTCCTCTGGGAGTGTTTGCGTTCCGGTTGCCGCGCAGGGGGGCCGGATGGTGCGATGGTTTGCAGCGAAGCAGTCGCATGCAGGCCCGAATCCTAGCAAAAATTTTCCGTCGTGGCGAACACTGTCTTGTGCCAATCCGGCTCGGCGATGGTAAATTCCCTGTTCGAACCGGAGCCAGACCATGACCTACGTTGTCACCGAATCCTGCATCAAGTGCAAATACACGGATTGCGTCGATGTTTGCCCTGTGGATTGTTTCCATGAAGGGCCGAACTTTCTCGTCATCGATCCCGAGGAGTGCATCGACTGCACCCTTTGCGTTGCCGAGTGCCCGGTCGAGGCCATTTTCGCCGAGGACGATGTACCAAAGGGTCTGGAACACTTTACCGCGCTGAATGCCGAGTTAACCAAGCTTTGGCCGGTGATCATCGAGCGCAAAGAACCGCCGCCAGATGCCGACGAGTGGGTCGGACAGCCCGGAAAACTCGACTTGCTGGAGCGCTGACTCAAGGCTTCCGGCATTTCATGCGCTGAACTCAAACCATGTCCGGCAATACTTTCGGCTCCCTTTTCAGCGTCACCTCCTTCGGCGAATCGCATGGTCCGGCGATCGGCTGCGTGGTCGACGGCTGTCCGCCCGGACTGGAGATTTCCGCCGCCGACATCCAGTTGCAGCTCGACCGGCGCAAGCCGGGAACGTCGCGCCATGTCACCCAGCGCCGGGAATCCGATACGGTCGAGATTCTTTCGGGCGTCTATGAAGGCCGCACCACGGGTACGCCGATCGGCCTCCTGATCCGCAACGAGGACCAGCGCAGCAAGGACTACGGCAACATCGCGGAGATGTTCCGTCCCGGCCATGCCGACTACACCTACTGGCACAAGTACGGAATTCGCGATCATCGCGGCAGCGGCCGCGCCTCGGCACGCGAAACCGCGGTGCGCGTCGCCGCCGGTGCAATTGCCCGCAAGTGGCTGCAGCAGCGTTATGGCGTGACGGTGCGCGGCTGGATGAGCCGGCTCGGCGAGATCGAGATTCCCTGGCAGGACGAGGCGGCAATCGATGCCAACCCCTTCTTTGCGCCGAATGCCGCTCTTGTACCGCAGCTCGAGGCTTACATGGATGCGCTGCGCAAGTCTGGCGATTCCGCCGGCGCCGAAGTCACCGTGATTGCGCGCGGCGTGCCGGTTGGCTGGGGCGAACCGGTGTATGACCGCCTCGACGCCGATATCGCCTACGCCATGATGGGCATCAATGCCGTCAAGGGCGTCGAGATCGGCGCCGGTTTCCGTTCGGTGACGCAAAAGGGTAGCGAGCACGGCGACGAACTGACGCCCGGTGGCTTCCTCGGCAACAATGCTGGCGGCATCCTGGGCGGGATTTCCACCGGACAGGACGTGGTGGTCAGGATGGCGGTCAAGCCGACCTCAAGCATCCGCCTGCCCCGGCGCACGATCAATCTGGCCGGCGAACCCGCCATCGTCGAAACCCATGGACGGCACGATCCCTGTGTCGGCATCCGCGCCACGCCGATCGCGGAGGCGATGCTGGCGCTGGTACTGATCGACGCCGCCTTGCACCATCGCGCCCAGTGCGCGGACGTCGCATGCCCGACCCCGGCGATTCCCGGTCAGGCTCCGGGTGTCGCCTGACAGAATCCGCACCGAATTTTCGATAATATCTTTTCAGGGTAAGAAACCATGCACGTTGATCATCACGATGTTTACAGCGAATTTCCCGACATGCGCGACGCCATCGACGCACTCAAGGCTGGCGGCGGCTACATCGGCGGCCTGTTCGCCCGCTACGACCGCCTGACCGGCAAGGTCGAGGACCTCGAGGAGCACGACATGCCGGTCGCCGACTTCACGCTCGAAGACATGAAGAAGGCCCGGGTCAAGCTCAAGGACGAGATATTCCACCTGCTGCAGGCCTTCCGCGCCGGCCAGAATCACCAGGCTTGACCAGCCTGCCGCACGGCCGCCTGGCCGTCTGGTATTTCTGGTACTTCGCGTTCATCGGCGCCTTCCTGCCGTATTTCGCGCTTTACCTGCAATCCATAGGGCTGTCGGCGGGGCGCATCGCGATGCTGATGTCGCTCGGACAGTTGATGCGGCTGTTGTCGCCGCTGCTCTGGAGCTGGCTGGCCGACCGCGGCGGACGGCGCGTGCGCCTCGTCGTCGGCACGACGGCGGCGTCGCTGGCGAGCTTTTGCGTGGTATTCCTGACCGAGGATTTCGTCGGACTGCTGATCGGTCTGGCCGTGCTGCATTTTTTCTGGAGCGCTTCGCTGCCCCTGGTGGAGGCGCTGACGCTGGGTCACCTCGCCGCCAATCCGGAGCGCTACGGCCGCATCCGGCTTTGGGGTTCGGTCGGTTTCATCGTGGCGGTGATGGGCGTCGGCCTGCTGCTCGACGCGGCGCCGATCGCTTCGCAGTTGTGGGTGAGTTGGGCGCTGCTGCTCGGCACACTGCTGAGCGCGTTGACGCTGCGCGAAGTGAAGGGGCACGCCGACCTGGTTGCCGGTCCGATTGTCGCCGTGCTGCGCCAGCGCAAGGTGGTCTTCCTGCTCGCCGCCGGCTTGCTGATGACCGCGGCGCACGGCGCCCTCTATGTCTTTTACTCGATCCACCTGGTGGCGCACGGTTACGGCAAGGCGCTGGTCGGCGTGTTGTGGACCCTCGGCGTGGTGGCGGAAATCGTGGTGTTTCTGCTGATGCCGCGAATTTCGCTGCGGGTTTCCATGCGGCGCATCCTGCTCGCCTGTTTCGCCCTGGCTGTGTTGCGTTTCATGATGATCGGCTGGGCCGTCGACTTCCTCGTCCTTCTGGTTCTGGCGCAGTTGCTGCATGGGGCGAGCTTCGGCGCGCACCATGCGGCCACCATGGCGGCCCTCAACCGGTGGTTCCTGCCCGGCCAGCAGGCGCGGGCGCAGGCGCTCTACGGCAGCGTCGCATACGGTGCCGGCGGCCTCTGCGGCGCCTTGCTGGCCGGTGCCCTATGGGAAAGCGCCGGCGCGGCGATCACCTTCAGCGCTGCATCCGTACTCGCCCTGCTGGGCCTGCTTCTGGTCTGGCGCGGCGTTCCGGGCGATTCGGCAGGCGCTGCTGTGCGATAATTCACGGTTCGCGCTGATGCTTTGAAAATCATGTCAAGAACGCTTTACGAGAAACTATGGGACAGCCATGTCGTGCACGTCGAGGACGACGGCACGGCCCTGCTTTACATCGATCGCCACCTGGTGCACGAAGTCACCAGCCCGCAGGCCTTCGAAGGACTGAAGCTCGCGGGGCGCAAGCCCTGGCGCGTTTCGTCGATCGTTGCCACGGCCGACCACAATACGCCGACGTCGCACTGGGAACTGGGCATTACCGACCCGATCTCGCGCCAGCAGGTGGAAACGCTGGATGCCAACATCCGCGAGGTGGGCGCGCTGGCCTACTTCCCGTTCAAGGACAAGCGGCAGGGCATCGTGCACGTCGTCGGGCCCGAGAACGGCGCCACGCTGCCCGGCATGACCGTGGTCTGCGGCGATTCGCATACCTCGACGCACGGCGCCTTCGCCTGCCTTGCCCACGGGATCGGCACGTCGGAGGTTGAGCACGTGCTGGCGACGCAGTGCCTGCTGCAGAAGAAATCGAAGACCATGCTGGTCAGGATCGACGGAAAAGTCGGCGCTGGCATTACGGCGAAAGACCTCGTGCTGGCCCTGATCGGTCGCATCGGCACCGCCGGCGGCAACGGTTACGCCATCGAGTTCGGCGGCGCGGCGATCCGCGCCTTGTCGATGGAAGGGCGCATGACCGTTTGCAACATGGCGATCGAGGCGGGCGCCCGCGTCGGCTTCGTCGCTGCGGACGAGACGACCATCGCCTACCTGAAAGGTCGCAGCTTTGCGCCGAAGGGCGTGGACTGGGACAAGGCCGTGGCCTACTGGCGCACGCTGGTTTCGGATGCCGACGCCCGGTTCGATGCGGTGATCGAGGTCGACGCGGCAGCAATCCCGCCGCAGGTCACTTGGGGAACCTCGCCGGAAATGGTCACCGGCATCGACGGCAGCGTGCCGGCGCCCGAGGATTTCAGCGATCCGGTGAAGAGCGAAGG
Organism: Sulfuritalea sp.; assembly: GCA_044360105.1. Taxonomy (GTDB): domain Bacteria; phylum Pseudomonadota; class Gammaproteobacteria; order Burkholderiales; family Rhodocyclaceae; genus Sulfuritalea. The sequence continues at coordinate 24,833 of JBIKKY010000024.1, forward strand.
CGTCGCCAGGGCGTTGGCCTACATGGGCCTGACGCCGCGCACGCGCATCGACCGGATACCGATCGACAAGGTCTTCATCGGCTCCTGCACCAATTCCCGCATCGAGGACCTGCGTGCGGCGGCGGCGGTGGCCAGAGGGCGCAAGCTTGCGGTCAATGTCAAGCTGGCGCTGGTGGTGCCGGGTTCCGGATTGATCAAGGCGCAGGCCGAGGCCGAGGGCCTGGACAAGATTTTCATCGCCGCCGGTTTCGAATGGCGGCAGCCCGGTTGTTCCATGTGCCTGGCGATGAACGACGACCGGTTGAATCCCGGCGAGCGTTGCGCCTCGACATCCAACCGCAATTTCGAGGGGCGGCAGGGCGCCGGCGGCCGCACGCATCTCGTCAGTCCGGCGATGGCGGCGGCGGCGGCGATCGCCGGCCGTTTTGTCGATGTTCGTGAATTATCATAAGGAGAAAACCCATGTTTCGAGTTTTTATCGCTTTTGTCATGATGCTGGCCCTGTCTGCCTGCAATACCGTCGAAGGTATTGGCAAGGACGTCAAGAAAGGTGGCGAAGCCATCGAGAAGTCTGCCAAGTAATGGAGAAGTTCATCAAGCTGGACGGTTTGGTGGCCCCGCTTGATCGCGCCAACGTCGATACCGACGCCATCATCCCCAAGCAGTTCCTCAAGTCGATCAAGCGCTCGGGTTTCGGCCCCAACGCCTTCGACGAGTGGCGCTACATGGATCATGGCGAGCCGGGCCAGGACAGCTCGAAACGGGCGAAAAACCCCAATTTCGTGCTCAACCAGGACCGTTATCAGGGCGCTTCGATACTGCTGGCGCGCAGCAACTTCGGCTGCGGTTCGTCGCGCGAACATGCGCCGTGGGCGCTGTACGACTTCGGCTTTCGCGCCATCGTCGGCGAATCCTTTGCCGACATCTTTTTCAACAACTGCTTCAAGAACGGCTTGCTTCCGATCGTCCTGCCCAAGGCGGAAATCGATGCGCTGTTCGGCCTCGCCGAGCATACGCCGGGCTACCGCCTGACCATCGACCTGCCGGCGCAACTGGTCTTGCGGCCCGACGGTCATGCGATCCGCTTCGAGGTCGATGCCTTCCGCAAGGAGTGCATGCTCAACGGGTGGGACGACATCGGATTGACCCTGCGCCATGCGGAAAAAATCCGCGAATTCGAGGCGCGCCGTCGCACCGAACAGCCCTGGCTGTTTGCCTAAAGGATTTCCAATGAAGATCTGTGTTCTTCCCGGTGATGGTATCGGGCCCGAAATCATGACCGAGGCCGTGCGCGTTCTGAAGGCGCTGGACCTCAAGATTGAAATGGAAGAGGCGCTGCTCGGCGGCTGCGCCGTGGATGCCACCGGCAGCCCCTATCCCGATGCGACCCAGAAGCTGGCGCTGGCGGCCGACGCCGTGCTGCTCGGCGCCGTCGGCGGCCCGCAATGGGACAACAATCCGCGCGAACAGCGGCCCGAGCGCGGCCTGCTGGGCATCCGCAAGCATCTGGGACTGTTCGCCAACCTGCGGCCGGCCATCCTCTATCCCGAGCTGGCGAATGCCTCGACGCTGAAGCCGGAAGTGGTGGCGGGGCTGGACATCCTGATCGTGCGCGAACTGACCGGCGACATTTACTTCGGCCAGCCTCGCGGCATCGAGGTGCGCGAGGTAGATGGCCTGAAGCAGCGCTTCGGCTTCAACACCATGCACTACACCGAGAGCGAGATCCGCCGCATCCTGCGCGTGGCCTTCGAGGCGGCGCGGAAGCGCAACAAGAAGGTCTGCTCGGTGGACAAGATGAATGTTCTCGAATGCACCCAGTTGTGGCGCGACGTGGCAACAGAGACGGGCAGGGAATACCCGGACGTCGAGCTCAGCCACATGCTGGTGGACAACGCCGCCATGCAGTTGGTGAAGAACCCCAAGCAGTTCGACGTCATGGTCACCGGCAACATGTTCGGCGACATCCTGTCGGACGAGGCTTCGATGCTGACCGGCTCGATCGGCATGCTGCCGTCGGCTTCGCTGGATGCCGGCAACAAGGGCCTTTACGAGCCTTCGCATGGCTCGGCGCCGGACATTGCGGGCAAGGGCGTGGCCAACCCCCTGGCGACAATTCTTTCCGTGGCCATGATGCTGCGCTACACTTTCGCCAATGAAGCGGCGGCGCAGCGTATCGAGGCGGCCGTGAAAAAAGTCCTGGCGCAGGGTATGCGGACCGGGGATATTTACGAACCCGGCACGACGCGGGTGGGAACGAAGCAAATGGGCGACGCGGTACTCGCGGCGCTGTAAATCGGGAAAGAGGCAGCGATCATGAAGCGTGTAGGTCTGGTGGGTTGGCGGGGCATGGTGGGATCCGTACTGATGCAGCGCATGCGCGAGGAGGACGACTTCGCCCATATCGAGCCGGTGTTCTTCACCACCTCCAATGTCGGCGGCAAGGCGCCCGACTTCGCTGTCGGCGCACCCGTGCTCAAGGACGCGAAGAACATCGACGAGCTGAAGCCGCTGGACATCATCATCAGTTGCCAGGGCGGCGACTACACCAACGAGGTTTTCCCGAAGCTGCGCGAAGCCGGCTGGAAGGGCCACTGGATCGATGCGGCCTCCAGCCTGCGCATGAAGGATGACTGCGTGATCATCCTCGATCCCGTCAACATGGATGTGATCAAGGATGCGCTGGCGAAGGGCGGTCGCAACTGGATCGGCGGCAACTGCACGGTCAGCCTGATGATGATGGCGCTGGGCGGCCTGTTCAAGGCCGGGCTGATCGAGTGGATGACCTCCATGACCTACCAGGCGGCATCGGGGGCAGGGGCCCAGAACATGCGTGAATTGCTGGCCCAGATGGGTGAGACGCACCGCGTGGTGAAGAACCTGCTCGACGATCCCGCTTCGGCCATCCTCGAGATCGACCGCGAGGTTGCGGGGATCCTGCGCGATGAACGTTTTCCCACGGCGAACTTCGGCGTGCCGCTGGCCGGTTCGCTGATACCGTGGATCGACAAGGATCTGGGCAACGGCCAGAGCCGCGAGGAGTGGAAGGGACAGGCCGAAACCAACAAGATTCTCGGTCGCACCGCGGCGCCGATCCCTGTGGATGGCCTCTGCGTGCGCATCGGCGCCATGCGTTGCCATTCCCAGGCGATGACGATCAAACTGGCCAAAGATGTACCTCTGGACGAGATCAATGGCATGCTCGCGGCGCACAACGACTGGGTCAAGGTAGTGCCGAACCAGCGCGAGATCACCTTGAAGGAACTGACACCCGCCGCTGTGACCGGGACCATGGGCGTCCCGGTAGGTCGCCTGCGCAAGCTCAGCATGGGGCCGCAGTACTTGTCGGCTTTTACCGTTGGCGATCAACTGCTTTGGGGTGCAGCGGAACCCCTGCGCCGAATGCTGCGCATTCTGTTGCATTGATGTTGCGCCAACGATGCGGCCTGAATGTGATGGGAAGGTTGAGCTTGCATCGCTAACATCATGATGTTATTTTAGTTACGGTCCTTCGCTTGGTGCCCGGTTTGGCGGGGATTCGTCGTCCCCTTCTTTGGTGCATCAAGCGGGATTAGCTTCTTTCGATTTGATTGGTTTTGGTTCCTACGCTCAACGTCGATTGATCCGGCCTTAGTCTTCGCCAATACTTGGTTTTGATAACATGAGAAAAAGCCCGTCGGGAGTCACCGTGCCCAATACTGACAAGCGAAATCGTTTCAAGGCCACCGTAATCGCGGCGGCCATCGCCATCCTGCCCCTGGCATCGCATGCCGCCGGTCTGGGAAAGATTACCGTGTTTTCGGTGCTGGGCCAGACGCTCAAGGCGGAGATCGAAGTCACCGCGAATCGCGACGAGTTGCCCTCCCTTGTGGCGAAGGTTGCTGCTGCCGACGCTTTCCGCCAGGCTGGAATCGACTATTCACCGGCCATGAACACGTTGCGGTTTTCCCGTGATGTCAAGGAGCGAGGCGGCCGGCGCTATCTTGAAATCACCAGCGATCGCCCCTTGAACGAGCCATTCATCGACATGCTTGTCGAATTGAGCTGGGCTTCGGGACGACTGGTTCGCGAGTACACCTTCCTGCTTGATCCTCCCGGCCTGAACCAGAAAATGCCCCCCGCACCCGTTGCGGCGCCTGAAGTACGAAGCGAGCCGGCGATGGCAAAGCCCGTGGAACGGCCGGTAGAAAAGCCGGTGACGGCAGCGCCGGCGGAAAGTCGGCCGGTGGTTGACGGCCCGGCGCCGGCGGCAATCCAACCGCGGGCCAGGCCTGCCGAACCCGCTGCCGGAAATTCCCGCACCGTTGTTTCCGGCGATACCCTGGGCAAGATCGCGGCCCAGACAAGGCCGGAAGGCGTCAGCCTCGACCAGATGCTGGTCTCGCTGTTCCGCAACAACAAGGACGCATTTGACGGCAGCAACATGAATCGCCTGAAGGCCGGCAAGATTCTTTCAATTCCGGATGCCGAAACCGCTCGTGCGGTGGCTCCTGCGGAGGCGCGTCAGGAGATCGTCGCCCAGACCGCCGATTTCAACGCCTATCGCAACCGCCTGGCTGCCGCCGCAGCGGCTTCAGAGCCGGCAGGGGAACAGGGCGCAAAACAGGCTGTCAGCGGCAAGATTGCGCCCAAGGTGGAAGACAAGGCGCCTCAGGCGACGGGCAAGGACAAGCTCGAAGTATCGCGTACCGAAGCGGCGCAGGATGCGAAGGGCAAGCCCTTGCAGGGGCGCATCGCCGCTCTTGAAGAGGACCTGGTTGCTCGCGACAGGGCACTCAAGGAAGCCGGCAGTCGCATTGCCGAACTGGAAAAAAATCTCGGCGACTTGATGAAGCTTGCCGAGATGAAGAGTCAGGCTGGCACTGATCTTCAGAAACAGGCGCAGGCTGCCAAGCCGGCTCTCGCGGAAGCCAAGAAACCTGAAGTTCCGGCCCCGGCTCCCGCCGCCAAACCTGCAGAGACAGCGAAGCCGGTCGAGCCTCCCAAGCCCGCAGAGCCGCCGAAGCCTGCCGATGCAACCAAGCCGGTGGATACATCTGTGGCCGCCAAGCCCGCCGACGCAGCCAAGCCTGCCGATGCGGCCAAGCCCGCCGACGCAGCCAAACCCGCCGATGCGGCCATGCCGCCGCCGAAGAAGAAGGTGGTTCCGCCTCCGCCTCCGCCAGAGCCGGACTTCCTGGAGGAAAATGCACCGCTCGTATTTGGTGGTGGTGCCGTGCTGGCCCTTCTGTTCGGCTGGCTGGGTATTTCGGCCTACCGCAAGAAGCGCGCTGCCGCTGCTGAAGCCAATGCGATGATCGCGGAGACCGATTTGTCCGCCCATTCGGTGTTCAGCACGACAAGCATCGCACCGCCTCCGAGCGATCAGGAAGCCAGTCAGTTCAGTTCCACGGGGATGGGCATGGCAGCCCATCAGGAAACCGTGGACCCTGTGGTGGAAGCAGATACCTTCCTCGCCTTCGGCCGCGATGCCCAAGCCGAAGAGATCCTGCTCGAGGCGCTCAAGGCCGAGCCGCAACGCCAGGCTATCCACATGAAGCTGCTCGGCATCTATTACGCGCGTAAGAGTGCTCCACAGTTTGAGTCGGTGGCGAAAGAACTGCGTGTCCTGACGGATGGCGAAGGGGATGACTGGGGGAAAGCGGCCGCAATGGGGGCCGCGTTCGATCCGCAAAACCCGCTTTATGCGTCCGCCTCATCGGCGGTCCAGGAAGAGGCGCCGGCCGATGCCAACATGACTTCCACCACGATCCTGCACCCCCCGACCGTTGTTGCGGAGCTGCCTCTGGCGGAGGCTGCCGAGGCAGCGCCTGCCGCCGATTCCGCCGCCGGTCTGGACTTCGATCTGGATATCGGTGCACCTGCCGAGGCAGCTGCAGGCGCTGCCGCTCCGGCGACGCCGGAAGTTGCAGGGCTCGATTTCGATCTCGACTTGGGCTCCCCCGCCGCGCCATCAGCCAATGCGCCGGTCTCGACCGAAGCCGCGAGTACGGATGTTGTCCTCGACATCGACTTCGACATGCCGGCGAAGGATTCCGCGCCTGCCGAAGCGCCGGCGGCGCCAGTTGCTGCCGCAGCCGACTCGGGCGGCATCGACTTTGATTTTGATCTGGGATCGGCCGATTCTTCTGCGTCTGCCCCCTTGCCCGCGATGTCCATCGACATACCCGCCGCGGAGCCGGCGCCGGCGCCGCTTGATCTCGGCGGCATCAGCCTGGAACTGGAAACCCCGGCTGTTGCGGCCGGCGAGCCTGCTGCAGGCGACGCGCCGGATAATCCTGAAGTCGTCATCAAGCTTGAACTGGCCGCAGCCTATGCCGAAATGGGCGACAAGGACGGAGCCCGCGAGTTATATCAGGAGGCACTGGCTGAAGGAAGCCCGGCGCAGCAGGAAGTGGCCCGCGCCAAGCTTGACAGCCTCGGCTGACAGATCAGGCTCCCCGGGTGCTCGTGCGCCGGGGGAGGTCGTTCCGGTGAGGCATCTGCATCCATCAAGCCTGATTCTGCTGGCTGCAGCCGTGCTTCTGGCGCTTGCCTCCCGTGAAGGGGTCTCCCTGTATTTCGCGTGTTCGGCGCTCGCCCTGGCGGCGCTGATTCTGGCGGCATCGGGCTTGCGTTTGTTGGTGCGGCGAAGCCGCTGGCTGCTTCTGACCATGCTGGTGATGTTCGGCTGGTTTACTCCGGGAACTCCGTTGCCGGGGATCCCCGGGGCGAGTCAGGAGGGTTTGCTGCTCGCCGCCGATTACATCGCGCGCCTGCTCGTCGCACTTGCCACCCTGGCCCTGCTGTTGAAGGCTCTGACGCCCGCCAAACTGGTTGCCGGCCTGCGTTCTCTGCTGGCGGCGAGTTCGCTGCCCGGACCTTGGCGCGACAGGATAGCCGTGCGCCTGGCGCTGACGCTGCAGGAGGTCGAGGCCTCTCGAATCGGCCAGCGCGAGGAGCCTGCCGGATTGGCAAGCAGCATCTCGCTTCCCGCGTTCGGCTTCGGGGCGACCGACTATATCCTTGGCGCCTTGAGCGGTGCTCTGGTCCTTGGTGCCCTGCTGACATGAGGATCGCCCTCGGGCTCGAATACGAGGGTTCCGGCTTCTGCGGCTGGCAGTCGCAGGCAGGCGGGGGTGCGGTGCAGGACGCGCTGGAAACGGCGCTTGCGGCCGTTGCCGATGCGCCGGTGCGGGTGGCCTGCGCCGGGCGCACCGATGCCGGTGTGCATGCGCTGGCGCAGGTGGTGCATTTCGATACCGAAGCCGTTCGCCCGGATACGGCGTGGGTGCGCGGCGTCAACGCGCATCTGCCGGCCAGCGTGGCCGTGCGCTGGGCGCAGCCGGTGCCGGACGAGTTCCATGCGCGCTTTTCCGCGCGCGGCAGGCGCTATCGCTATCTCCTGCTCAACCGGGCCCAGCGCCCCGGCCTCATGGCGCATCGCGTCGGCTGGTTCCACCATCCGCTGGATGTAGGCCTCATGCGCGAGGCGGCAGGCCTGCTGCTCGGCGAGCATGATTTTTCCGCCTTCCGTGCCGTCGAATGCCAGGCCAAGTCGCCGGTCAAGACGCTGCGCCGTGCCGACCTTGCACGCCACGGCGACCTGCTGGTGTTCGATTTCGAGGCCAGCGCATTCTTGCATCACATGGTGCGCAATCTGGTCGGTACGCTGGTGTATGTGGGCAAGGGCGCGCACCCGCCGGCATGGGCAGCCGACCTCCTGGCGGGCCGCGATCGCGCCCGTGCCGCGCCGACCTTCGAAGCCTGCGGGCTGTATTTTGCTGGCGTCGATTATGATCCGGTCTGGCAATTGAAAGTTATGCGCAGCGGTATCCACTCGGACGGCGCCGGCGAGACGGCGCTGATCCTGCCCTGAACCCATGAAACGCACGCGAATCAAGATCTGCGGCATTACCCGCGAGGAGGACCTTGCCGCCGCAGTCGCGGCCGGCGCGGATGCGTTGGGTTTCGTTTTCTACCCGCCCAGTCCGCGCCATTTAACGCCGCAACGGGCGGCGCAACTGCTGGCGCGTGTGCCGCCCTTCGTCACCCGGGTCGGCCTCTTCGTCAATGAGCCGGCCGCGACCGTGCGCGCCGCGCTGGCGCAGACTTCGCTGGATCTGCTGCAGTTTCACGGCGACGAAGATGCCGTCTACTGCGCCAGTTTCGGCAAGCCCTGGATCAAGGCGGCGCGGGTGAAGGCGGGCTTCGATTTGTTAGAATACGCGTCTGCTTTTGCCGGTGCTCCCGGGGTATGCGGCCTGTTGCTGGATGCTCATGTCGAAGGCTTTGGCGGAGGGGGGCAGACCTTCGACTGGTCGCTGATTCCGCGCTCACTGCCACTGCCGGTAATCCTCTCCGGCGGGCTGCATCCGGGCAACGTGGTCGAAGCGGTGCGTACCGTGCGACCCTGGGCGGTGGATGTCAGCAGCGGCGTCGAGGCCGCCCGCGGCATCAAGGATGTAACGAAGATCACTGAATTCATTGCCGGAGTGCGAGATGCAGATGCAGGACCTTCCCTATAACTTGCCCGACGCGGGCGGCCATTTCGGTCCCTACGGCGGGATCTTTGTCGCCGAGACCCTGATGCCGGCGCTGGCCGAACTGCGCGAGGCCTATGCCGCGGCGCAGGCCGATCCGGCATTCCGCGCCGAATTCGAATACGACCTCAAGCATTACGTCGGCCGGCCCAGCCCGGTGTATCACGCCGAGCGCTGGTCGGGGCTGCTGGGCGGGGCGCAGATCTACCTCAAGCGCGAGGACCTCAATCACACCGGCGCGCACAAGATCAACAACTGCATCGGCCAGGCCATGCTGGCCCGGCGCATGGGCAAGCCGCGCGTGATCGCCGAAACCGGTGCCGGCCAGCACGGCGTCGCCACCGCCACGGTGGCCGCCCGCTACGGCATGGAATGCGTGGTCTACATGGGCTCCGAGGACATCAAGCGCCAGGCCGCCAACGTCTATCGCATGAAACTGCTGGGGGCGACGGTAGTGCCGGTCGAATCCGGCTCTAAGACGCTCAAGGACGCGCTGAACGAAGCCATGCGCGACTGGGTGACCAACATCGGCAACACCTTCTACATCATCGGCACCGTTGCCGGTCCGCATCCCTATCCGATGATGGTGCGCGATTTCCAGTCGGTAATCGGCGAGGAATGCAAGACGCAGATGCCCGAACACATCGGGCGCCAGCCCGATGCCGTGATCGCCTGCGTCGGTGGCGGCTCCAACGCGATGGGGATTTTCTATCCTTACATACCGCTCGCCGGCGTCAAGCTGATCGGCGTCGAAGCCGCAGGTTACGGCCTCGAGTCCGGCAAGCATTCCGCCTCGCTGACTGCCGGCCGTTCCGGCGTGCTGCACGGCAACCGCACCTACCTGTTGCAGGACGAGAACGGGCAGGTCAGCGAAACACATTCGGTCTCTGCCGGCCTCGACTATCCGGGGGTCGGTCCGGAGCATGCCTGGCTCAAGGATTCCGGGCGCGCCGAATACGCCACGATTACCGATGCCGAGGCCCTGCAGGCCTTCCATGACCTGTGCCACTTTGAAGGCATCATCCCGGCGCTCGAGTCCAGCCACGCACTGGCCTACGCGGCCAAGTTGGCGCCGACGCTGGCCGCCGACAAGGTTCTGCTGGTCAATCTTTCCGGCCGCGGCGACAAGGACATGCACACCGTCGCCGAAAAGTCCGGCATCCAGTTCTGACCGGCGGCGGGCATGTCACGAATTTCGACCACATTTGCCGCGCTGGCCACGCAGGGCCGCAAGGCCCTGATCCCCTTCATTACCGCGGGTGATCCGCATCCGGAGCTCGGCTTGCCGCTGATGCGGGCGCTGGTTGCCGGCGGCGCCGACATCATCGAGCTCGGCGTGCCGTTTTCCGATCCGATGGCGGACGGACCGACCATCCAGCGCGCTTCCGAACGTGCGCTGGCACATGGCATGAGCCTGCGTCGCGTGCTGGCGCTGGTGAGTGAGTTCCGCAAGGAGAACGCGACAACGCCGGTGGTGCTGATGGGTTACGCCAATCCGGTCGAGGCCTACGGCGTCGAAGCCTTTGCCCGTGACGCGCAGGAGGCTGGCGTCGATGGCGTGCTGGTGGTCGACTACCCGCCGGAGGAGTGCGCCGGGTTTGCAGCCGTGATGAAGCAGGCGAACATCGATCCGATCTTCCTGCTGGCGCCGACTTCGACGGAGAAGCGCTACGACGAGGTGGCGCAGATCGGCAGCGGCTACATCTATTACGTGTCGCTGAAGGGCGTCACGGGTTCGGGCGCGCTCGACCTCGATGAGGTGGCACGGCGCATTCCGCTGATCCGCGCGAAGGTCGGCATGCCGGTCGGCGTCGGCTTCGGCATCCGCGACGGTGCAACCGCCGCGCGCATCGCTGCAGTTGCGGATGCAGTGGTGATCGGTAGTCGCATCATCGAGGAAATCGAATCATCGCCGGCCGGCGAGGCGCCGGGGCGGGTACAGGGCTTTCTGTCCGGGATACGGGCGGCAATGGATGCCGCCACTGAAAAGCGAGGTGCGATGGTATGAGCTGGCTACAGAAACTCCTGCCGCCGAAGATCAAGCGCTCGGAAGGCGCGCGCAAAGCCATGCCGGAGGGACTTTGGGCCAAGTGCCCGGCCTGCGAGGCCGTGCTCTATGGCAGCGATCTGGAGGGCAACCAGAACGTCTGCCCCAAGTGCGCCCACCATCTGCGGATTCGCGCCCGCGTGCGGCTCGATGCCCTGCTTGATCCGGAAGGGCGTTTCGAGATCGGCAGCGAAGTCATTCCGATGGATCCGCTGAAGTTCAAGGACAGCAAGCGCTATGTCGATCGCCTGGTCGCCGCCAACGAGGATACCGGCGAGGCCGATGCCATGGTGGTGATGCAGGGTGCGATCAAGACCGTGCCGGTGGTGGTGGCCTGCTTCGAGTTCGAGTTCCTCGGCGGTTCGATGGGTGCCGTGGTCGGCGAACGCTTCGTGCGCGGCGTCAAGGCGGCGATCGAACTGCAGTCGCCTTTCATCTGCATCACGGCCTCGGGCGGCGCGCGTATGCAGGAGGGCCTGTTCTCGCTGATGCAGATGGCGAAGACCACGGCCGCCGTGACGCAACTGACCCATCACCAGTTGCCCTTCATAACACTGCTGACCGATCCCACCATGGGCGGTGTTTCCGCTTCCTTCGCCTTCGTCGGCGACGTGGTGATCGCCGAACCGGGCGCCCTGATCGGCTTCGCCGGGCCGCGGGTGATCGAACAGACGGTGCGCGAAACGCTGCCGGAGGGCTTCCAGCGCGCCGAATTCCTGCTCGAAAAAGGCGCCATCGACATGATCGTCGATCGCCGCGACCTGCGCGACAAACTGGCCTCGCTGATTACACTGCTGCAACGCGTCCCCGCACCCTGATGCTCCAGGCGCCGGGTTTGCCGCGGGGGCTTGACGCCTGGCTGGCGCACCTCGAAGCGCTGCATCCGCGCGGCAGCGCCGGCATCGAACTGGGTCTGGAGCGGGTGGCCGCGGCCAAGGCGCGGCTCGCGCAGCGCGAAACCTGCCCGGTCATTCTGGTCGCCGGCACCAACGGCAAAGGATCGGTCTGTGCCATGCTGGAGCGCATCCTGCTCGCCGCCGGCTATCGCACCGGGCTGTACACCTCGCCGCATCTGCTGCGCTACAACGAGCGGGTACGGATCAACGGCGTCGCCGTCGATGACGACAGTCTCTGCGCTGCATTCGCCCGCGTCGAGCAGGTGCGAGGTGACGTTGCGCTGACCTACTTCGAGTTCGGCACCCTGGCGGCGTGGGAAGTTTTCGGCGCAGCGGATCTCGATGTCATCATCCTCGAGGTGGGCCTGGGCGGGCGCCTCGATGCCACCAACGTGTATCGGCCCGCGTGCGCCATCGTTACCGGCATCGATCTCGACCACATGGAATTTCTCGGGCCGGACCGCGAGTCGATCGGGCGCGAGAAAGCCGGCATTTTCCGCGCCGGCATTCCGGCAATCTGCGGCGATCCGCAGCCGCCGCAATCCCTTGTCGCGCATGCCGCGTACCTTGGCGCCGGCTTGCAGGTCATGGGACGGGATTTCGGCTATCAGCGGCAGGAGCAGCAGTGGCTGTATTGGGGCCGTGCGGCCGGTGGCCCAGGGCAGGGAGCCGCCGCCGGAGTCACGCGGCGCGGCGGGCTGGCCTTTCCGGCCTTGCGCGGCGAGCGGCAGTTGGCCAATGCCGCCTGCGTCCTGGCTGCGCTCGACGCCTTGCACATGGATCTGCCGGTGGCCATGAAGGACATCCGCCGGGGCCTGATCGAAGTCGAACTGGCGGGCCGCTTCCAGGTCCTGCCGGGCCGTCCGGCTGTCGTGCTCGATGTTGCCCACAATCCGCAGGCGGCCCGCGTGCTGGCCGCTAACCTGGGCGAAATGGGTTTCCATCGCAACACCTGGGCGGTGTTCGGCATGCTCGCCGACAAGGACATTGAGGGCGTCATCGACGCCATCGGCGAGCGGGTGACACACTGGCTGCCCTGCACGCTGGAAGGCCGCCGTGCCGCCAGCGCCGACTTTCTGGCGGCGCGCCTGGCGGCAAGGGGACTGGCGGTCGCGGGCCGCTTCGCTTCGCCCGCAGCGGCGCTCGAATTCGCACAAGAGAAGGCCGGCGAAGATGATAGAATTCTTGCCTTCGGATCCTTCCTCACTGTTGTTGCGGCCCTGCAGGCGCATGGCCGCCCGAGCTAACCTCGCGTAACCAAGATGGCGGAACAAGACACGACGCCTGACGAACTGCAGTTGAAGAAGCGTGCTCGCCGCCGGCTGGTCGGTGCCGTCGCGCTTGCATTGTTTGCCGTCATCGTCCTGCCGATGGTAATGGATCGCGAACCGCGCCCGCTGAGCCAGGACATCCATGTCCGCATCCCGAGCCAGGATTCGACCGGCTTCGCCTCCAAACTCCTGCCGGGCAAGCCCGCAGCTCCCATGCCGGCGCCGGAGCCGAAGCCGGTTACCGAGGAAAAGGCCCCTGCCCAGGCGAAAACCGAGCCCGCGCCCGCGCTATCCACATCGACCCCCGCGTCGGCCAAACCGACCGCACGGGCGATTGCGGCACCGTCTGCGAAACTGGCGGAGAAGCCTGCAGCCCAAGAGAAGAAGGCCGCTGTGGCGGAAAAGCCGGTGTCCCAGGAGACTAACGATGCCGCGGGTCAATGGGTAATTCAGCTGGGCGCCTACAAGGACGCAGGCAACGTCAACGTACTGCTGTCAAAACTGAAAGGCATCAACGTTCCCGCGTATTCGGAAAAGATCGAGTCGCCGCAGGGCCCGCGCACACGAGTTCGGGCGGGGCCCTTTGCCAGCCAGGAAGCGGCCGAGAAGGCCCGCGGGCGGCTCAAGATCATCGATGTAGACGGTCCGGTAGCGCCAAAGTAGGGCGATGACCGTATTTGATTACGCGGTGCTGACAGTCGTATCCGCGTCGGTGCTGGTGGGTTTGTGGCGTGGTGTGGTTAGCGAGTTGCTGGCGCTCGCCGCCTGGATTGTGGCTTTTCTGGTTGCGCGTGCGGTGGCGACAGAGGTCGCTTCTTTGCTGGCGGGACAGATTGCCGAACCCGGTTTGCGATTGGCGGTGGCTTATGTGCTGATTTTTTTTGGCGTTCTGCTGGTCGTAGCAATTGCGCGCATGTTGATTTCGCTGTTGCTGAAGGCGGCCGGTCTCGGTTTGCTGGATAGGCTGCTGGGTGCGGGTTTCGGTGTCCTGCGCGGAGTTCTGGTGGTGTTGGCGGCTGTACTGGTGGCGGGGATGACGCCCTTGCCGAAGGCTGTGTGGTGGCGCGATGCGATGCTGGCGCCGCCGCTGGAGACGGTGATAATTGCAGCAAAACCCTGGTTGCCTGAAGACGCGGCAAAACGGATTCGGTATCGATAGAGAAAGTAACACCCCCCTTCCCCCTTCTTTGGGAAGGGGGCGAAAATTGTCCACGGGCGGTGCCCGTCCATGTTTTGGCTGCTTCCCCTTGGGACGGCCCTGCGGAGAAGGACCATGTGCGGAATTCTGGGTGTGGTGGCCACCACGCCGGTGAACCAGTTGCTCTATGACGGCCTGCAGGTGCTCCAGCACCGGGGTCAGGATGCCGCCGGCGTAGCCACCGCCGAGGGCGGACGTTTCCACATGCACAAGGGCTCCGGCCTGGTGCGCGACGTCTTCCGCACGCGCAACATGCGCAGCCTGGTCGGCAACTGGGGCATCGGTCATTGCCGCTATCCGACGGCGGGTTCGGCCGAAAATGCCGCCGAGGCGCAGCCCTTGTACGTGAATTCTCCCTTCGGCCTGATGCTGGCGCACAACGGCAACCTGACCAATGCCGACCAGTTGAAGCAGGACATGTTCCTGCAGGACCTGCGCCACATGAACACCAACTCCGATTCGGAGGTGCTGCTCAACGTGCTGGCGCACGAACTGCAGGCCGCCTCGACCAAGTACCAGGTCGATGCCGAGACGATCTTCAAGGCGGTGGCCGGCGTGCATCGCCGTGTCAAAGGGGCCTATGCCGTGGTGGCGATGATCGCCGGCTACGGCCTGCTGGCTTTCCGCGACCCTTACGGCATCCGGCCGCTGGTGATGGGCCGCAACGAGACCCCGGATGGCATGGAATACATGGTGGCCTCGGAGAGCGTGGCGATCGATACGCTGGGCTTCAAGATGCTGCGCGACGTCGAGCCGGGCGAGGCGGTGCTGATCGACATGCGCGGCAACTTCGTCAGCCGCCAATGCGCCGAGCGCACCCTTCATGCGCCGTGCATGTTCGAGTTCGTCTATCTGGCGCGCCCCGACTCCGTGATGGACGGGATTTCGGTGTACGAGACGCGGGCCAAGATGGGCGACTACCTGGCCGACAAGATTCGCCTGACCATGCCGCACATCGAAATCGATGCGGTGATCCCGATTCCCGATTCCAGCCGGCATTCGGCCATGGAACTGGCGGCGCGGCTGAATCTTCCCTACCGCGAGGGTTTCGTCAAGAACCGCTACATCGGACGCACCTTCATCATGCCGGGGCAGGCCACGCGGCGCAAATCCGTGCGGCAGAAGCTCAACGCCATCAGCCAGGAATTCAGGGGGCGCAACGTGCTGCTGGTCGATGACTCGATCGTGCGCGGCACCACCAGTCGCGAGATCATCATGATGGCGCGCGAAGCCGGGGCGAAGAAAGTCTATTTTGCCTCCGCCTCGCCGCCGGTGCGCTTCGCCAATGTCTATGGCATCGACATGCCGACGCGCAGCGAACTGATCGCCGCCTTCCGCAGTGACGATGAAATCTGCCGCGAAATCGGCGCCGATGCCCTGATCTATCAGGACCTGGATGCGCTCAGGGCTGCCGTGCGCGCCGTAAATCCGACCGTGACCCAGTTCGAGACCTCCTGTTTTGACGGCCACTACATCACCGGTGACATCAGCGCCGCCTATCTGCAAGGCATGGAGGACCGGCGTTCCCTGCCTCCGGCGCAGAGGCAGGATGACCATGACGGTTTCGACGCACAGGATGGCGAACAACTTGACCTGAATCTGGTGCAGGCGGGATGAACGTGCTCGATGCATCGGGCTGGTCTTTCGATACCCTCGCCGTGCGCGCCGGCCAGGAGCGCAGCCAGTTCAACGAACACTCCGAGGCGCTCTATCTCACTTCGAGCTTCGTCTTCGAGAATGCGGCGCAAGCCGCGGCGCGTTTTTCCGGGGCCGAGGCCGGCAATGTCTACGCCCGTTTCACCAATCCCACGGTCACCAACCTGCAGGAGCGGCTGGCCGCACTGGAGGGTGCGGAGGCCTGCGTCGCCACGGCCACCGGCATGGCGGCGATCCTGTCGACGGTGATGGCACTGATGAACGGCGGCGAGCACATCGTCGCTTCGCGCAGCATTTTCGGCGCCACGCAACAGTTGTTCGGCAACATCCTGCCGCGCTTCGGTGTGGAAACCACTTTCGTCGACCAGGGCAGCATCGAGGCCTTTCGCGCCGCCATGCGGCCGAATACGAAGCTGGTTTTCATCGAGACGCCGTCCAATCCGCTGACCGAAGTCTTCGATATCGCGGCGCTGGCCGAAGTGGCGCACACTGCCGGCGCGCTGCTGGTGGTCGACAACTGTTTTTGCACGCCGGCCCTGCAGCGACCGCTGCAGCTCGGTGCCGATCTCATCATCCATTCCGCCACCAAGTATCTTGACGGGCAGGGGCGGGTGCTGGGCGGGGCGGTTTGCGGCGCGCGAGCCCTGACCGAGGAAGTCTTCAAGTTCCTGCGCACCGCCGGACCGACGCTGTCGCCGTTCAATGCCTGGGTGATTCTCAAGGGTCTGGAAACGCTTTCGGTGCGCATGCAGGCGCAGTCCGCCAACGCGCACGAAATGGCGCAGTGGCTGGAAGCCCTGCCGCAGGTGGCGCGGGTGTTCTATCCCGGGCTTGCCTCGCATCCCCAGCATGCGCTGGCGATGAAGCAGCAGGCCGGGGGCGGCGCCATAGTTTCCTTCGAGGTCAAGGGCGGGCGTGAAGCGGCATGGCGCGTGGTGGACAACTGCCGCCTGCTGTCGATCACCGCCAACCTGGGTGACACCAAGACTACTATTACCCATCCGGCATCGACCACCCATGGCCGCATTTCGGCCGAGGCACGCGTGGCGTCGGGCATCGGCGAAGGCTTGTTGCGGATTGCGGTCGGCCTGGAAAGCCCGGCCGACTTGCAGGCGGACCTGGCCCGCGGCTTGAGCTAGGCCGAAAGGTCGATGCGGCGGATGTTGCCGCCGGGGCCGATTTCAAGCGCGTCGCCGCGACCGGTATCCCAGTCGGACAGCACCCAGCGTTCCGCGCTGCCCGCGGCGAGTTGGATGCGTTCGTGGTTGGGTCGATGCGTGTGGCCGTGGATCAGCCGGGTGCAGCCGTGTTCGGTCAAGGCTGCGCGGATTGCGTTGGCGTTGGCGTCCATGATCTCGGCAGTCTTGCTCTTCATCGCCTCGATACTGCGGCGCCGCAGCGACTCCACCTCGATGCGGCGTTCCGCCAGCGGTCGGGCCAGAAAATCCCGCTGCCATTCCGGCGCACGCACCATGCGTCGGAATTCCTGATAGGGCAGGTCGTCGCTGCACAGCGTATCGCCATGCATCAACAAGGTCGCCGTGTCGCCGGCGCCGACTTTCGCGGTTTCCGGCAGGAGTGACATTCCCGCCGCGGCGGCAAAGGCCTCGCCAATCAGGAAGTCGCGGTTGCCGGCGATGAAGAAAATCCGCGTGCCCATGTCGGCAGTGCCGCGCAGCAAGGCACAGACGTCGGCATTGAAAGATGCGGCCAGGTCATCGTCGCCGATCCAGTACTCGAACAGGTCGCCGAGGATGAACAGGGTGGCGACATTCGAGGCGGCAGTATCGGCGAGAAAGACGGCGAAACGCCGCGTCAGGTCGGGCCGCTCGGCCCGCAGGTGGAGGTCGGAGACAAAGCGGGCGGTTCCTGAGACGGTCAACATGGAACTATCCGCAGAAGATTCGAAGCTTGCGAAGAAATCGTAGCGAGCGGGCCGCAGCGGGGTGCGGCCGGAGCGCAGCTACCGGAATGTACGTTGTTGTACATGAGGATAGCGAGCACCGCCCAAGCCCCGATCCGGCACGCGCAGTAGATTTATTCGTAAGCTTTTAGACGACTTCGGCGCGCTCGATGATGACGTCTTCGCGCGGTACATTCTGGTGGAAGCCCTTGTTGCCGGTCTTGACCGCCTTGATCGCGTCTACGACGTCCTTGCCGTCGACGACGTGACCGAATACGCAGTAGCCCCAGCCGTCCTGGCATTTGTCATTGTCGAGGAAGTCGTTGTCGCCGACATTGATGAAGAACTGCGCCGTCGCCGAGTGCGGGTCGCTGGTACGGGCCATGGCGACGGTGTACATCGCATTTTTGAGGCCGTTTTTCGCTTCGTTTTCTATCGGGGCATTCACCGGCTTCTGGTCCATGCCGGGCTCGAAGCCGCCGCCCTGGATCATGAAGCCGTCGATGACGCGGTGGAAAATCGTATTGTCGTAATGGCCGGCGGCGACATAAGCCAGAAAGTTGGCGGCGCTCTTGGGCGCCTTTTCGGCATCGAGTTCGAGGGTGATGACGCCGTGATTTGTGGTGAGCTTGATCATGATTTCAGTCCTGTGGTGATTATTTCTTTGCCGGCAGCAGCTTGACGGATTCGATGAGCACCGGCGTGTTCGGCACGTTCTGGTGCGGTCCGGCATTGCCGGTCGGCACCAGGGCGATTTTCTGCACGACGTCGAAGCCCTGCACGACCTTGCCGAACACGGCATAACCCCAGCCGTCGCGGCCCGGATAGTCGAGGAAACTGTTCTCCTTGAGGTTGATGAAGAACTGGGCACTGGCCGAATGCGGATCGCCGGTGCGGGCCATGGCCAGCGTGCCGGTTTCATTCTTCAGGCCGTTCTTGGCCTCGTTCTGAATCTGGGCACGGGTGTCTTTCTGTTTCAGGTCCGGGGTAAAGCCGCCGCCCTGGATCATGAAGCCGGGAATCACGCGGTGGAAGATGGTGCCGTTGAAGAAGCCGTCCTTCGCGTATTGCAGGAAGTTCTCCACCGTCTTGGGTGCCTTGTCCTGGTAGAGTTCGATGGTCACTGTCCCTTGTGAGGTTTTCACCTCGAGTTGGGGATTGGCCGCATGGGCGGCAATGCTGAACAGAAATGCGAAAACAGGCAGATACAGGCGATGCATGGGACCTCCGGGGATATCGGGCAAGGGGGTAAGGGGAATGACGGCCTGGGTCGGACCAGCAGCTATTTTACGCAGCGCCTTCGTAGACGATCTTCCAGCGGCCGCCTTCCTTGATCCAGTACTGGCGCTTCTTCATCTGGCCGGAAAGATTGCTGGAGCGGTAATCCTGCTCGAAGGTGACGACGACGTATTCTTCCTTGCCGGGATTGCGGAACATGCTGATATTGTCGGTGCCGACCTTGATCCAGCTCTTGGCGGCATTCACCTTGCGCTTCTGTTCGACCCAGTCCTTGTAGCCGCGGCGTTCGGCATTGAACTTGTGCGAGTAGTGCTGCGCGTAGCTGTCGATGTTGCGGCTCTCCCAGTCCTGCCGCCATTCCTCGACATTCCTGAGCAGCGAACTGCGCTCGCTCTGCCAGTCGTCGAGCGACAGCCATTCGATGCTGTTGCTAATGATCACCGGGGTCAATCCGACCTGCAGATTCTTGGCCAGCAGGTCGAGGTCCTGGTTGGCGAGCACTACGCAGCCGTCGGAAGCCTTGGGCGGACGCGAGAAGGTGTCCGATGGCGTGCCGTGCAGCCAGATGCCGTGGCCGTTGCGCCCCTGGCGCTTGTCCCATTCGTTGGGATAGTTGATCGGGAAGGCGCCGCTGCCGTAAAAATCGGTCAGCTTCTGCCGCGGCAGGCTGGAGGTGACGTGATAGACGCCGATCGGCGTCTTCTTGTCGCCCTCGCGCGCCTTGTCGGCACCGAGCTTGCCCTGCGAAATGTAATAGTCGGCGACGAAACGCGGCGTGCCATTGTCGTTCTGATAAAGGTAGAGACGCGACTTCTGGGTGTCTACCACCACGGCGTGCTTTTGCTCCGGATGCATCTGCAACAAATAGCGCGGCACGTAATCGGCCGGCGGCTTGCTGCGGTAACCCTTGAGGCGGACGGTGGCTTCCTCGCGCAGATCGGCAACCTTTTCGCCGGCCGCGGGTCCGCCGCCCTCGCCGAAGGCGGTCAGGTGGCGGGAGCGGGCCAGAAGCAGATCACCCTTGACCAGGTGCGCCAGGCGGAAAGTTGGATAGGCCTTGATCAACATATCCGTCTGCTGCATGGCAAGGTCGAGCCGGTTGCCTTCGATGGCGTCGAATACCTTGGCCAGCAGCGGCTCCGGACCGGAATCCGTATAGCTTGCCTCGGCGATGGTGCCGCCGGAGTCTTTCTTGAGATGCGCTGGCGCTTTGCCGGCGGCCAGTGCCAGACCCGACGCAAGAAGCAGGGCGCCGCCGGCGATACCCAGACAGGAACGTGACAGGTAGCGCATCAACTGCCGACCCGCTCCTGCAGGATCAGCCACTTGCCGTCACGCTTGCCGAGCTGCAGCACCTTGTTGCTCGAGGTCGTGAGCGTGGCCGACTTGTAATTCTGGCGAAATTTTGCCGTTGCCGTGTCGCCATCGACGCTGACGCGCATGTTTTCCACGGTGACCTGGATTGCACCGGGCTTGTCGATGCGCTTTTGTCGTTCCGCATCCCACTGCGAACGCGACCCGCCGCCCGGCGTCTTGAAGTCGGGCGCATAGGCGGCCAGGTAAGCCTTGATGTCCTTGCGCGACCAGGCCGCAGCCCACAGTTCGATCGCACGAGTGATCTCGCCATTCGCATCAGCGGCGGGGGGCGGGGCGGGTTTGGATGCAGCGGCAGCAGGAACCGGTGTTGTCGCAGCTGGGGCCGGCGTTGCGGCGGCCGGGGCGGCAGCAACGGGTTTGGCTGCCTCTGCGACCTTGGCCGGTTCCGCCGGGCGCGCTTCGCCGATCGGTTTGGAAGACTTGCCGGGGCGACCGGTGCTGCCCATCAGGTCGCGAATCAGGGCCAGCTTGTTCTGCGCGCTGGAGTTCGATGAATCTATCTGCAAGGCCTTGTCATAGGACTGGCTTGCCAGCCGCGCGTAGATGTCACCCAGGTTCTCATGCGCCGTGGCATAGGAGGGGTGGGTACGGATGGCCATTTCCAGCGCCTGCTTGGCCTTGTCGAACTGTTTTTGCTGGGCGTAGATGACGGCGAGGTTGTTGTAGGGCTCGGGCAGTTCCGGATAGTCCTCGGTCAACTTGGTGAATACCACGATGGCCTCGTTGGGCTTGTTCATCTCGGTCAGGATGATGCCCTTGAGGAAGCGCGCCTGGGCATCCTTGGGCTTGCCCGCCAGGTACTTGTCGACCTGCTCCAGCGCCTGGGAATACTGTCCCTGCTTGATCTGTTTGTTGATGTCCTGCAGGGCGTCGGCATGAACAGCCGGCGCCAGCAGCAGGAGCGCAGCCATAGCCGCCGAAACGAGAAGGTTTGAGACGTTGAAGCGGAATTGGATCATGGTATGTGCTTCTCGTTGTCTGTTGCCCGAAATGAATCTGCTTGCAGCCGCTGTGCCTCGATGCCCGCTCGAATGGTATCAATCTGGCCTGCATTGCGCCATGGATCGGCCTTTGCGTTCGAGGCCGGTCCGGCCGACCCCGGCTTGGACCGGAACCGGTTTCCACCGGGACAAAATCACCCCGGATTCATCGGCTGATTCTACCAATAAGCCCGCCATTCCGACAACCTGACCGAGTTCGATCAATGGCGCGATAATAGGCGCCTTTCGCGTCCATCTTCCAACTTACCGCCGGATTACGGCGATTCCCTCTCCCATGCTGAAGATATACAACACCCTGGCCCGCGACAGGCAGGCCTTTGTCCCTATTGAACCCGGCCGCGTCAACATGTACGTCTGCGGCATGACGGTGTATGACTTTTGCCATCTCGGGCATGCCCGCGTGATGGTGGTGTTCGACATGGTGGCGCGCTGGTTGCGGGCCAGCGGCTACAGCTTGAACTATGTGCGCAACATCACCGACATCGACGACAAGATCATCCGCCGCGCCCAGGAAAACGGCGAGACGATCCGCCAGCTCACCGACCGTTTCATCGCCGCGATGAACGAGGATGCCGGGGCGCTGGGCGTGCTGCGTCCGGATGCCGAGCCGCGCGCCACCGAATATGTGCCGCAGATGCTGGACATGATCGGCACGCTGGAAAAAAACGGATACGCCTATGTCGCCGAAAGCCATGACGTCTGCTATTCGGTGCGCAAGTTCGAGGGCTACGGCAAGCTCTCCGGCAAGTCGCTGGAAGACCTGCGCGCCGGCGAGCGCGTCGATGTCATGGCCGGCAAGCAGGATCCGCTCGACTTCGTGCTGTGGAAGCACGCGCGCGACGACGAGCCGGCCGAAGTGAAATGGGAATCGCCCTGGGGCACGGGGCGCCCGGGCTGGCACATCGAGTGCTCGGCGATGGGTTCGCAACTGCTGGGCAAGCACTTCGACATCCACGGCGGCGGCCAGGACCTGCAGTTTCCCCATCACGAAAACGAGATCGCACAGTCCGAAGGCGCGCACCACTGCCAGTTCGTCAATTACTGGATGCATAACGGCTTCGTTCGCGTCGATGACGAGAAGATGTCGAAGTCGCTGGGCAACTTCTTCACCATCCGCGAGGTGCTGAAGAAATACGATCCCGAAGTGGTGCGCTTCTTCATCCTGCGCGCCCACTATCGCAGCCCGCTCAATTACTCCGACGTCCACCTCGACGATGCACGGCAGGCGCTGACGCGGCTGTACACGGCGCTCAAGGGCGTCGCCGGTGCAGCGCAGGTTGATTGGAACGAAACCCACGCCGTGCGCTTCAAGGCCGCGCTGGACGACGACTTCGGCACACCCGAAGCCATGGCCGTGCTGTTCGACCTGGCAGGCGCGGCCAATCGCGGCGAAGCAGCGCTGGCCGCGCAGCTCAAGGCGCTGGGCGGCGTGCTGGGCCTGCTGCAGCGCGACCCGCAGTTGTTCCTGCAGGCGGCGCCGGCCGGCGGCCTCAGCAATGAAGAAATCGATGCAAAAGTCGGCGCCCGCGTCACGGCGAAGAAGGCGAAGAATTTCGCCGAATCCGATCGCATCCGCGACGAACTCAAGGCCGCCGGCATCGTGCTGGAAGACGGCCCGCAGGGCACCACCTGGCGTCGCGCCTGAGCGGACCCATCACCGTGTCGCCAGCGCCGACTTTTGAGGTGATGGGGCTCGCTCCTGAAGTGCGCCAGCAATGGCCGGTCTTTGGGGACGGCCAACGGCGTCAGGATGGATGACTCTTCAAGACTGCAAGCTGCCTGCTGACATTGTCATGGCCACGGGCCGCTGTACACCCTGAACCTGCCGCTATCCTTCGCCCCGACTTAGCGCCCGCAGCAAGATCGCAAACAGTTGGTCGGGGCTAAAGGGCTTGATCAGAAAGTCGTTCATCCCCGCTACCATGCACTTCGCCTTGTCCTCGGCAAAGGCGTTGGCCGTCATGGCGATGATCGGTGTGTCCCGATACCCGGGAAGCCGCCGTATCTCCTGCGTCGCCTCAAGCCCGTTCAGCTTCG
>JBIKKY010000107.1:0-5406 GCA_044360105.1 Sulfuritalea sp.
TGTGCGCTTGATGAATAATTATGTCCAGCCATGATCGGGGCAACTTGGGTCAGTGCCAACGCCCATCGGCTTTGCGGAAGCTGAGCAACAGGCTCTGTTCATAATTGGGCACTGTGCATAATGGCCGAAAGTGTGAGTTCCGGAGATTTCCGTATTGCAGTCATTCAGAATCACGGGGGCACTGAAATTGACACACTGCTGCAGCAACTGAACCCGCTGTATCACGAATTTTTAAGTGACCTGACGTATCAGGTTTCGGCGAATCGGCTATGTTTCACGGCATCGACGTTCGATCACGTTTGCCAAACCGTATACCATCATTCAATCGTTGCCTATCAGTGCCTGATGTTGCCAGACAATGCCGGTAGCTCACTTCCTTGGCCAGCTATTCGGTTTCCTGTATTTGCCAGACGTTGCTAACTATTGCTCGTCTTTGCCGGTCACTCCCACTCTATGGTCGCCGGCGGCTTGCCCGAGATGTCGTAGACGACGCGGTTGATGCCGCGCACTTCGTTGATGATGCGGTTGGAAACCCGGCCCAGCAGTTCGTGCGGGAGTTCGGCCCATTTGGCTGTCATGAAGTCGGAGGTCTGCACCGCTCGCAGGGCCACCACGTATTCATAGGTGCGACCGTCGCCCATGACGCCGACGCTCTTCACCGGCAGGAATACGGCAAAGGCCTGGCTGGTCTTGTCGTACCAGTCGGCGGCGCGCAGTTCGTCGATGAAGATGGCATCAGCGCGGCGCAACAGGTCGGCAAATTCCTGTTTCACTTCGCCGAGGATGCGCACGCCGAGGCCCGGCCCGGGGAAGGGATGGCGATACACCATTTCGTGCGGCAGGCCCAGTGCGACGCCGAATTCGCGGACTTCGTCCTTGAACAGCTCGCGCAGGGGTTCCAGCAGCTTGAGGTTCAGCGTTTCGGGCAGGCCGCCGACGTTGTGGTGGCTCTTGATGGCGTGGGCTTTCTTGGTCTTGCCGCCGGCAGATTCGATCACATCGGGGTAGATCGTGCCCTGCGCCAGCCAGCGGGCGTTGGGCAGTTTCTGCGCCTCGGCCTGGAACACCTCGACAAACTCGCGGCCGATGATCTTGCGCTTCTGCTCCGGATCGGCGATGCCTTTCAGGTGGCCCATAAATTGGTTCACGGCATCGACATGGATCACCTTGACGCCGAGGTTGCGGGCGAAGGTATCCATCACCTGCACGCCTTCGTTGAGCCGCAGCAGGCCGTTATCGACGAAAACACAGGTCAGTTGCTCGCCGATCGCGCGATGCAGCAGCGCGGCGACCACCGAGGAATCGACGCCGCCGGAAAGGCCGAGGATCACCTCCTCCTGGCCGACCTGCTCGCGCACCTTGGCGATCGCTTCCTCGACATAGTTGGGCATGTTCCAGTCGCCGCGACAGCCGCAGATGTCGCGCACGAAGCGGGCATAGACCTCGCGCCCTTTGAGCGTATGGGTCACTTCGGGGTGGAACTGCACGGCATAGAAACCGCGCGCCTCGTCGGCCATGGCGGCGATGGGCGTGGATTCGTTGCTGCCGATCAGCTTGAAGCCGGGCGGCATCTCCGTCACCTTGTCGCCGTGGCTCATCCAGACTTCGAGCAGGCCATGTCCTTCGGCGTTGGTGCGATCCTGGATGCCGTCGAACAGCTTCGAGTGCCCGCGCGCGCGCATTTCCGCGTAGCCGAATTCGCGCTTGTGGCTGCTTTCGACCTTGCCGCCGAGCTGCGCCGCCATGGTCTGCATGCCGTAGCAGACGCCCAGCACCGGCACGCCCAGCTTGAACACGATGTCGGGCGCCTTCCATTCCGCGGCTTCATAGACCGAATTGGGGCCGCCGGAAAGAATGATCCCCTGCGGCTTGAACTCGCGGATGAAGTCCTCGCTGACGTCGAAGGGATGCATTTCGCAATACACCTGCTGCTCGCGCACGCGACGGGCAATGAGTTGCGCGACTTGCGAACCGAAATCCAGAATGAGAATCTTTTGGTGAGCCATGGCGGGAACCCCTGAAATGACAAAAGCGGCCGTAGCCGCCTTTGCCGTCGGAAACAAAATCAGTCGATGTGGTAGTTCGGTGCTTCCTTGGTGATCTGCACATCATGCACATGCGATTCGCGGATGCCGGCCGAGGTGATTTCGACGAATTCGGCTTTGGCCCGCATTTCATCGATCGTGGCGCAGCCGACATAGCCCATCGAAGACCGCAACCCGCCCATCAACTGGTGGATAACGGCGATCACCGGGCCCTTGTAGGGGACGCGGCCTTCGATGCCTTCCGGCACCAGCTTTTCGACATTGGCGTCGGAATCCTGGAAGTAGCGGTCGGCGGCGCCGTCCTTCATCGCGCCGAGGCTGCCCATGCCGCGATAGGCCTTGTAGGAGCGCCCCTGGTACAGCACGGTTTCGCCGGGCGCTTCCTCGGTGCCGGCGAAGAGTCCGCCCAGCATCACCGAACTGGCGCCGGCCGCGATGGCCTTGGAGATGTCGCCCGAAAAGCGGATGCCGCCATCGGCGATAAGGGGTATGCCGCTCGCCGCCAGTGCGTTGGCGACCATTTCGACGGCCGTGATCTGCGGTACGCCGACACCGGCGACGATGCGCGTGGTGCAGATCGAACCGGGGCCGATGCCGACCTTGACGCCGTCGGCGCCGTGATCGACCAGGGCCCTGGCCGCGCTGGCCGTGGCGATGTTGCCGCCGATCACTTCCACCTGCGGGAAATTCTTCTTCACCCACTGCACGCGCTTCAGCACGCCTTCGGAATGGCCGTGGGCGGTATCGACCACGATCACATCGACGCCGGCCTCTGCCAGCAGTTCGGCGCGTTCCTCGGTGCCTTCACCGACGCCGATCGCGGCGCCGACGCGCAGGTGGCCCTGCTCGTCCTTGCAGGC
Organism: Sulfuritalea sp.; assembly: GCA_044360105.1. GTDB lineage: Bacteria > Pseudomonadota > Gammaproteobacteria > Burkholderiales > Rhodocyclaceae > Sulfuritalea. The sequence goes on from JBIKKY010000107.1 coordinate 2,906, forward strand.
AAACGGGTGTTCGCTGGACTTGAGGATGTCCTTGACGGTCACCAGGCCGCGCAACTGAAAGGCGGCATTGACCACCAGCACGCGCTCCAGGCGATGCTTGTGCATCAGCGCCTTGGCTTCCTCGGGCGAACTTCCCTCCATTACCGTGATCAGGCGCTCGCGCGGCGTCATGATGTTGCGCACGGCCTGGTCGAGGTTGGTCTCGAAACGCGTATCGCGGTTGGTGACGATGCCGACCACGACGCCGTTATCCACCACCGGCAGGCCGGAAATGCGGTAGCTGCGGGTCAAGGCCAGCACTTCGCGCACGCTCATGGTCGGCGGCACGGTGATCGGATCCTTCAGCACGCCGGATTCGAAACGCTTGACCTTGGCCACTTCGGCGGCCTGCCCTTTGGGGTTCAGGTTCTTGTGCACGATGCCGATGCCGCCTTCCTGGGCCAGGGCAATCGCCAGGCGGGCTTCCGTCACCGTGTCCATGGCGGCGGAGAGCAGGGGCAGGTTCAACTGTATCTTGCGGGTGAGGCGGGTGGCGAGGCTGACGTCGCGTGGGAGGATCGCCGAATGGGCGGGTACCAGGAGGACGTCGTCAAACGTCAGCGCCTTCTGGAGCAGTCGCATAATAAATTCCTTGTTTCCAAAAACGCATTATACGCGAGAGCAAAGGCCGCTTATTCGGCCCAGCGCCGTATCGCCAGCGCCGACTTTTGGAACGTAGATCTGCCCGAGGCTCAGGCTTCGCCGGCCTCGCCGCCGCCCTTTTTCATGACCTTGCCCTCGGCCGCGCGCTGCTTGCGCACTTCCTTGGGATCGGCGATCAGGGGCCGGTAGATTTCCACCCGGTCGCGGTCGCGCAAGGCCGTATCGGCCTTGGCCAGTTTGGCGTAGATGCCCAGCTTGTTCTTCGCCAGGTCGATTTCCGGATGTTTCGCCAGCAGGCCCGAGGCTTCGATGGCCTGGCCGACGGTGCTGCCGGCGGGCAGGTCAAGGCCGACGACTTCCTGGACCGTGGGCAGGGCATACACAAGCTCGACGTGGATGGTTTCAGCCATAGACTTTTTGCGCCCGTTTGACGAAGGAATCGACGAAGGTGTTGGCGATGTGGTGGAAGACCGGCCCCAGCGCCTTTTCCAGCAACTGGCTGGAAAACTCATAGTGCAGGCGAAATTCTACCTTGCACGCGGTGTCGCCCAGCGGCGTGAAGCGCCAGTGGCCGTCCATGTGGGTGAAGGGCCCGTCGGTCAGGCGGATGTCCATCAGCGTCGGCTCGACCTTGATGTTTTCGGTCGAGAAGTGGGACTTGAGCCCGTGGTAATTGATATGCACCGTCGCCGCGGTGCGCGTCGGCGTGCGTTCATGAAGATCCGTGCCGCCGCACCAGGGCAGGAAGACCGGATAGTCCTCGATCCCGTCGACGAGGGCGAACATCTGCGCCGACGTGCGTTCGATCAGTACCGATTTTTCGACCAGGGCCATGGCAAAGCCGGGTAGACGGGGTGCAGTAGAATGCCGCATTTTAGAGTCTATTTCAGTAGGAATCATGCCCCGCGTTGAGCACAGGATCGGATGGATGCAAGGCGCAGTGCGCAGCCAATGGTTGTTCCATTGGCAAGCGCTGCAACGCCGCAGACGCCGATCATGTGCTCAACCCGCAGGGCCGGCTGGCGTTGGGCGCGCCGCCACGTTGTCGGTCGCTTGCAGGGATATACCCTGCCGCACTCCCTCCGCCTCGCATCGCATCCCAACGCCAGCCGGCGCGGGGTACGATTCCTACTGAAATAGGCTCTTAGCGCCGCCCCATGAGCATCGCCGACAACAAGAAGGCATTCCACGATTACTTCATCGAAGAGCGCTACGAGGCCGGCCTGGTCCTCGAAGGCTGGGAAGTGAAGGCTATCCGCGCCGGGCGAGCGCAGATCAAGGAAGCCTACGTGGTGGTCAAGAACGGCGAGGTCTTCCTCATCGGTGCCCACATCACGCCCCTGCTCTCGGCCTCGACCCACGTGCATCCCGACCCGGTGCGCACCCGCAAACTGCTGCTCAACGCAGCGGAAATCAGCAAGCTGATCGGCAAGGTGGAGCGCGCCGGCTACACGCTGGTGCCGCTCGATCTCCACTACAGCAAGGGCCGCGTCAAGCTTTCGGTCGGCCTGGCCAAGGGCAAGAAACAGCACGACAAGCGCGACGCCGAAAAGGATCGCGACTGGGTGCGCGAGAAAGCCCGCGTGATGCGCGACAAGCGTGGCTGATCCGTCGCGCCAGGCGCGCGAGCCGATGAGCGCCACCACCCTGCTCTGGCTGGTCACCGGCTGCATGATGCTGCAGCCCCTGTCGACCGACCTTTACCTCGCCTCGCTGCCCGGCATGGCAACCAATTTCGGCGTCAGCCCGGCTGCCGTGCAGCAAACACTGTCGCTGTTCGTCTTCGGCTTCGGCACCGCGCAACTCGTCAGCGGCCCGTTGTCCGACCGCTACGGCCGGCGCCCGGTGCTGATCGGCGG
>JBIKKY010000108.1:0-5283 GCA_044360105.1 Sulfuritalea sp.
TCGAAACCCCGAACGATTCCTGCAACAGCTTCCCGGTGGTGAATTACATCGATCAATTCACGCTGCACATGGCCCAGGTGCCGGGTGTGCTGTCGGTGGGCTCGCTTTCGGCGATGGCCAAGTTCGCCAACGCCGGCCTGAACGAGGGCAATCCGAAGCTGGCCGCACTGCCGCGCGACAGCAAGGCCCTGCAGGTCGCCGTGGGCTATCTGCCGGAAGCCGGCGGCCTGTTCAACCGCGCTTGCACCATGATGGCGGCCAATATCTACCTGGCCGACCACAAGGCCACCACCATCAAGGTGGCGGTCAATGCGGTGAAAGAGTTCCGCCAGGCCCATCCGGCGGAACCGCTCGGGATGAAAGTCCTGCTGGCATCCGGCAATGCCGGAGTTCTGGCGGCGACCAACGAGGAGATCGAGGCGCGCGAACTGCCGATGATGCTCTACGTGTACGCAGCCATCATGATCCTGGTACTGCTGGCCTATCGCGACTGGCGCGCCATGCTGGCTTGCTGCGTGCCGCTGACGGTGGCGACCTTCCTCGGCTACTGGTTCATGAAGACGCTCGACATCGGCCTGACCGTGGCGACGCTGCCGGTGATGGTGCTGGCCACGGGTATCGGCGTCGACTACGCGTTCTACATCTACAACCGGCTGCTGATCCATCTCTCGCGCGGCGAGACCATGAAAGTTGCGCTGGAAGGGGCTTTGCGTGAAGTCGGGATAGCCACCATCTTTACCGCTATCACATTGTCGGTCGGTGTCGCAACCTGGGCGTTTTCCGACCTCAAGTTCCAGGCGGACATGGGCATCCTGCTGACCTTCATGTTCATGATCAACATGGTGATGGCAATTACGGTGCTGCCTGCGTTTGCCGTCAAGCTCGATTCCCTGTTCCCGCGCAAGGGGCCGGTCAAGGCCCCGGCCATCGGCCATTGACGAGATGACGATCATGATCACACGTCGTATCCATCGTGTTGCCGGCCTGATCCTTGGCCTGGCACTGCTCGTCAGCGTAAAAGTCGGCGCTGGCGAGACGGCGAAGCCAAGCGGCGCCCAGAGCAATGCGCCCGTAATCGCGCACATCGAAAAGGTCGCCATCATCGCCGCGACGCTGGCCGGCAAGCGCATCGTGGCCGTGGGTGACTATGGCGTCGTGATTCTGTCCGACGACGGCAAGAAATTCCGTCAGGCCAAAAGCGTGCCGACGCGCACCGTGCTGACCAGCGTGGTTTTTCTCAACGACAAGCAGGGCTGGGCCGCCGGACACGACGGCACGATCTTGACAACTTCCGACGGCGGCGAAAACTGGCAGGTACAGCGTGCCGAGCCGGGCAAGGATCGCGTATTGATGTCGATCTGGTTCGAGAATGCGCAACACGGCCTGGCGGTGGGGCAGTTCGGGGTGGCACTGGAAACCGACGACGGCGGCAAGAACTGGAAGGAACGAAAGCTGGTCGAGGGCGAGGCAGGGGACAGTCACCTGTTCCAGATATTCGCCGGGCCCGACGGACTGGCATTTGTCGCCGCCGAGGCCGGAAGATTATTGCGCTCGACCGATGGCGGTCGCAGCTGGACGGCGATCCAGACCGACAACAAGGGATCGTTCTGGACCGGCCTGGTGCAAAAGGACGGCAGTGTGATTGCCGCCGGCATGCGCGGGCACGTGTATCGCAGCGCCGACAAGGGACTCACCTGGACCGCGGTTCCCAGCGGAACCCAACAGTCCATCACCGGCATCCTGAGCCACGATGATGGCAGCATCCATTTGTTCGGAAATTCGGGCGTCTTGCTGCTGAGCAGCCAGGACCACGTCATGAGCCTCAAGCTCATGTCCAGGGTCGATCGCAGCAATATCACGGCGGCAGTAAGTTTGGGACAAAAGGATTATCTGTTTTCCCTGAATGGCCTGCTACCGGAAAAATGAATCGGCAATTTCCGACGGGGAACAATCGCAAATGACCGAAACATCGAGCTACGTCCATGGCGCCAGCGCGCAGCCCCTGATCGGGCAGACGATCGGCAGCTACTTCGATGAAGTTTGTGCGCGGCATGCGGCCCGGGAAGCGCTGGTGGTCACGCACCAGAAGGCGAGACTCACCTATGCCCAACTCCATGACCAGGTCGACCAGCTGGCCTGCGGGCTGATGCGCCTCGGCCTGAGGCGCGGCGAGCGCATCGGCATCTGGTCGCAGAACAACCTGGAGTGGGTGTTGACCCAGTTCGCCACGGCCAAGGCCGGGCTGGTGATGGTGAATATCAATCCGGCCTATCGCCGGTCCGAGCTCGAGTATGCCCTGAACAAGGTCGACTGCCGGGCGCTGATTCTTGCCCCGGTGTTCAAGTCCAGCAATTATCTGGAAATGCTCGGCGACCTGGCGCCGGAACTCGCCACCCAGGCTCCCGGTCCCTTGCGTGCGGCGCGGCTGCCCGCGCTGCAGTACGTGATCCGCATGGGTAGCGAAAAAACACCGGGCATGCTCAATTTTGATTCCATGCTGACGGCACCGACTGCCGGCGAACTTGCCGCACTCGAGAAGGTCGGCAACGAACTGCAATTCGACGATCCGATCAACATCCAGTTCACCTCGGGCACGACCGGCACGCCGAAGGGCGCGACCTTGACCCATCACAACATCCTGAACAACGGTTTCTTCATCGGCGAAGCGATGCGCCTGACGCCCGACGACCGGCTGTGCATTCCCGTGCCTCTGTATCACTGCTTCGGCATGGTGCTGGGCAACCTTGCCTGTGTCACCCACGGCTCGACCATGGTGCATCCGGCCGAGGGCTTCGATCCGCTGGCAACCTTGCAAGTGGTCGCCAGCGAGCGCTGCACCGCCTTGCACGGCGTGCCCACCATGTTCATCGCCATGCTCGATCACCCGCAGTTTTCGAGTTTTGACCTGTCGGCCCTGCGCACCGGCATCATGGCCGGTTCGCCCTGCCCGGTGGAAGTCATGAAGCGGGTCGTGGACCGGATGAACATGCGCGAAGTCACCATTGCCTATGGCATGACGGAAACCTCTCCGGTCAGTTTCCAGAGTTCCACCGATGATCCGCTCGACCGCCGTGTATCAACGGTCGGACGGATCCAGCCGCATGTCGAGGTCAAGGTCGTCGATGCCGATGGCCGCATCGTGCCCAGCGGCACGCCCGGCGAACTGCTGACGCGCGGCTATTCCGTCATGCTCGGCTACTGGAACGATCCAGAGCGCACCGCCGAAGCCATCGACGCGGCCGGCTGGATGCATACCGGTGACATGGCGACCATCGACGACGAGGGTTATTGCAACATCGTCGGCCGCATCAAGGACATGATCATTCGCGGTGGCGAAAACATATACCCGCGCGAGGTCGAGGAATACCTGTTTCGCCATCCCAAGGTACAGGACGTGCAGGTGGTCGGCCTGCCGGACAAGAAGTATGGCGAGGAGTTATGCGCCTGGATCGTCCTGCGCGAAGGGCAGAAGGCGACGGAGGCCGATATTCGAAGCTTTTGCGACGGTCAGATCGCCCACTACAAGATTCCGAAATACATCCGCTTTGTCGAGGCCTTTCCGATGACCGTCACCGGGAAAGTACAAAAGTACCTGATCCGCCAGAAGATGAAGGAAGAACTGGCGCTGGTGGAAGATAAAACAGCCTGACTTCAGGGGCCGGACCACCACAGCATCGATGGCACCGGGAATCCGGTGGATTGGACGGGTGATCGGGCGAAGACTAGGCGACTCCGGTAGTACCGGCCTGCGGTTCTGATGCTGCCCGCTTTGCGGCTTCGGCCTGTTGTACCTCTTCGACTTTCTTCAGAAACTCGTTGATCGCCGGGAAATTGTTCTGCAATGCCACCTCGGAAGCCCGGCCTGACGGTCCGCTCAGCAAGGGCGAGGCGCCGCATTTGATGAGCATCTGGACCACCTTGAAGTTGCCCTTCTGGGCGGCGCGCATCAGGGGCGTCAGGCCCTGATCATCGACGGTATCGAGATCGAATTGCATGGTCAGCAGGGTCTTGATGTAGGGCAGATTGTCACGCGCAATGGCGTCGAGCAGGACCTGGGTCGCTTCGGTATTCTGCTTGCGCGGTTTCGGTTCCAGCCCGGACGGCAGCATTTTCGCGCCGTAGTTGAGAATGGAAAAGGCAATCATGATGATCAATGCCACCAGCATTGGCAGCGTACTGATGCCCAGGCTGTTGGCCCACTGGTCCGGAAGGTTGGCGCCGATGACGAGCAAGGCATACAGCAGGAAGAAGAAAAGCCTCACGTAGAGAAACAGGGCGATCACGACCATCAGGCCCAGCAGCGCCATCAGGACATCGGGCTCCAGTCCGATTCTGTCAATCAGATGACGGGGAAGGTTGGCGATCAATGCCATCGCCCCGACAAGCCCGAGCAGTGTCCATTCCCTGATTTGTTTTTGTCTGACGATGTCCATGATCAATCCCTTGCAAATGTTTCGACCGGAACAGCGACTGGAATTGTTCGTGCCCGGGGCGAAGACCCTGACCAAGCCTTGTTCGGTGACCGATCCGATTCCGGCTCTGTAATTTAGCGCATCTTGCGCCGTGATGGAATTCTCTTATCCGGAAGAAAATCGATTACATCGTGAAATTATCCCCGCGGCGATCTTAGAATGGCAATATTTGCGCACGACGGCAATCCGACTATTTCAAGCGAACAGGGGAGGCAGAAATGAAGCAAAAATGGGTGTTTGCATTCGAAGAGGGTGACGGCAAGAACAAGATGCTGCTCGGCGGCAAGGGCGCCAACCTGTGCGAGATGACGCAGATCGGCTTGAATGTTCCGCCGGGCTATGTGATTACCACCGACGCCTGCCTCGCCTTCCTGGAAAAGGACCGCCTGCCCGACGGGGCGATGGAAGAGACCCTGGCGCAGATGAAGGCGCTGGAGAAAAAGACCGGCAAGACTTTCGGCGGTGCCGACAATCCTTTGCTGGTTTCCGTGCGTTCGGGTTCGGCCATGTCGATGCCCGGGATGATGGATACCATCCTCAATCTCGGTCTCAACCCCACCACGCTCAAGGGCCTGATTGCCCTGACCGGCAACCCGCGCTTCGGCTACGACGCATGGCGTCGCTTCATCCAGTTGTTCGGCAAGATTGCCCTCGGCATCGGCGACGAGCATTTTGATTCGGCGATGACGCTGATCAAGACCCGCTACGGCGCCAGCCAGGACGTCGATCTGAAGACCGAGCACCTGGCCGAACTGGCCAACGAGTTCCTCGCCATCGTCCAGCGGCATACCGGCAAACCCTTCCCGGAGGA
>JBIKKY010000063.1:0-16035 GCA_044360105.1 Sulfuritalea sp.
AAGATGCCCATCCAGCAAGCCTTTGCGGGGAGCGACTACATTTCCGACCAAGGTGGCAGCAACAACCAACTGAATCTATTCGCGTTTTAACCGGACACTACTGATACCGTATGGATCATCTCGACATTCCCTCCCTGACGCGGGCCGCCGGCACGGTCCGCCTGCCGGGGTCGAAAAGCATTTCCAACCGCATGCTGCTGCTGGCGGCGCTGGCGCAAGGCACGACCGAAATCCGCGACCTGCTCGACTCGGACGACACGCGCGTGATGCTGGCGGCGCTGGCGAAAGTCGGCGTTGGCGTCACGGCGCTGGGTGGCAATGCCTGGCGCGTCGATGGCTGCGACGGCGTGTTTCCGGTGAAGGATGCCGACCTCTTCATGGGTAACGCCGGCACCGCGATCCGCCCGCTGACCGCTGCCTTGGCCCTGTCTGGCGGACACTACCGGCTGTCGGGCGTGCCGCGCATGCACGAGCGGCCGATCGGCGACCTGGTCGACGGCCTGCTGCAGATCGGCGCCGATGTGCGCTACACGGGCAATCCGGGTTTTCCGCCGCTGGCCATCCATCCGGCGCAGGTCAAGCTTGCGGCGCCGATCCGCCTGCGCGGCGACGTCTCCTCGCAGTTCCTCACCGCGCTGCTGATGGCTTTGCCGCTGACCGGGGCAGAGGCGGTGATCGAGATGACGACAGAACTGATCTCGCGGCCCTACATCGAGATCACGCTGAACCTGATGGCGCGCTTCGGTGTCGAGGTGCGGCGCGACGGCTGGCAACGCTTCACCATTGCGGCGGGGCAGCGCTATCGCAGTCCCGGCGTCCTGCATGTCGAGGGCGATGCCTCGGCGGCCTCGTATTTCCTCACCGCCGGCGCGATCGGCGGCGGCCCGGTGCGGGTCGAGGGTGTCGGCAGCAGCAGCATCCAGGGCGATGTGCGCTTCGCCGATGCGCTGCAGGCGATGGGCGCGCGCATCGAGTGGGGCGAGAACTTCATCGCGGCAAGCGCGCCCGCGGCGGGAAAACTCAAGGCCTTCGATCTCGACCTCAACCACATCCCCGATGCGGCGATGACCCTGGCCGTGGCCGCCCTTTTTGCCGACGGCCGCTGCGTTCTGCGCAACATCGCGTCGTGGCGGGTCAAGGAAACCGACCGCATCGCGGCGATGGCGACCGAACTGCGCAAGCTTGGTGCGACCGTGGAGGAGGGGGCTGATTACATTGCCGTGTCGCCACCGCCGACTTTTCAAGATGCCGTCGTGATCGATACCTATGACGACCATCGCATGGCCATGTGTTTTGCCCTGGCGGCGCTGGGCGGAGCGCCGGTCACCATCAACGATCCCGCTTGCGTCAGCAAGACCTTTCCCGATTACTTCGACGCCCTGGCCGAAATCACCGCACCGGTGATCGCCATCGACGGGCCTTCGGCTTCGGGGAAGGGCACGGTCGCGCAGCGACTCGCCGATACGCTGGGCTTTCACTTCCTCGACAGCGGCGCCCTTTATCGCCTGACCGCGCTCGCCGCGATGAAGGCGGGAGTGGCGCTGGAGGACGAGTCGGGGGTCGCCGCGCTCGCGGCGCAACTTCCGGCGGACTTCGCAGGCGAGCGGATTCTGCTTTCAGGAGAAGATGTTACCGAGGCGATCCGGGCCGAAGAGGTCGGCGTCGGCGCCTCGAAAGTGGCGGCATTGCCGGCCGTGCGCAATGCGCTGCTGGACCGGCAGCGGGCCTACCGGCGCTTCCCCGGCCTGGTCGCCGACGGCCGCGACATGGCCTCCGTGGTCTTCCCCACCGCGGCGGTCAAGGTGTTTTTGACCGCTTCCGCCGGGGCGCGTGCAGAAAGACGATATAAACAGTTGATCGCAAAGGGGATGCCTGCTAACATGCACGCCCTTTTGCGGGATTTGCAGGAACGGGATGCGCGCGACGCCCAACGTAGCGTCGCTCCCCTCAGGCAAAGCGACGATGCCGAGCTCGTGGATACCACAGAGATGGGCATCGAAGCAGCAGTGGCAGCCGTCATGACGATAGTCCGGCGGCGGCCATCGTGATTCAGGTATAAGGAATTGTCATACGCTTGGTGTAACACATGCAACACAGTAACGGTGTCGCAAGGGCCGCCCGGCCTCGGCGATGAAACTTAACCAACCCGTCACCCCGGTGACAAACATCCGTAAGGTCCCCAACTCAATGTCTACTGTTGCTATTGCCGAAGCTGCACAAGCTTCACCCATGGAGAGCTTTGCCGCTCTGTTCGAAGAAAGCCTCCAGCGCCAGGAAATGCGTGCCGGTGAAGTCATCACCGCCGAAATCGTCCGCATCGACCAGAACTTCGTGGTCGTCAATGCCGGGCTCAAGTCCGAAAGCATGATCCCCGCCGAAGAGTTCAACAATGAACGCGGCGAACTCGAAGCCAAAGTGGGCGATTTCGTCCTGGTGGCGATCGAGATGCTCGAAGACGGCTACGGCGCAACGCGCCTCTCCCGCGAAAAAGCCAAGCGCATTGCCGCCTGGAACGATCTCGACAAGGCCATGGTCGACAGCGCCCTGGTTACCGGCCTGATCACCGGCAAGGTCAAGGGCGGCCTGACCGTCATGGTCAATGGCATCCGCGCCTTCCTCCCCGGTTCGCTGGTCGATACGCGTCCGGTCAAGGACACCACGCCCTTCGAAGGCAAGGAATACGAATTCAAGGTCATCAAGCTCGATCGCAAGCGCAACAACGTGGTGGTTTCGCGTCGCGCCGTGCTCGAAGCCAGCATGGGCGAAGAGCGCCAGAAACTGCTCGAGAACCTGCAGGAAGGCACCGTCATCAAGGGCATCGTCAAGAACATCACCGACTACGGCGCATTCGTCGACCTCGGCGGCATCGACGGCCTGCTGCACATCACCGACCTGGCCTGGCGTCGCGTGCGTCACCCCAGCGAAGTGCTCAACGTCGGCGACGAAGTCACCGCCAAGGTGCTCAAGTTCGACCAGGAAAAGAACCGCGTCAGCCTCGGCATGAAGCAGCTCGGCGAAGATCCGTGGGTGGGAATCGCCCGCCGTTACCCGCAGGGCACGCGCCTGTTCGGCAAGGTCACCAACCTGACCGACTACGGCTCGTTCGTCGAGATCGAACAGGGCATCGAAGGCCTGGTGCACGTCTCCGAAATGGACTGGACCAACAAGAACATCCACCCGTCCAAGGTCGTCCAGCTCGGCGACGAGGTCGAAGTGATGATCCTCGAAATCGACGAAGACCGTCGCCGCATTTCGCTCGGCATGAAGCAGTGCCTGGCGAACCCGTGGGACGATTTCGCGATGAACCACAAGAAGGGCGACAAGGTCCGCGGCGCGATCAAGTCGATCACCGACTTCGGCATCTTCATCGGCCTGCCCGGCGGCATCGACGGCCTGGTGCATCTTTCCGACCTGTCCTGGTCGGCCACCGGCGAGGAAGCCAAGCAGAACTTCAAGAAGGGTGATGAAGTCGAGGCCGTGGTGCTCTCCATCGATGTCGAGAAAGAGCGCATTTCGCTCGGCGTCAAACAGCTCGACGGCGATCCCTTCACCAGCTTCGTCGCCACCCACGACAAGAACAGCCTGGTGTCCGGCACGGTCAGCAGCGTCGACCAGCGCGGTGCCGTGGTCAATCTCGGCGACGACGTCGAAGGCTACCTGCGCGTGTCCGAGTTCTCGCGCGAGCGTATCGAAGACCTGACCCAGCACCTCAAGGTCGGCCAGGTGATCGAGACCATGATCATCAACGTCGATCGCAAGACGCGCTCGATCAACCTGTCGATCAAGGCCAAGGATCAGGTGGAGCAGAGCCAGGTAATGCAAAAGCTGGCGTCCGACAACAGCTCGGCCAGCAGCGGCACGACCAACCTGGGCGCGCTGCTGAAGGCCAAGCTCAACCAGCAGTAATAAAACGATCCCATGACCAAATCGGAGCTCATCGCCCGGCTGGCGGAACGCTTCCCCCAGCTCGTGGCGAAGGATGCCGACTTCGCCGTCAAGATGATCCTCGACGCACTCACCGCGGCGCTGGTGCGCGGTGATCGCATCGAGATCCGCGGCTTCGGCAGTTTTGCGCTGAACTACCGGCCCCCGCGGATCGGTCGCAATCCCAAGTCGGGCGACAAGGTGCAGGTACCCGCAAAGTACGTGCCCCATTTCAAGGCCGGCAAGGAGTTGCGGGAGCGGGTCGATTACCGGCCATGAGTCGTGCCCTTGCAGCATGTACCAGGGCGGCATCCCGGGCGGATGCCGCCTTTTATTTTTCGCCTCTGCGTTGAGGCCGGAAGCGGGGCCGTAGCCTGCACCGGTCGGCCCCGCATCGATTTTTCCTTCCTATCGTGACCATGCTGCTCAAGCTTCTCGTCTGGCTGCTGCGTATCGTGGTTTTCGTCGGCCTGTTCGGCCTGGCGATCAAGAACAGCGGTCCGATGGAACTGCGCTTCTTCCTTGAGCACTCCTGGACGGCGCCGATTTCGGTGGTCATCCTCGCCGTATTCGCCATCGGCGTCGGCGTCGGGCTGACCGCGGCGCTGGGCGTGTTCCTGCGCCCGCAGCGCACGCCCGAGCGCGAGCCGCACTAGTCCTGCATTAATGACGACTTGTCCCCGACGATGAAAGCCGTGCCGCGTCCCCCTCATCCCCAACCCTTCTCCCGCCAGGGGAGAAGGGAGCATAGTGAGTCGCCGTTGCGACTTTCACGGTAACCATGGAAATCGAACTCTGGTGGCTGCTGGTCCTGCCGGTCTTTTTCGGCCTCGGCTGGATTGCCGCCCGCATCGACATCAAGCACCTCCTGCGAGAGTCGCGCGCCCTGCCGCGATCCTATTTCAAGGGCCTGAACTTTCTTCTCAACGAACAGCCGGACCAGGCCATCGAAGCCTTCATCGAAGCGGCACGCGTCGATCCGGAGACCATCGAACTGCATTTCGCGCTGGGCAGCCTGTTCCGCCGCCGCGGCGAAACCGATCGCGCCATCCGCGTGCACCAGAACCTGATCGAACGCGACGGCCTGTCCGCTCCGCAGCGCCTGCATGCGCTGTCCGAACTTGGCCAGGACTACCTCAAGGCCGGCCTGCTCGATCGCGCCGAGGAAATCTTCGTCAAATTGCGCGGCACGGATCGCGACGAGGAGGCCTTGAAGAACCTGCTGGAAATCTACCAGCAGGAAAAGGAATGGGCCAAGGCCGCGGCCATCGCCGAAGCCATGCCCAACCATTCCGACCATCTTTGGCAGAAGTCGATCGCCGAGTTCCGTTGCGAGCTGGCGGCCAACGAAATGCTGCACGACCGGCATGACGAGGCGCGCCGCCTGCTCGACGAAGCCCTGGCGGCAAATCGCAAATGCGTGCGCGCCACGCTCCTGCAGGGCGAGCTGGCACAAAAAGTCGGCGATGGCGAGACGGCGATCGATTTGTGGAAGCGCATCGAACAGCAGAATCCGGTGTACCTCGCGCTCATCGCCGAGAAACTGATGGCCGCGCACATCCAGCTGGGGCGCATGGAGCAGGGCATCCAACTGCTGCGCGGCTGGCTGGAACGCCATCCCTCGCTCGACCTGCTCGATGCGGTATTCCGTTTCGAGCTCGAAAACAGCGGCGCCGAGTCGGCGTATGCGCTGGTGCGGGACGAATTGCGGCGCAATCCGACGCTGCTGGGGCTCGACAAGCTGCTCGAGGCGCAGATTCTGTTGGCTACGCCCGAAAGCCGTCCTGACCTGGAACTGATCAAGAACCTGATCCACAATCACACCCGCCGCGTCGCCCGCTATCGCTGCGATGCCTGCGGGTTCAAGGCGCGCCAGTTCTACTGGCGCTGCCCCGGCTGCGGCGGCTGGGAAACCTATCCGCCCAAGCGCACCGAAGAATTCGACATCGCTCCCTGAAAAGCCATGAAAGCCATCGTGCCGCAGTGTTTCGTCACAGGGGGTGTATGAACACGATTCCCGACACCTCGAAAACCCGCATCCTGATCGTCGGCGACGTCATGCTGGACCGTTACTGGTTCGGCGATGTCTCGCGCATTTCGCCGGAAGCGCCGGTGCCCGTGGTCAAGGTCGAGCGCACCGAGGAACGTCCGGGCGGCGCCGCCAACGTGGCGCGCAACTGCGCCGCCCTGGGCGCGCACGTGACGCTATTGTCGGTGGTCGGTGCCGACGAGGCCGGGCAAAGCCTGGCCAGGCTGCTGGGCAACTCCGGCATCGAGTGCAGCCTGCACGAGGATGCCAAGCTCAGCACCACCGTCAAGCTGCGCGTGATCGGGCGCCAGCAGCAACTGCTGCGCATCGACTTCGAAAATGCCCCGGATCACGAGGTGCTGCAGACCAAGCTCGCCGACTTCGAGGCGCGCCTCGCCGCCTGCGATGTCGTGATCCTCTCCGATTACGGCAAGGGCGGGCTGGCCCACATCACGGAAATGATTGCCCTTGCCCGCACGGCCGGCAAGCAGGTACTGGTCGATCCCAAGGGCGAGGACTACGCCCGTTACGCCGGCGCCACCCTGCTGACCCCCAACCGGTCGGAGTTTCGCGCCGTCGCCGGCCGCTGGAAGGACGAGGCGGAACTTGCGCAGAAGGCCGATCGCCTGCGCGGCGAACTGCAACTGGACGCCTTGCTGGTCACCCGCAGCGAAGAGGGCATGACGCTGTTTTCGTCCGCCGGCACCACGCACGAGCCGGCGCTGGCGCGCGAGGTTTATGATGTCAGCGGTGCCGGCGACACGGTCATTGCGACATTGGCGGTCATGCTGGGCAGCGGCCTGTCGATGCAGCAGGCCATGCGTCAGGCCAATCTCGCTGCAGGCGTCGTGGTTGGAAAACTGGGCACTGCGACGTGCTCGTTGGAAGAATTGTCAAATTCCGTGAAAAGTGAAAGTTTAAACGTGACAGGAGGCGCCAGCATTTCACCCTAGAAACCGCAATTGCAACCGCTTTCAACACAGAGAACACAGAGCCACAGAGGGCACGGAGAAAAAGCCTTGGCTCACCCGATTGGAGAGTCCTCAACGCAATTTAACTCTCTGTGTTCTCTGTGCTTTTCTCCGTGTTCTCTGTGTCAAATGAGGTTTTTGGGTTCACATTTCACATTTCACATTTCACGCTTTTCTGCATAGGAACTCTATGTACTACGTGGTCACCGGCGCCTGCGGGTTTATCGGCGCAAACCTGGTCAAGGCGCTTAACGAGCGCGGCATTTCCGACATCATCGCGGTCGACAACCTGACGCGCGCCGACAAGTTTCTCAACCTTGCCGATTGCGAGATCGCCGACTACCTCGACAAGCGCGAGTTCCTCGAAATGGTCGAGAACGGCCAGCTCGACGGCGGCGTCGACGCCATCCTGCACCAGGGCGCCTGCTCCGACACGATGGAAACCGACGGCCGCTACATGATGGCCAACAACTACCGCTTTTCGCTGGCCCTGCTGGATTTCTGCGCCGAGCAGGAGACCCCGTTCCTGTATGCCTCGAGCGCCTCGGTCTATGGCGGCGGCGGGGTGTTCCGCGAAGAGCGCGAGTTCGAATCGCCGCTGAATGTCTATGGCTATTCGAAATTCCTCTTCGACCAGGTCGTCCGGCGCCGAATCGGGCCAAATGCGGCCGGCGCCGACTCCCAGGTCGCTGGCTTCCGCTACTTCAACGTCTATGGCCCGCGCGAACAGCACAAGGGGCGCATGGCCTCGGTCGCCTTCCACCATTTCAACCAGTACCGTGCCGACGGCAAAGTCAGGCTGTTCGAGGGTTATGGCGGCTACGGCAACGGCGAGCAGCGCCGCGATTTCGTCTATGTCGGCGACGTGGTCAAAGTCAACATGGACTTCCTCGAAAGCCGGACCTCCGGCATTTTCAACCTCGGCACCGGGCGCGCGCAAAGCTTCAATGAACTCGCCGCCGCCACGGTGAATGCCTGCCGCGCGCTGGAAGGCAAGCCGGCGCTGCCGGTGGCCGAACTGGTGACCCAGGGCATCATCGAATATATTCCCTTTCCCGAGGCCTTGAAGGGCAAGTACCAGAGCTTCACCGAGGCCGACCTTTCCGATTTGCGCGCAAGCGGCTACCAGGAGGCCTTCGCGACGGTGGAAGAAGGTGTCGCCGAGTACGTGAAATGGCTGGCGCGATGAAGTTCAGGTCGCTCGAGGATTCCGTCGGCAACACGCCGCTGGTGCAGCTCAAACGCCTGTCCGGCGCGGAGAATGCCCGGCGCAACAACGTGATCCTGGCCAAGCTCGAAGGCAACAACCCGGCCGGGTCGGTCAAGGATCGTCCCGCCCTGTCGATGATCGCCCGTGCCGAAGAACGCGGCCGCATCAAGCCGGGCGACACGCTGATCGAGGCCACCTCGGGCAATACCGGTATCGCCCTGGCCATGGCCGCGGCCATGCGCGGCTACCGCATGATCCTGATCATGCCGGAGAACCAGAGCGTCGAACGCTGCCAGACCATGCGCGCCTTCGGCGCCGAACTGCTGCTGACGCCCAAGGCCGGCGGCATGGAAGCCGCGCGCGACCTGGCCGACAGGATGATGGCGGACGGCAAGGGCACCGTGCTCGACCAGTTCGCCAATCCGGACAACCCGCTGGCGCACTACGAAACCACCGGGCCGGAAATCTGGCGCGACACGGAGGGCCGCATCACGCATTTCGTCTCCAGCATGGGCACCACCGGCACCATCATGGGCTGCTCGCGCTACTTCAAGGAAATGAACCCGGCGATCCGCATCATCGGCTGCCAGCCCGAGGAAGGCTCGCAGATTCCCGGCATCCGCAAGTGGCCGGAAGCCTACCTGCCGAAGATCTTCGACCGCAGGCGCGTCGATCAGGTGGAAAACGTGGGCCAGGGCGAGGCCGAGGAAATGGCGCGGCGCCTGGCGCGCGAGGAAGGCATCTTTGCCGGCATCTCCTCGGGTGGCGGGATGGTCGTCGCCCTGCGCATTGCCGAGCAAGTCGAAAACGCGGTGATCGTCAGCATCGTCTGCGACCGCGGCGACCGCTATCTGTCGACCGGGGTGTTTCCCGCCTGATCCGGGCATCCGCGACCGCCGTCAGGCGGGGTGCCGGAGCTAGGGAAACGCTGAACAAGTACCTACCGTTCGGGCTGAGCCGTGAGCTTGTCGAACGGTCGAAGCCCTTGATTTGGTTGGCTTGCGTTTCGACAGGCTCAACGCGAACGGACTAAATCAGTGTTTCCCTAGTTCTTCTTGCCGAGCCCGACGCGGAATTTCTCGAGCCGCGCTTCGTAATCCGCGGCATCGCCGTATTCCAGGAAGCGCGAATAGTGGGCATGGGTGCCGAGGATCTTGCGTGCGTGCTTGATCGGGCAGAAATACTCTTCGGTGCGCGCCAGAATCTCGGTGGCGTAGGCCATCAGTCCGTTGCCGTAGGCGCAATAGGTGCAGTGGAATTTTTCGATGAAGTTGAGGTACTCCAGGTGCCGCCGGTCGTACACGAAGTAATCCGACCGGGTCACCTTGGCAATCCCGTAGATCGGAAAACATGCCGCCTGATAGAAGCTGACCAGAAGATCGAGGATCGCCAGCGGCACGAACATCCCGTAGATGATCGGCCCGGTGATCAGGTTCTGCGGGCGGTAGGTGACCAGCCAGCGGAAAAATCCGATCTTGAGCTTGCGGTGGGCCTGCCGGATCGATTCCTCGAACTCGATGCGCTTGCCCTTGATCTGGAACAGCGCGCTGGCCTCCTGTTCCTGGAGCGCGACGCGCAAATCCTCTTCGATCACGGACATCTGGTCCAGCAGGTGGCGGATTCGCTCGTTCATGGGTGGCTCCGGTTGCGGCAAGCCCCATGGGACCAAGCCGGTCAGGCAGGCGGTGCGGACGGCAGCGCGATCTTGTTATCGACGCTGAACTGGTAGTCGTGGAAGATGTGTTCGGCCGTGAGCAGTTCGTACTTGCCTGAGGCGTCCTGCCGCGAGGTATCTTTCAGGCGGTAGGTGTAATGACCGCAGGTCCACAGCTCGAAGTTACGCATCTGGGTGCACAGGCAGGTCTTGTCCCACACCTTGACCTTCTTGGCATCCGGGTGCAGCGCGACTTCGCGGTTGTAGGCCTCGATGTACTGGCAATTGCCCTTGGCATCGAGCAGGTAGCCGTAGGCCTCGCAATTCGGGCGGATGCCGTCGCCGATGGCCGGGCTGCCCTTCAGCATGCGCATCGGGTAGCCGGTGGGCGAGATGCCGTTGACTTCGATGTCTTCTTCCTTGGCGTCGAAATAGTGCTGCTTGACGTCCTCGGGCAGGCCGCATTCCTTCGACACGGTAAAGCGCGTCGCCACCTGCACCGCGGCGGCGCCGGCTTCCATGAAGGCCACCGCATCCGATCCGGTGAAAATGCCGCCGGCGGGTATCAGGGGAATGTCGATCTTCTCGGCCTGCATCCATTCGCGGATCTCGGTCACGATCTTGACCAGGTCGTACTGCGCCCAGTCCATGCCGAAGCCCAGGTGGCCGCCGGCCAGCGGCCCTTCGATCACCACGTAATCGGGCAGGCGGTTGGTGCGCGCGCTCTTTTTCAGGAACAGCTGCAGCGCACGCAGGGACGACACGATGATGCCCAGCTTGACGTCGCGGAAACGCGGATGTTCCTCGATCAGCCCGAAGGAACCCAGATGCAGTCCCGCCGCCAGGGTGACGCCGTCGATGCCATTGTCCAGGGCCGCCTTGAGACGAACGCGCAGGGTTTCCCTGGGGTCGTTCATGGTCAGCTTTTCCATGCAGTTGGCGAAGATCATCCCCCCGCCGCGCTTGGCCTCCATGGTGCGGCCGACATGCATGGCGGTGGCTTCCGCCAGCAGGCCGAGGTCGAACTTGACCACGGCCTTTTCGGTATTGGCGACGTTGAACTTGTATTGCCGCAGCTTGTTCTTGACGTACTTGGTATTGAAGCGGCGGTCGGAAACCGTGGGCACCATCGCATCCGAAATGTGGCCGATGCCGCCCAGGCGCGCCGCCTCCAGAGCAAGTTCGGCGGTCGAAATATCCACGCCCATGCCGCCGACCATGATCGGCACCAGTTCCTGTTTGCCCAGCCGCAGGCGAAAATCATCGACGCGCTTCATGCAGGCTTTTCCCGTATTTTTCAGCCTGACATTATCGCCTGTCCGACCGCCGTTCTGTTGCCGCCGGCGGGGAAAATTCTGCCCGACTCAAGCCAACAGCTGCAGCAGGGTTTCCCCGTAACGGTCGACCTTGGCTTGGCCGATGCCGGGCACGTCGAGTAGATCGGCCAAACTTGACGGGCGCCGCGCCGCGAGTTCGCGCAAGGTCTTGTCGTGCAGGATGACGTAGGCCGGCACGCCCTGTTCGCGCGCGAGTCCCGCCCGCCAGCCGCGCAGGGCCTCGAACAGCGGCGCATCGGCCTCGGCCAGTGCCGTCTCGGCACCGGATCGGCGTGTCGCCAGCGCCGACTTTTTGCCATGAGCACGTTTTACCTGCTTGCGCAGCGACAGGGTCGCCTCGCCCTTCAGCACCGGTCGCGCCGCGTCCATCAGGCGCAGCGCGCCGTAGGCCTGGGCATCGGCCTGCAGCAGACCGGCCGCCAGCAGTTGGCGGAACACCGAGCGCCAGCCGGCGTCGTCGAGATCGGCACCGGCGCCGAAGGTCGGCAGGTCGGCGTGGCCGAACTGCTGCACTTTTTCCGTGGCCTTGCCGCGCAGGATGTCGATCAGGTGTCCGGCGCCGAAACGCTGCCCGGTGCGCAGCGCGGCCGACATGGCCTTTTGCGCGGCCACCGTGCCGTCCCACAGTTCCGGCGGTTCGAGGCAGGTGTCGCAATTGCCGCAGGCCCCGGCTTCTTCGCTGAAATATTTGAGCAGCAGCGCGCGCCGGCAGGCCACGGTTTCGCACCAGGCCAGCAGGGCGTCGAGTTTGCTGCGCTCGACGCGCTTCTGCTCGTCGCCGGCGATCGATTCGTCGATGCGCATGCGGTGGATCACCACGTCGTTGAGGCCGTAAGTCATCCACGCTTCGGCCGGTTCGCCGTCGCGGCCGGCGCGGCCGGTTTCCTGGTAATAGGCTTCGAGGCTCTTGGGCAGGTCGAGATGGGCGACGAAGCGCACGTCGGGCTTGTCGATGCCCATGCCGAAGGCGATGGTCGCCACCATGACGATGCCGTCCTCGCGCAGGAAGCGCTGCTGGTGCAACTGGCGTACGGCCGAATCCAGACCGGCGTGGTAGGGCAGGGCGGCGATGCCCTGTTCGTTGAGCCAGGCCGCGGTTTCATCCACCTTCTTGCGCGACAGGCAATACACGATGCCGGCGGCGCCGCGATAGCCGGCGAGGAAATCCAGTAGTTGCCGGCGCGGGTTGTCCCGTTCCACGACCGTATAGCGGATGTTCGGCCGGTCGAAGCTGGAAATGAACACGCGCGCCGCATCGAGGCCGAGGCGGGCGATGATTTCCTGCTGCGTGAGCGAGTCGGCCGTGGCAGTCAGGGCGATGCGCGGCACCGCCGGGTAGCGCTGGTGCAGGGCCGAGAGCTGGATATATTCCGGCCGGAAATCATGGCCCCATTGCGACACGCAATGCGCTTCGTCGATGGCGAACAGGGCGAGGCGGCCCCTGTCATGCAGGAAGTCCATCAGGCCGAGGAAGCGCTCGGTCAGCAGGCGCTCCGGCGCGACGTAGATCAGGTCCAGCTCGTCCATGCGCAGGCGCCGTTCGATTTCCGACGCGGCGGCGAAATCCTGCGATGAATTGAGGAAGGCCGCCCGCACGCCGGCCAGCAGCAGGGCGTCGACCTGGTCCTGCATCAGCGCGATCAGGGGGGACACCACGACGCCGACACCCGGTCGCAGCATCGAAGGGATCTGGTAGCACAAGGACTTGCCGCCGCCGGTCGGCATCAGCACCAGCGCGTCGCCGCCGCCGATCAGGTGCTCGATGATCTCCGCCTGCGGTCCGCGGAAAGAGGGGTAGCCGAACACGCGGCGCAGCGTGTCGAGGGGGTCGGTCATGAAAGAGGGGGGAAGTCGGAGCGCCGAAGCGGGCCTGCATTATGCCCGCAGGCGCAGTGTTGCAGCCAAAGAGCGATTTATGCGCCAAGTTTCGTCTCCGGATCAAGTCCGGGGCAGGCTAATCCGGCGAAAGCCGGAATCCAGGCGGCCCCGCCTACTGGATCCCGGATCAAGCCCGGGATGACGAGAGTTGTTGCGTCCATCGATTTCATCGTGACGCCGCATTGGCTTCGCGTGCAGGAAGCTGCCGGCGCGAGGCTGATATCATCGAGCTTCAATCACCGGAGTCCCATCATGGCAACAAACCCAGAAATCACCAGCATGGCGCTGTTCTGCGACTTCGAGAACGTCGCCCTGGGCGTGCGCGATGCCAAGTACGCCCAGTTCGACATCAAGAAGGTGCTCGAACGCCTGCTGCTCAAGGGCAGCATCGTGGTCAAGAAGGCCTACTGCGACTGGGCGCGCTACAAGGAATTCAAGGCGCCGATGCACGAGGCCGCCTTCGAACTGATCGAGATCCCGCACGTACGCCAGTCGGGCAAGAATTCGGCCGATATCCGCATGGTGGTCGATGCGTTGGACCTCTGCTACACCAAGTCGCATGTCGATACCTTTGTCATCATCAGCGGCGACTCGGATTTCTCGCCCCTGGTGTCCAAGCTGCGCGAGAACAACAAGCGCGTGATTGGCGTCGGCGTCAAGGCGGCGACTTCCGACCTGCTGGCGGCCAACTGCGACGAATTCATTTTCTACGACGACCTGGTGCGCGAACTGCCGGCCAAGAAGCCGCGCGGCGAGCGCAAGACTGCGGCCAAGCCGGCTGCCAGCGCCGCCACCAAGCCGAAGCCGGAGGAGAAACCCGAAGACCGCAAGCGGCAGGAAGCCATCGACCTGGTGGTCGAAACCGTCGAGGCCCTGGTCACCGAGCGCGGCGAGGACGAGAAGATCTGGGGCTCGATGGTCAAGCAGACCCTGAAGCGGCGCAAGCCCGGCTTCAGCGAGTCCTACTACGGCTACCGCTCGTTCGGCGAACTTCTGGAAGACGCCATGAAGCACAAACTGCTGATCCTCGAACGTGATGAAAAATCGGGCCAGCACATCATTCGCCTTCTCGCGGATGATTGAGTCCGGCAGGTGAGCCAAATTCCCGAAATCAGGCCGGAGCAGTCGCTCGAACTGCTCAAGGAACTGCACATCCTGACCCGCGACGGCAAGCTCAACCAGGACAGCCGGCGCAAGCTCAAGCAGGTCTATCACCTCTACCAGTTCATCGAGCCGCTGCTGGCCGAAGTCATGGCGCAACGCGGCGAGCTGACGCTGGTCGACCACGGCGCGGGGAAGTCCTACCTCGGCTTCATCCTCTACGACCTGTTCCTCAAGGCCCGCGAACAGGGCAGGGTGTTCGGCATCGAGACGCGCCCCGAACTGGTCGAGAAATCCCGCGAACTGGCGCAGCGCCTAGGCTTCGCGCGGATGTCGCTGCTCAATCTCTCGGTCGAGGAATCCATCGCTGCGCCGCAACTACCGCAGCAGGTGGACATCGTCACCGCGCTGCACGCCTGCGACACGGCGACCGACGACGCGATCCGCTTCGCCCTGGCGAAGCAGGCGCAGTTCATCGTGCTGGTGCCCTGCTGCCAGGCCGAAGTCGCCGCCGTGCTGCGTCGGCACAAGGGCGAAGCGCTGGCGCAGACGGCGCTGGCGGAAATCTGGCGCCATCCCATCCACACCCGCGAATTCGGCAGCCAGATCACCAACGTGCTGCGCTGCCTGCTGCTCGAAGCGCACGGCTACCAGGTCAGCGTTACCGAACTGGTGGGCTGGGAACATTCAATGAAGAACGAACTCATCATCGCCCGCCGCGGCGACGCCCCGCGCGGCAACGCCCGCGAAAGGCTGACGGAAATCCTGCACGAACTGAAGCTCGACGACTTGCGGGGGCGATTCGATTACTGAATCAAAAAGTCGGCGCTGGCGATACGGCGATTACCGCTAATCGACCTTGCCGTGGCGTGCCAGGAGGCGGGTGCCGACGAACAGGATGATGCCGACCGTGGCGCTGATCGAGGCCAGGGGCAGCAGGGTGCCGTCGTGGCTGGCGCCGACCCAGGTGCCCGATGCCAGCGCGGCATACATCACGAGGCAGCCGAAGAGGCCGGCAGCCGCGCCGGCTTTGTCCGGGAAGGGCGCCAGCGATCCTGATTGGGCGCAGGGAAAGTTGATGCCGTGCGCCGTCATGACCACGAACTGGGCCATCACCACCAGTGTCCAGTGGCTGATGCCGGCCAGCACCAGCAGCAGGAAGCCGAGGCCGCCCAGCATGCCCACGGTGGTGCCCAGCGCCAGCACGCGCGGTACGCCGATGCGGCCCAGCAGGCGGCGGCAGATCAGCGTGCCGCCCAGGTAGCCGAGGACACCGAAGGCGAACAGGTAGCCGTAGTACTGCGTCGGCACGCCGAGCACCTTGATCAGGACGAAAGGGGTGCCGGAGATGAAGACGAAGATCGAGGCATAGGAGAGCGAGCCGGGCAGGGCGTAGGCCCAGAAGGCCGGCGTGCGCAGCACATCGCGATAGGTGGCAGCGAGATGTCCCAGACGCATGGCGTCGGGGTTGAGTTTGGGGTTGGATTCGGTCAGGTGGCGCATGGCGGCGACCCAGACCGCCACGCCTGCCAGCGACAGGACGAGGAAGGCGGCGCGCCAGCCGAAGGCAACCTGCAGGTAGCCGCCGAGGATCGGCCCGAAGATCGGCGCCAAGGCCAGTAGCGACAACGCCCTGGCCATCACGCGGGCGCCTTCAGCCGGCGCATAGGCGTCGCGCACGATGGCGCGCGCCACCACCACGGCCGTGCAGCAGCCGATGGCCTGGACGAAGCGCGCCGCGATCAGCCAGTCCAGGCTCGGCGTCAGGGCGCAGGCCAGCCCGGACACGAGATACAGGGCAAGGCCGCCGATCAGCACCGGGCGCCGGCCGTAGCGGTCGGACAACGGGCCGCTGACGAGTTGCGCGGTGCCGAAGCCGAAGACGAACAGCGACAGTGTTTGCTGCACGGCAGCCGGGCTGACGCCGAAAT
>JBIKKY010000064.1:0-15898 GCA_044360105.1 Sulfuritalea sp.
CGGCCAAGGAAATCATGCACAGCGTCGGTCTCGGCCACAAGTATGTGAACGAGATCATCGGCAAGGTGCACAAGATCGGCAACAACCTCGGCCTGCCCGGCCCGGCGCTGGAAAACACGCTGGAAGGACTGGAAGAGGACGTGCTCGAAGAGACTGGCGCCGCGGTCAAGTACCCGCTCGACGTCAAGGGTGCCGAAGTCCTGCTGGTCACGCCCTCGGCCGACTTCTTCGCCGAGCCGCACGTCGACAGCCTGATCGGCTACGGCAAGGTGTTCCACGCCGCCGGTATTTCCTGGACCTTGTCCTCGAAGGCATCCGAGGCCGGCAATTTCGGCATGTTCATCGGCAATTACGAGCAGATGCAGAAGATCGCCATGCGCGTGCGTGAAGCCGCGCTGGAACTCGGCGTCAAGCGCATCGTGGTCGGCGAGTGCGGCCACGCCTGGCGTGTCGCCTACGCCTTCTGGAACACCCTGACCGGCATCGGCGCCGGCGCCAACGACCCGTTTGCGATCCAGTTGCAGAAGCAGCTCGACCCGAACTACAGGCAGCCCTCGCACATCTGCGAAGTCACCTGGGACCTGATCCAGGCCGGGCGCCTCAAGTTCAACAAGGAAGCCAACGACCACCGCATCGTCACCTTCCACGATTCCTGCAACGTCGCGCGCGGCTCGCGCATGGGCGATTACGCCGGGGGCCAGTTCGACATCCCGCGCAACATCATCCGCGCCGTCGCCAACCATTACGTCGACATGTCGGAAGCCACCACGCGCGAAAAGACGTTCTGCTGCGGCGGCGGCGGCGGCCTCTTGACCGACGAGCTGCTCGACCTGCGCGTCAAGGGCGCCCTGCCGCGCATGGAAGCGCTGAACCGCATCGTGCAGGACAACGGCGTCAATTTCATGGCCACCATCTGCGCCATCTGCAAGGCCCAATTCACGAAAGTGCTGCCCTACTACGGCTTCAAGATGAGCATGGTCGGCGGCGTGCATCAACTGGTCAGTACCGCGATCGTGCTCGACAACGAGCAATGACGAACAAGACTTCAATGGAGACCCCTCATGTCAGCCACTTCTGAAATCAAGCCCGAAAAACTGACCTTCCGCCGCTACAAGGAAGGCGACACCAAGGTCAAGCGCTGGCAGGAGCAGATTTTCCAGGCCAGCTACACCTACAAGTGCCCGACCTACGTCCAGTCGACCCCGCCCTGCCAGGGCTCCTGCCCGTCGGGCGAGGACATCCGCGGCTACCTCAACATCGTTCGCGGCATCGAGAAGCCCCCCGTCGGTGCCGACGGCAAGCCGACCATGACCTGGCAGGAATATGCCTGGCGCCGCCTGACGGAAGCCAATCCGCTGCCTTCCGTCATGGGCCGCGTTTGCCCGGCGCCCTGCGAGACCGGCTGCAACCGCAACCAGGTCGAGGACCATGTCGGCATCAACTCGGTCGAGCACTACCTCGGCGACTGGGCCATCGCGAACAATCTGAAGTTCAAGGCTCCCGAGCACAAGACCGGCAAGAAGGTCGCGATCATCGGCGGCGGACCGGCCGGCCTTTCGGCCGCCTACCACCTGACGCTCAAGGGCCACAGCTGCACCATTTTCGACGAGCACGAATTCCTCGGCGGCATGATGCGCTACGGCATTCCCGGCTACCGCACACCGCGCGAGACGCTCGATGCAGAAATCCAGCGCATCCTCGACCTCGGCGTCGAGGTCCATCTCAAGACCCGCATCGGTACCGACGTCACGCTCGAGCAATTGCGTGCCAGCTACGACGCGATCTTCCTCGGCCTCGGTGCCCAGGCCGGCCGCGCCCTGCCGCTGCCCGGCGACCCGGCCGACCATGCCGCACCCAACGTGGTGACCGCCACCTCCTTCCTCAAGGCCTTCAACGACGGCCGCCTGAAGACTGTCGGCCACCGCGTGGTGGTCGTCGGTGGCGGCGACACTTCGATGGACGTCGCCACCGTCGCGCGTCGCCTCGGTCACATCGAGAAGGTCAATCCGACGGATTTCGAAGGCGCCATCGCCGGCCACCTGGCCCAGGACGTCGCCGACATTTCCCTGCGCCAAGGCGCCGATGTCACCCTTACCTCCGTCTATATGACGGCCAGCAAGCCGGAAATCGAGCACGCCCAGGCCGAAGGCATCGCCATCATGGGCGGCTGGATGCCCATCGGCGTGGTCAAGGGCCCGGACGGCCGCGCCACGGCGCTACGTGTCATGCAGTGCGAAGCCAAGATGATCTCAGGGCGGCTGGACATCAAGAAGATCGAAGGTACCGAGAAGGAACTGCCGGCCGACCTTATCGTTTCCGCCATCGGCCAGGCCGTCGATTTCACCGGCATCGAAGAATTTAACGCCGGAAAGGGCATGGTCGCCGCGGACAAGAACTACCAGGTCAGCGGCAAGCCCGGCGTCTTCGCCGGCGGCGACGTCATCCGTCCGCACCTCTTGACCACGGCCGTGGGCCATGGCGCGATTGCCGCCGACGGCATCGACCAGTTTCTCGCCGGCCAGGAAATGGTGCGCCGGCCGAAGATTGACGTGCATTCCTTCGACCTGATGCGCAAGTACGTCGAGAAGGGCATCCAGTTCGGCGAAGTCAAGGGCGCCGCGCGCGGCACGGACACGAACAAGGAAGTGGTGCACAACTACGAGAACCGCTCCGAACGCTATGTCATTCCGCATGACCAGCTCTTCCTCGGCCACTTCCAATACACCGACCGCAACAAGCGCCACATCACGCATCTCAACAAGGATTCGGCGCTGGGCAACTTCGACGAGCGCATCGACGCGCTCTCCGAAGCCGAGGTGATCGCCGAGGCCAAGCGCTGCATGAGCTGCGGCCAGTGTTTCGAGTGCGACAACTGCGTCGTCTATTGCCCGCAGACCGCCGTGTACAAGGTCAAGAAGACCGAGACCATGACCGGCCGCTACGTCGCCACCGATTACGACAAGTGCATCGGCTGCCACATCTGCGCCGACGTTTGCCCGACGGGTTATATTCAAATGGGTTTAGGTGAGTAAGCTGCCATGAAGCTGCTGCGCCTCCTCGTCACCGCTGTCACGGCTTTGCTCGCCGTGTCGCCAGCGCCGACTTTTGCCGGGGACGGCGGCCGCACCGCGAAACCCCTGGTCGAGATTGCCAATCCCGGCAAGTGCGTGGCGCCGGTCGAGGAAATGCGCCGCAACCACATGGAAATGCTCCAGCACCAGCGCGATCGCACCATGCGCCAGGGCATCCGCGGCGAAGCGGCCGCGCTCAATGCCTGCATCGAGTGCCATGCCAACAAGAAGACCGGTTCGGTGCTGGGTGCCAGTGACAGCGGCAAGGGCACAAACTTCTGCGAAAGCTGCCACAGCTACGTCGCGGTGAAGCTCGACTGCTTCGGGTGCCACCAACCCAAGGCCAAATTCAAGGCCGCTGGATTGAAGCCATGACTACCCCCGACAACAACGCGCGCCGCAAATTCATCGCCGCCGCCGGCGCCGGCGTGGCCGGCCTCGGCTTCACCGCCATCGCCCCCGGACTGCACCTGATGGCAGTCGCGCCAAACGCAAATGCGGCGTCGGCGGCCGTCGAAGCGCGCAAGGCCGGCACCGCCGCCTCGCCCGCCGTGCGCTGGGGCCTGCTGATCGACGCCGGCAAGTGCGCGCCCGGCTGCACCAAGTGCATCGACGCCTGCCACACGGAAAACGGCGTCAGCGAGAAACTGCCCGACCCTCGACAGAACTCGCAGTGGATCCGCAAGATCGAGCTGGTCGACCGCCGCGACGGGCGCAAGACCGAACTGCCGATGATGTGCCAGCACTGCGCCAACCCGCCCTGCGTCGACGTCTGCCCCACCGGCGCCTCGATGAAGCGCGCAGACGGCATCGTCCTGGTCGACCGCCACACCTGCATCGGCTGCCGCTACTGCATGATGGCCTGCCCCTACAAGGCGCGCTCCATGGTCCATGTGCCGCTGACCGAACAGAATCCCGAAGTGCCGCGCGGCCAGGGCTGCGTCGAATCCTGCACGCTCTGCGTGCATCGCGTGGACAAGGGCCAGACTCCGGCTTGCGTCGAATCCTGCCCCGAGGGCGCGATGATGTTCGGCGACCTCAACGACCCGTCCAGCGCCATCGCCAAACGCATCGCCAGCGTGCCCACCACCCAGGTGCGGGCCGATCTGCGTCTGAACCTCGGCGTGCGCTACCAGGGAATCTGAGAGATGAAAATCCTTTACCACCAAGACACCAAGGGCACAAAGATGCACCAAGAAATTCGAGAGCTTTCCTTGGTGCCCCTTGGTGAACTTGGTGTCTTGGTGGTGAAAGATCTTGCCCTTCCACTTCATATGACCGCCTGAGCCATGTTCCCACCCAATCCCCGCCACGAAGAAGGCTTCTTCTACCTGCTCGCTGCCATCGGCGGACTGGTTTCGGCCGTCGGCATTGGCGCGGCGCTCTACATGGAACACTCGGGCCATGTCGTGACCGGCATGAACAACCAGATCGTCTGGGGCCTGCCGCACGTGGTGGCGATTTTCCTGATCGTCGCCGCCTCCGGCGTGCTCAACGTCGCCTCGATGGGATCGGTCTTCGGCCGCAAGCTCTACAAGCCGCGCGCGCCGCTCTCCGGCCTGCTAGCCATCGCCATGCTGAGCGGCGGCCTCGCGGTCATCATGCTCGACCTCGGCCGCGCCGACCGCATCATCGTCGCCGCGACGCATTTCAACCCGACCTCGGTGTTCGGCTGGAACGTGATCCTCTACCCGGTGTTCTACGCCATCGTCGCGGTCTACCTGTGGACCATGATGGAGCGGCGCATGTATCCCTGGATGAAGGTGGCGGGATTCGCCATGTTCATCTGGCGCATCGTGCTGACCACCGGCACCGGTTCCATCTTCGCCTTCCTCGTCGTCCGCCAAGCCTACGGCACCGCGCTGCTGGCGCCGATGTTCATCATCATGTCCTTCTGCTGGGGCCTCGCCGTCTTCCTCGTCGTGCAGTCGACCATGTACGCCTGGAACGGCCTGACCCTGCCGCCGCTGGTCCTGCAGCGCATGAAGAACCTGCTCGCCACCTTCGTCGCCGCGGTGCTGTATTTCACGATCGTGCTGCATCTGGTCAATGCCTACTTCGCGAAGAACATCGACTTCGAATACTTCATCCTGTTCGACAGCGAGTTCGCCGCCATGTTCTGGATCGGCCAGATCCTGATCGGCACCCTGCTGCCCCTGGCGCTGCTGTTTTATCCGGCCACCGCGGCGAAGGCGCTCTGGGTCAATGTCGCGGCAGTGCTCGTCATCGTCGGCGCCTACTTCCATCTCTATGTCTTCATCATCGGCGGCCAGGCTTTCCCGCTCGACATGTTCCCCGGCTACGACGTCAAGAGCAGTTTCATGGACGGCGCGGTGGACCATTACAGCGCCAAACTGCCGGAACTGCTGCTGTCGCTCGGCGGCATCGGCATCGCCTTCACCATGACCACCATCGGCGTGCGCATCCTGCATTTCCTGCCGCAGGACGACCTCGCCGAACTCGAAGCCGCCACCAGCGCGACCGACTGAGACGGCGCCCGGCGCGCATGCATCGTTTCCTGATCTCGGCGGCCCACAAGTCCTCGGGCAAGACCACCGTCAGCATCGGCCTGTGCGCCGCGCTGGGTTCGGGAAAACATGGCCAGCGCCCGCGCACGGTGCAGCCGTTCAAGAAAGGGCCCGACTACATCGATCCGCTGTGGCTCTCGGTCGCCGCCGGACGCCCCTGCTACAACCTGGACTTCTTCCTGTCGCCGGACGGCGAACTGCGCGACCAGTTCGCCCGCCAGGGCCATGACGCGGAAGTCTGCCTGGTCGAGGGCAACAAGGGCCTCTACGACGGACTCGACCTCGAAGGCTCCAACAGCAACGCCGCCTTGGCGCGCCTGCTCGACCTGCCGGTGGTGCTGGTGCTCGACGCGCGCGGCATGACGCGCGGCATCGCGCCCTTGATCCTCGGCTACCAGGCCTTCGACCGCAACATCCGCATCGCCGGCGTGATCCTCAACCGCCTCGGCGGCCGTCGCCACGAGGCGAAGCTGCGCGCCGTGATCGAACACTACACGGATGTCCCGGTGATCGGCGCGGTGCAGGAAGACGCCGATCTGGCCCTGGTCGAGCGCCACCTGGGCCTGATGCCGGTAAACGAAACCGCGGAGGCCGAACGCCACATCGCGACGATAGGCCAGCGCATCGCCGACCAGGTCGACCTGGAACGCCTGCTGGCCATCAGCCATACCGGGCGGCCCCTGTCGCCGCCGCCACCGCGGCAACAAAGCCGGGAGGCGCCGGTGCGCATTGCCATCGCGCGCGATGCCGCCTTCGGTTTCTACTATGCCGACGACCTCGACGCGCTGGCCGCGGCCGGAGCGCAAGCGGTGTTCTTCGATACCCTGAAGGATCCGAAGCTGCCCGCCTGCGACGGCCTGCTGATCGGCGGCGGCTTTCCCGAGTGCTTCCTCGGCGAACTCGAAGCCAACACCAGCCTGCGAGCGGACATTCGCCGCGCCATCGAAGGCGGGCTGCCGACCTATGCCGAGTGCGGCGGCCTGATGTACCTTTCGCGCGGCATCGACTGGAAGGGCAAGCGGGCCGCCATGGTCGGCGCGATCCCCGGCGACATCACGATGCACCCCAAGCCGGTCGGACGCGGCTACGTGATCCTCGAAGCCGGAGTCGAACATCCCTGGCGGGCCAACGACAAAAGCCTCGACGGCGCCGCGCTGCACGCCCACGAGTTCCACTATTCGAGCCTGACCGGACTTCCGGCCGATACCCGCTATGCCTATGCCGTGCGCCGCGGCCACGGCATCGACGGCCGCCACGACGGCATCATGCTTCACCGCCTGCTCGCCTCCTACACGCATCTGCGTGCCACCAGCGGCTGCGACTGGCCGGCCAGATTCGTCCGGCACGTTCGTACCTGCCTCGCCACCGATCGCAAGGAATCCATGCCATGTTCGCCCTGACCCCGCCCGCCGCCGAGCAGATCGCCCGCGCCGCCGCCGATCAACCCGACCCGCAACCCATGTTGCGAGTGGCCGCCAAACTCGACGAGAGCGACGGCGAACTGGTCTACGGCATGGGGTTCGACGAGCAGCGCGAGAATGACCTGGTGGTCGACTGCGGTGGCATCACCGTCCTCATCTCGCCGCCAAGCCAGCCCCTGCTGGAGCACGCCACGCTCGACTTCGCCGAGATCCAGCCCGGCGAATTCCAGTTCATCTTTCGTGGCGGCTGCGCCAGTCCGGCTCCACAAAGCGGCTGCGGAAGTTGCGGCGGCAGTTGTTCCTGATCAAGTCGCGGCAAAAAATCCTCGGCTAGCATCCCCAATCATGAAACCGATACCTGCACAGCCCGGCTGGGTCTATCTGGTCGGCGCCGGCCCCGGCGATCCCGAACTGCTGACCCTCAAGGCCGCGCGCCTGATCGGCGAGGCCGACGTCCTGGTCTACGACAACCTGGTCTCGAAGGAAGTCCTGGCCTTGGCCCGGCCTGACGCGGAACTGATGTATGCCGGCAAGGAACGCGGCAACCATTCGCTGCCGCAGGAAGAAATCAACGATTTGCTGGTGCGCCTGGCCAAAACCGGCAAGCGCGTGGTGCGGCTCAAGGGCGGCGACCCTTACATCTTCGGCCGCGGCGGCGAGGAAGTCGAAACCCTCCACGCCGACGG
The DNA here is from genome assembly GCA_044360105.1 of Sulfuritalea sp. GTDB lineage: Bacteria > Pseudomonadota > Gammaproteobacteria > Burkholderiales > Rhodocyclaceae > Sulfuritalea. The sequence goes on from JBIKKY010000064.1 coordinate 7,707, forward strand.
CGTCAATTTCGAAGTTGTGCCCGGCATTACGGCGGCCGCCGGCGTCGGCTCCTACGCCGGCATCCCGCTGACCCACCGCAACCACGCCCAGGCCTGCGTCTTCGTCACCGGCCACCTCAAGGACGGCAGCATGAACCTGGACTGGCCGGGCCTCGCCCGCCGCCGCCAGACCGTGGTGATCTACATGGGTCTGTCGGGCCTGTCCTGCCTCTGCGAAAAACTCATGGAGCACGGCCTGCCGCCCGACTGGCCGGCAGCCATCGTGCAGCACGGCACCCAGCCCAGCCAGCGCACCGTCACCGGAACGCTGACCACCCTGCCCGATCTGGCCAAGGTCGCCAACCTGCGCGCGCCGACGCTGATCATCGTCGGCGAAGTGGTGAGCTTGCGCGACAAGCTGCGCTGGTTCGCCGAGAAAAACGAATAGGGCCGGGACTCTCCGGCATGGCGCGTGGAAAAGTTCCCGCAGGGACGCACAGCGCTGGCGCCGGCGATACGGCGACCGATATTGAAGACGCCGGAAACTAGTCGCCCGCGGGCCGCTCCATTTGCGGGTCAAGGCTGCCCAAGGCCGCTGAAATACTTCCGCAAGGGGCAAACCTGATCCTTGGCGCAGGCATGCTTGCTTTGGCACTCGGTCATGGCCTGAGCCAGGGTCACCATTTCCCCACAAACCGGACAGTGCTCCATCGGCGAATCAAACATCGTTTTCTCCGCTCCCCTTGAAGGACCAAGGATAGGGAGTACAACGGCATGAAGTCAAGCATGGACTGCATGCCGCTCATGCAGCCATCCAAACTGCTAATATTTGGACCATGATCGAATGGACCCCAAACCTGAGCACCAATGACCCCGTGCTCGACGAACAGCACAAGGCCATATTTCAATGGCTGGCCGAACTGGAAAGCGCCACCGCCGAGCAACGCACCCTGTTCGGCGTCTATGTACTCACCCGCCTCAAACACTACATTCGCGAGCACTTCGCCACCGAAGAAGCCATGATGAAGGCCGCCGGCTATCCCGATCTCGCACAGCACCATGCGGAGCATGTAGGGTTTCGTGCCAAGATCGAGGAACTCCAGCTGCGGTCGATCGGAGAGGACATTTCGGTGGAAACCGTAGGCTTCCTGAATCACTGGCTGATCAATCACATCGCCAAGACCGACATGGCCTACGTGCCCTACCTGAAACGCTAGGGTCTGTTCTCAATCATCCGGCGGATGGCGTTGAGGCCAGACGCGGATGGATGCAAGGCGGAGGACACCGGCAAGGGTAATCCCTTGCCAAGTCCGACAACGCCGCAGACGCCGTGTCTGGCCTCAACCCGCAGGGCCGGGTCAAATTGGGAGCGCTGCGGCGTTGCGGCTCCTGGCGAGATATGAATATCGCGGCGTCGCCGCGCCTTGCATCGCATCCCAATTTGACCCCGGCGCCACCGTCGCATGATTGAGAACAGACCCTAGGTCTGTTCTCGTTTGGGCGACGTGTGCGACTAAACGAGAACAGATCCTAGTACAGCACTTCGCTCCAGCGTCCACTCGACTTCATTGCACTTTCCACCTTCAGCCAATCGGCCCCGGATCCGGCGAGCCTGATCATGGATTGCTCGACCACATCGAGCAGGTTGGCGGTGCCGGCGACGAAGACGCGGGTGTTCGGCCGCTGCAGCATTTCCCAGACTTCCGCCGCGTTCTGCTCCAGCGCCTCGCCCAATGCCACCGGCGCGTCCAGCGCCGGGCGCGGGCTGACAGCCTGGAAGGCCTTGAAGGTGGGCTGGTCGAAGTAGTTGGCCAGATCACTGTTCTCGTCGTTCATGTAGAGCATTTCCAGCGGACTCCGCGCGCCGTAGAACAGCCGGATCTGGCCCTTCCAGCCGCCGATCTTTTCGTAGATCTGGCGGATCAGGGTACGGAAGGGCGCGATGCCGGTGCCCATGCCCAGCATCAGGATGTCGGCGGTCTTGTCCTCGGGAATGACGAAGGGGTAGCCGACCGGGCCGGCAAAATCGATGCCCTCGTCGGGGCGCAGGTCGCACAGGTAGTTGGAGGCGATACCCTTGTATTCCTCGCCGTTGAAATCGTCGATGTAGCTGCAGCGGCGCACGCAGATGGCGAACTCGGTGGCATTGCCGCACCGTTCCAGGTCCATGATCGAGTACAGGCGCGCATGGCTGCTATTGCCGAACTGTCCCGGCGCCATGACGCGGATCAGGTTGCCCAGTTGCGGATCGAAGGACAGGTCGCCGGTGTGGAACACCAGGTGCCGGACTTCTTCGCGCGAACCGGGCGGCGTGATGCGGCGCGACTCCTTGAGCGTCGCGGAATAGGTCCGTGCAGGGGGCGCGGCGGGGGGTGTTTGTGGCTGCATGTGATGGACTCCTCGAAGATTCAGTGATGCTTGATGGCGGATGTGGCGGGCTCGTCGTTGCAGGTGCTGTCGCAGCCGCTGCCGGCGGAACAGCAGCCGCATTTACCGGGATCGCGGAAGGGACCGAGTTGCGGATTTTTTGCGGCGAAGCGGCGGTAGATGCGGTCGACCAGGATGCCGACCAACGCAAGGCTGAAGATGAAGCCGATGGCCACGAGATAGGTCGTCATCAGCCCCCCAATCCGGCAAAGCCCATGAACGAAAGAGAAAGGATGCCGGCCAGCATCAGCGACAGGGCCGTGCCCTGGGCCAGGTCGGGCACGTTGGACAGCGTCAGGCGCTCGCGCACGCTGGCCATCAGCACCAGGGCCAGGGTAAAACCGGCGCCGCCGCCGACGGCGAACACCACCGACTGCACGAAATCGTAGTCGCGCGCGGTCTGGAACAGCGCGACGCCGAGCACGGCGCAGTTGGTGGTGATCAGCGGCAGGTAGATGCCTAACGCACGGAACAGCGCCGGGCTGTATTTCTTCAGCACCATCTCGACCAGTTGCACGGACGACGCGATGATCACGATGTAGGAGATCAGGCGCAGGAATTCGAGGTGGAAGGCGGTCAGCAGCAGGTTCAAGCCATAGGCGCAGAGCGAAGCCACCAGCATGACGAAGGTGGTCGCCACGCCCATCGGGAAGGCCGTGTCGAGCTTGCCCGAGACGCCGAGGAAGGGGCACAGCCCGAGGAACATCGCCAGCACGAAATTGTTGGCCAAGAGCGCATTGACGAAGATCTGGAAGGCGGATTCAGACATTTTGCGTCGCCTCCGTCGTGCCGGCCTGACGGCGCAGCTTGCGTCGCTCCAGCCAGGCGAAGAACAGCAGCCAGGCGCCGAGGACGAAGAAGCCGCCGGGCGGCAGCACCATGATCACCCAGGGCTGGAAGGCCGCGCCGAACAGCGTGATGCCGAACAGCGCGCCGGCACCGAGGATCTCGCGCACCGCGCCCAGCGCAAACAGGCCGATGGCGAAGCCGATGCCCATGCCGGCCGCATTGAGCATCGCCGGCAGCGGCGGATTCTTCGAGGCGTGCGCCTCGGCGCGGCCGAGGATGATGCAATTCACCACGATGAGCTGGATGAAGGCGCCCAGCGCATCGTAGAGCGCCAGGCTGATGGCCTGGATGGCGTAATCCACCGCCGTGACGAAGGTGGCGATGATCACGATGTACACCGCGATGCGCACCTCCTTGGGGATCATGCGGCGCAGCAGCGACACCAGCCCGCAGGAACAGACCAGCACGAACATCGTCGCCAGGCCCATCGACAACGCATTGACGGCCGATACCGAGACGGCCAGCACCGGGCACATGCCCAGCACCATGACGAAGACCGGGTTCTGGCGCCAGACGCCCTCGGTGAATTCGTCCCAGGTCTTGTATTGAGCAGTATTCATGATTTCGTCGCCAGGGTGTCGAGCTTGGGAACCAGGCGCGGCAGCAGTGCCTGCGCCGAATCGTTGATGGCCTTGCCTACGGCGCGCGAGGTGATGGTCGCGCCGGCGATGGCGTCGATCTGCCAGGCGTTGGTCTTGCTGCCGCGCTTGACCGTCCTGACCTCGTTGGCCAGCGCCGAAAGATCGGCTTTGAGCTTGACGTCGAGCGCGGTGAAGTTGGCGAGGAATTCCTTGTCGGTGATGATCTTGTCGCCGATGCCCGGCGTCTCGCGCATCGACACCACGCCGATGCCGACCACGCACTGGCAGTCCGGCTGGTAGCCGAACATGATGCGCACGTTGTCGGCATAACCCTTGCCTACGCCCTCGGCGGCAATGCCGGCGAGCTTGCCGGCCTCGTCGTAGGCGGCGAAGAACTTGACGCCGCCCGGCGCAATCGCCGTGTCGCCAGCGCCGACTTTTGCAATCCCGCCGCCGGCCTGGGCGACGAACTCTTCGATCGACTTCGTCTTGGGCAGCACCTTGAACACCGCGCGCTCGGTGGCGATGCGCTTGTTGGCGGCCACCGCGTCATACGTGCCCTGGTAGGCGCCGACGATGATCAGGCCGCAGATCGCCGAGACGAGCCCGAGCGTGCGGATCATCGCGCCGGTGGGCGACTCGGGCGGTGGCGCCGCCGCAGCTGCAACCGCGATGGGAATCACCCGCGGGCCGGCCCCGACGCCGGGCCGCTCCAAGGCGGGGCCAGCCAACGACCCGGAAGCCGCGCCAGCGGCTGAACCTTTGTCACCCCCTTTCGTGGAAAGGGGGCCGGGGGGAATGTTGTCCATGCTCATTTTTTCGGCTTCTTCGGCAGGAAGCGCTTCTTCGGCGTCACGGCGCTGGCTTCTTCGCGCGAGATGTAACCCGGGTTCAGCGGATAGGTGGCACGCTTCTTCACGCGGTCGAGCACGCCGCGACCGAAGGGCACGGGCTGGGTGATCTTCTCGATCAGGGGTGAGGCCGCATTGGCGATCAGGATCGCGTACATCACGCCCTCGGGCAGGCCGCTGTAATAGCGGATCACCACGGTCAGCAGGCCGATCAGCGCGCCATACACCCACATGCCCTTGGGCGTCACAGGCGAGGTCGCCATGTCGGTCGCCATGTACACCGCGCCGAAGATCAGGCCGCCGGAGAAGAGCATGAAGAAGGGATTCGGATAGCGCGCCGGGTCGAAGGCGAACAGCAGCCAGGCCGTCAGCGCCGCGCTGCCCAGCACGGCGAGCGGAATGCGCCAATCCATGAAGCGCCGCGCCGCGAGGTAGGCGCCGCAGAGCAGGATCAGCACCGGCGACGGGCCCACCGCCATGTGGCCCGACAGAGAGGTCAGCAGTTCGTCGGCATTGACGAGCACACCGTCGAATTTCCACTTCGCCAGCGGCGTCGCCCCGGCCAGCGCATCCAGGCCCTTGGCCTTGAGCCAGACGGCGGGATCGGTCGGGATCATCAGCGGCCAGGCCAGGGACGACGGGATGAATTCGGTAAAGCGACCGGGCAGGAAGGACGGCGTATAGGTCGCGATCGCGGTCGGGAAGGCCGCCTGGACGAAGGCGCGGCCGACCAGCGCCGGGTTGAAGACATTGAAGCCGATGCCGCCGAACAAGGCCTTGCCCAGGGCAATGGCGACGATGCCGGCGACCGCCCCCATCCACAGCGGAAAGCCCGGCGGCAGCGTCAGCGCCAGCAGCAGGCCGGTGATGACTGCGGAATAGTCCGAGAGGCGACCGGCCTGGGTGCCGGTGCCGACGAAGAAGCGTTCGGTGGCGAGGCAGGCGGCCGTGACCACCACGATCGATGCCAGCGCCGAGATGCCGTACTGGAAGGCGTAGAAGGCGCAGATCGGCAGCAACGAGTACACCACGTTGCGCATGATGGTCTCGACCGTCTTCGCCGACTGCACATGCGGCGCGGAACGGATTTCGATCGGCGCGTTCAAGGCAGAATCTCCAAACCGCTCTCGACACAGAGAACACGAAGGCACGGAGGACACAGAGGAAGACCCTGATTGCGTTTCTCCGTGATCTCCGTGTCTCCGTGTTCTCTGTGTTGAAAGAGGTACATCATCATGCCGCCTTCTCCCGCAATATCTGCTTGGCGACGCGGAACTGCTGCACCAGCGGGATGTTGGACGGGCAGACGTAGGTGCAGCAGCCGCACTCGAAGCAGTCGCCGAGGTAATACTGTTCGCCCATCAGCTCGTATTCGCGCTTGGCGGCCAGCATGCCCAGGGTCGAGGGATTGAGGCCCATGGGACAGGACTCGACGCACTCGCCGCACTTGATGCAGGGATAGGTCTGGCGCGATTCGCGTTCCAGCATGTCCTCGCGACGGAACACCAGCACGCCGGACACTCCCTTGGTGATCGGCACGTCGAGCGAGCCGATGGCCTGGCCCATCATCGGCCCGCCGAGGATCACCTGCCGCGCATCGAGCGCGTCGACCGCCGGCACGCCGGCATAGTCGAGCACGAACTTGAGCGGCGTGCCGAGGATCACGCGGTAGTCGCCGGGCCTGGCCACGCCGGAGCCGGTCACCGTCACCACGCGCTCGGTGAGGCCCTGCCCCAGAGGCAGCAGTTTTCCCAGCGCCGCCAGGGTGCCGACATTGCTGACCACCATGCCAAGGGCAATCGGCAAGCCACCCGCAGGCATCTCGGCGCCGAACAGCGCCATGATCAGCATCTTTTCCGAGCCCTGCGGATACTTGGTCGGCACCGCCTCGACGTGGATTTCTTCCGTCACTCCGGCGGCCTGCGCGTCGGCGATGGCCTGGCGCAATACCAGCACGGCATCGGGCTTGTTGTCTTCGACGCCGATGATGCTGCGCACCGCGCCCGTGGCGCGCATGGCGTAACGGATACCGGCGATCAGGTCGGCGGCATGCTCGATCATGACGCGATGATCGCAGGTGAGATAGGGCTCGCACTCGCAGCCATTCACCACCAGCGTGTGGACCTTCGCCTGCTTCGGCACCGAGAGTTTGGCGTGCGTCGGAAAGGCCGCGCCGCCGAGGCCCACCATGCCGCTGTCCCAGATTGCCTGCAGGATGTCCTGCCCGGTCGCCTGCGACAAATCGCGCGGCCGGCCCCACAAGTCTTCCTGTGTCGCGCCGCGATGGGCGCGGATGACGATGGACTCGATCCAGGTGCCGCGCATGCCCGGGCGCAGGCCGATGAACTCGACCACGCCCGACAGCGGCGCATGGTGTGGCACCGAGAGCCACTCGTCGCTCCTGGCGATGGGCTGGCCGCGCACCACGTCCTGCCCCACCCGCACGATCGGGCGCGGCGTCTTGCCGATGTGCTGCGACAAGGGCACCGTCACACGGTCCGGAAAGGGCAGGCGACGGATCTTGCGGTCGGCCGTCAGCTTGCAGGACGGGGGATGCACGCCGCGCTGAAAGGCTTCGCCGCGGAAGTAGGAGACGAGTTTCATCGAAGACCCAAACTCCTCAAACACAGAGAACACGGAGGCACTGAGAACACGGAGACATACCGAATCGGCGGCATCCTCTTTTCGCCTTTCTCCGTGCTCTCTGTGTCTCTGTGCACTCTGTGTTGAAAGTGCTTATCCATCAGTTGAACTTCGCTGCGCGGACCATGAGTTTCTCGATACCCGGCTCGCTCATGTTCCAAGGCGTTCCCGGATGGATGCAGCCGGCCGTGCATTTCTCTGCGGACTTGACGATGTCGGCGAACTTCGACCCTTTGGGGTTGATTACCACAGCCAGCTTCTGGTCGTTGTAGGCGAAGGTCTTGGGCGCCAGCGTGGTGCATTCGTCGCAGGCCGTGCACTCGGGCGATTCGATCCAGACCGGCTCGTAGTCGCCGCCGCCGGCCGCAGAATTCGCCGTGTCGCCAGCGCCGACTTTTTGAGCGCCGCCCGCGGGCGCCACCGCACCGCCCTGCCCCAAGGCAGCGCTGATCTTCGCCAGCAGGTCCTCCCGAACGCGACTCTCGACCTCGGCCGTGTCGCCGGCCACCGCGCCGATGCCGGCAAGGCCGCGCAGTTGCCGCCAGAAGTGCAGGCGTTCCTCGACCGACTTGATCAGTTCCTTGGTCACCAGCAGGCGCATCAGGCGGTTCTTCGGGTCCACCGCCCAGATGAAGGGGAATTTATCTTCGCGCTCATCAAGGTCGAGTTCGAGGAAATCGGCCACCGGCACCATGCTCTCGTTCCAGGTCTCGGGCGGCGCCTTGCGGAAATGCTTGAGGAAGCGCGCCTCGGTAGCGGCGAAGTCGGCGAAGGTCATGCGCAGTTCCATGCTTTGCGATGCGCCCGCCTCGTCGACATACTTCAGCGTGTAGGTCGGCCAATCGGTATCGAGCGAGGGATT
>JBIKKY010000109.1:0-4988 GCA_044360105.1 Sulfuritalea sp.
GCTGAGCGGCCTGACCGCCCATCTCTTCCGAGGTGGCCGCGAGTTCTTCCGAAGCCGAGGCGTTCTGCTGCGTCGCCTTGTTCAGTTGCCCCATGGCACCGTTGATCTGCCCCACGCCCTGGCTTTGTTCCTGACTCGCCGCGGCGATTTCCTGCACGAGGTCGGAGGTCTTCTTGATGCTCGGCACCATTTCGTCGAGCAGCTTGCCGGCCTGTTCGGCCATCTTGACGGAGGACCCGGCGAGTTGGCCGATTTCCTGTGCGGCGACCTGGCTGCGTTCGGCCAGTTTGCGCACTTCGGCGGCGACTACCGCAAAGCCTTTGCCGTGCTCGCCGGCCCGGGCCGCTTCAATCGCGGCGTTGAGCGCCAGCAGGTTGGTCTGGTAGGCGATGTCGTCGATGATGCCGATCTTGCCGGCGATCGACTTCATGGCTTCGACCGTGTCTTTCACCGCCGTGCCGCCTTGCGTGGCTTCGACCGAACTCTTGGTCGCCATGTTGTCGGTGACCTTGGCGTTCTCGGTGTTCTGCGTGATGCTGGCCGTCATCTGTTCGATGGACGCGGTGGTTTCTTCGACGCTCGCCGCTTGCTCGGAGGAGGATTGCGACAGCGATTGCGCCGTGGCCGAGACCTGCCCGGCGGCGTTGGACAGGGCATCCGCCGCACCCTTCACTTCACCGATGATCTGGTTCAGCTTCTCGATCAGTCCCTTTTGCGCCCCCAGCATCTGGCCGATTTCGTCCTTGCTGACGTCTTCAATGCGCACTGTCAGGTCGCCTTCGGCCAGACGCTGCGTAACCAACAGCGCTTCGCCTACCGGACGGGTGATGCTGCGCGTGATGAACCACGCCAACGCTACTGCCAACAGCAGGGCGGTACCAGCGAGCAGCATGATGATTTTCTGTCCGCCTTCGGCGGTGGCATCAGCTTCCTTGCCGGCCTGCTCCATCAGCTTGGCCTGGAACTCGACCAGCTTGTTGATGTTTTGCAGATAGGGACCCTGAGCCTTGCGCACATCGCCGAACATGAGCGCAGTGGCCTCGGCCTTCTGGCCCGCCATGGCGAGTTCCAATGCCTTGTCGCGCGCTTTGACGTATTCGACTCGCGAATCAATTACGGCTTTAAGCGCCTGCTTTCCGGCGTCACTATGAATGGTCTTTTCAAGCGTGCCATACCACTCGGTGTATTTCGGCCGGTTGGCGTCAATACGGGCTTTCTGCGCGGCCATTTCTTCCTTGTTGTCCAGAAGCAGAATGTTCCGGACCGAGCGCGCGTCTTCATTGACGCCGTCGATGATGTTGTTGGCAATGACCGTCTTGGGGAACTTGTCTTCCATCAGCCCTTCGATCTCGGCGTTGACGGATCCAAGGCGCTGATAGGCCATCACTGAAATGACGATCAGCAGCAGCACCACGATGCCAAAACCCATTCCGAGCCGGATACCGATTTTGAGGTTGTTCAACATGGTGATGTCTCCTTTGCGACGAGGGAACTGCGGACGGGATGCTGTGAAAAGTGATTCATGATCAATGCGCCTCAAGCCGGCGGCGCCAAATAGTGTTTGCCATTTGTATCCGAAGTAATACACTGCGAAGCATGAACACATTCTTCAAGTCGGACGAATTCAACGAATGGCTGGCGGGCCTGAAGGATCGGGTCGGCAAGGTCATCATCGCCAGGCGCATTGAAGCGGCCGAAGCCGGCCGGTTTGGTGATTGCGAGCCGGTGGGTGAAGGCGTTTCCGAGATGCGGATTCATTTCGGCCCCGGCTATCGCGCCTATTTCACGCGGCGCGGCGCGGTGGTTTATCTGTTGTTGCTGGGCGGCGACAAGTCGACCCAGAAGCGTGACATCAAGCGCGCCAAAGAGATGGCGCGCGCATTGCCCAAGGAGTAAGCCATGACCCGTTTTACCCCCTTCGATGCCGCCGACTACCTCGACAACGAGGAGACCATCGCGGCCTACCTTTCCGCCACCTTGGAAGAGGACGACCCGGAAATGTTTCTGGTCGCGATCAAGACCGTTGCCCGCGCCCGTGGCATGACGCAACTGGCCAAGGACACCGGCATGGGTCGTGAAAGCCTGTACAAGGCACTGGCGCCGGGCGCCAAGCCGCGTTACGACACGATCCTGAAGGTGCTGCGGGCGCTGGGCGTGACCTTGCACGCAAAGCCTACGCCCCCGTAAGCCCGCCAAGCCGGCACGACCGAGAGGTCTGACGAAGGTAGTCATGCTCAGTGCGCCTCGAGCCGGCGCATGCCGGTGTTGCCGCGCGATGCCTGCTCCTCGCCACGCGCGCTGCGGCTGACCAGCGCCTGCACGTCGAGGATCAGGGCGACTTCGCCGCTGCCGAGGATGGTCGAGCCGCCGATGCCGCGCATGTTGCGGAACAGCGTGCCCAGCGGCTTGATCACGGTCTGGAACTCGCCCAGCAGTTGATCGACCACGATGCCGGCTTTGCGTCCGGCGTATTGAACCACCACCACGTTCTCGCGCGGCGGCTGCTCGCCTGGAACTTCGAACAACTCGCGCAACCTGACGAAAGGCAGGACTTCGCCGCGCAGATTGATGTAGTCGCGGTCGACGCTGGTGTTGGCCAGTTCGATGCATTCGACCACCATGTCGAGCGGGATCACGTAGGACGATCGGGCGACCCCCGTGAGGAAGCCATCGATGATGGCCAAAGTCAGCGGCAGGCGGATGGTGAAGCGCGATCCCGCGCCCGGCTCGGTCTCGACTTGCACCGTGCCGCGCAAGGCGGTGATGTTCTTCCTCACCACGTCCATGCCGACGCCGCGCCCGGACAGATTGGTCACCTTCTCCACGGTGGAGAAGCCGGCCTCGAAGATCAGGTTGACGACTTCTGCGTCGGACAGACTCTGGCCGGGCTGGATGATGCCTTTTTCCAGCGCCTTGGCTTCGATGCGGTCCTTGTTGAGGCCGCCGCCGTCGTCCACCACTTCGATGACGATGCTGCCCGAGTCATGGAAGGCGTTGAGCTCAACGCGGCCCTTGACCGGCTTGCCGGCCGCGGCGCGAATGGCGGCGGTCTCGATGCCGTGGTCCATGGCGTTGCGGACCAGATGCATCAGCGGGTCGCCGATCTTCTCGACCACAGACTTGTCCAGTTCGGTCTCGGCGCCGTTGATCACCAGTTCGATGTCCTTGCCCAGTTCCTTGGAGACGTCGCGGGCGACGCGATGGAAGCGGTTGAAGGTTTCGCCGATCTGCACCATGCGCAGTTGCAGGGCGGAGTCGCGGATGCTTTCGACCAGGCGGGTCAGGACCGAGGTTGCCTCCATCAGCGTGCCTTCGCCGCTCTTGCGCGCCAGCAGGTTGGCCGAGGCGCCGGCGATGACCAGTTCGCCGACCAGGTCGATGAGCTGGTCGAGCTTGTCGGCGTGGACGCGGATCAGGCTGGCTTCGGCAGCCTTCTTTTCGGAAACCACCTTTTGCTTGGTGACGGCGGCTTCGACCAGTTCGGGCTGGACGATGTTCTGGTTGACCAGGATGTCGCCCAGTTGCGGGACGGGCGCCGTCTCGTCAGCGCCGACTTTCGCTCCGGATTGCTGGCGCAGGCCGTCGTCGAGTTCTTCCTGCGTGATGGCGCCGCTCTTGACCAGGATCTCGCCCAGGCGCATGGTTTCTTCGGGCAGGCCTTCGATCAGTTGCAGGAAGTCGGCGACCTTGCTGTTGGGGGGCAGGATGTGCAGGTCGCAGTCGTCGCGACAGAAGTCGAACACCTTCTCGATGGCCTCCTTGGTGGCATGACTGCGGAAGCTGATTTCGAAACCGAGGTAGCAGAGCTCCGGGTCCATCGCGTCCGTTTCCGGCAGGCCGTCGATCAGGGTGGTGATGTGGACGATTTCGCCGAGGTTCAGCAGGTAGCGCAAAAAGGCCATCGGGTCCATGCCGTTCTTCAGCACGTTCTCGCCAAAGCGCACCGAGATGTGCCAGCAGTCGTTGGTGGCACTGTCGCGCCCGTTGCGTTCGATGTTGCCATCGGCGCTGGCCGAGACTTCCTGGCCGCCGGACGCGGCCTTTTCGCCGAGGAAGGGTCGCAATGACTCGGTAATGACTTCTCCGGCCTGGCGCAGTTCGTCATCGGGTTCCATGCCGCCGGCCTGGACCACGCCGAGCAGCAGGCCGATGTGGTCGCAGCCGGCCAGCAGCGCAGAAATCATGTCGCCGCTGACTTCGATTTCGCCATTCCTCAGGCGGTCGAGGACGTTCTCGAGGACATGGGTGAACGTTTCGACGGAGTGGATTTCGACCACGCCGGCGCCGCCCTTGATGGTGTGCGCCGCGCGAAACACGGCGTTGATGGTTTCGGGGTCGCGGTCGCCCTGTTCGAGCTGCATCAGCCCGGCTTCCATGGCCTCCAGCTGTTCCCTGGCCTCGACTGAAAAAACACTGAGAAGTTCGTCCATTGGATGCTCCGGATCAGGAATGATCGTTGGCTGGAATCACCAGCGGGTCGCCAAAAAATGCCACCATGTTGAAAAACTCGATGCCTTCCAGTACCGCCGGGCTGTGGCCGACGATGCGCAAGGCGTTACCGGTTTTTTTGCTCTCGCGCTTGGCCAGCGCCAGCAACTGAAAGCCGGCGGTGTCCATTTCGCCCACGCGCGAGAGATCGAGTTCGAGCGTGGTGCCGGCGCGGATGCCGTCGATCAGACGCTTCTTGATTTCGACGGCGTGGTAGATGCTCAGGTCGCCATCGAGGGTGAGGCGCGTGGCGCCGTCAGTGGTGGTTTGGTTGGCGAATTCCATTCTTCGTCTCCTCGTTAACGGGCATGACGAATCGCCACGCCGCATTGTGTAACTTGCTGCAATCACCCCCAATCCCCTCCCCAGCCCTCCCCTTGAAGGGGAGGGAGCAAAACTCCTCGCCCTTGAAGGGGAGGGAGCAAAACTCCTCGCCCTTGAAGGGGAGGGAGCAAAACTCCTCGCCCTTGAAGGGGAGGGAGCAAAACTCCTCCCCGTTC
>JBIKKY010000025.1:0-43425 GCA_044360105.1 Sulfuritalea sp.
CCTTTGGCGTCGTTGAACCACTTAACAGTACCAGTTGCCATGTAACTTTTTCCTTAATCAAAAACGAACGAATCGGCCACCGCTGCGGGCTGCAAAACACCGCACCCCGGCCGGGGCATGTTTGAGGTTCAAGCTCGGAGTAGCAGAGGGGGCCAAGCGGAGTTTCAGAGGAGCTGCGATTTGACAGGCTATGAGACGACCGTAGGTCACTGCGGGGGAATTTGAACTAAACACGTTCCGCGTTTTACGCACTTTGTCAAGCAGCGTCAACAACTTTCTATGCTGCATCGCAACTACCTGCCTCTTGCATCTTGGACGATCATCCCTAAATACAGTCGCATCGGCGCCTTAATCCCCTCTTTTTCGTGGTGTTGAACTGTGCGGAAATCACATTAGAATCCAGCCATGGTTACACGCAAGCAAGTCGGTCCGGAGGGTGGCGCGGCACTGGCACCCGAGCAAAGCCGGACCAAGCCGCCACCGATGTACAAGGTACTGTTGCTCAACGACGATTTCACCCCGATGGATTTCGTCGTGGTGGTGCTGGAAAAGTTTTTTGGTTTGTCGCGCGAGCAATCGACACAAGTCATGCTCAAGGTGCATCGTGAAGGAAAAGGCGCCTGCGGCGTATATCCTCATGACGTGGCTGCGACAAAGGTTGAGCAGGTAGGCGAGTATGCGCGCAGACACCAGCACCCGCTGGCTTGCGTGATGGAGGAAAACTGATGATTGCCCAGGAACTGGAAGTCAGCTTGCACATGGCTTTTGTCGAAGCTCGGCAAAAGCGCCACGAGTTCATCACGGTTGAGCATCTGCTGCTGGCGCTCCTTGACAATCCTTCTGCGGCGGAAGTCCTGCGCGCCTGCGCGGCGGACATCGAAGGCTTGCGCAAGGAACTGCTGACCTTCATCAACGAACACACGCCGACCGTCGCAGGCAGCGACGAGATCGACACGCAGCCGACGCTCGGCTTCCAGCGTGTCATCCAGCGCGCAATCCTCCACGTCCAGTCTTCGGGGAAAAAGGAAGTCACCGGTGCCAACGTACTCGTTGCCATCTTTGGCGAGAAGGACTCCCATGCGGTGTTTTTCCTGCAGCGCCAGAATGTGACGCGCCTCGATGTGGTGAATTTCATTTCCCACGGCATTACCAAGACGCCCCAGTCCCGTGGCAAGGAAGAGCCGGCCGAAACGGAAGTAGAGTCCCAGGAGAAGAGCGGCGCACTGGAAAGCTTTACCCAGAACCTCAACCAGTTGGCCCTCGCCGGCAAGATCGATCCCCTGATCGGTCGCGACAAGGAACTGGAACGTGTCATCCAGACGCTTTGCCGCCGCCGCAAGAACAATCCCTTGCTGGTTGGCGAAGCGGGCGTCGGCAAGACGGCGATTGCTGAAGGTCTGGCCCGCCACATCGTCGAAGGCAGCGTGCCCGAGATTCTTGCCAACGCCACGGTCTACTGCCTGGACATGGGCGCACTCCTCGCCGGGACCAAGTATCGCGGAGACTTCGAACAGCGCTTGAAGGGCGTCCTCAAGCAATTGGCGGACAACCCCAACGCGATTCTTTTCATTGACGAAATTCATACCCTGATCGGGGCCGGTGCCGCCTCGGGCGGAACGATGGATGCCTCGAATCTCCTGAAGCCGGCGCTGTCATCGGGCGCGCTGAAATGCATTGGCGCGACAACCTACACCGAGTTTCGCGGCGTATTCGAAAAGGATCACGCATTGTCCCGGCGCTTCCAGAAGGTCGATGTCAATGAACCGTCGGTGGACGAAACCGTCTCCATCCTGCGCGGCCTCAAGTCCCGCTTTGAAGAGCACCACGGCGTCAAGTATTCCGCGGCGGCGATTTCCAGCGCTGCCGAACTCGCCGCCAAGTACATCAATGACCGCCATCTGCCGGACAAGGCCATCGACGTCATCGACGAAGCAGGGGCCGCCCAGCGCATCCTGCCGAAATCGAAGCAGAAGAAGACCATCGGCAAGCTCGAGATCGAGGACATCGTCGCCAAGATTGCGCGCATCCCGCCACAGCATGTGTCCGCCGACGACCGTTCGGCTTTGAAGAATCTCGACCGCGACCTGAAAAACATGGTGTTTGGCCAGGAAGCCGCGATCGACGCACTGGCAAAAGCGATCAAGATGTCGCGCTCGGGACTTGGCGACCCGCAGAAGCCGATCGGTTGCTTCCTGTTCTCCGGCCCCACCGGCGTCGGCAAGACCGAGGTTGCCCGCCAGCTGGCCTATGGCATGGGCATCGAGCTGATCCGCTTCGACATGTCGGAGTACATGGAGCGCCATGCGGTAAGCCGGTTGATCGGCGCGCCGCCGGGCTATGTCGGCTTTGATCAGGGCGGTCTGCTCACCGAAGCGGTAACCAAGAAGCCGCACGCGGTGTTGCTGCTGGATGAAATCGAGAAGGCGCATCCGGAGGTTTTCAACATTCTGCTGCAGGTAATGGACCACGGCACCTTGACCGACAACAACGGCCGCAAAGCAGATTTCCGCAATGTGGTGATTGTCATGACGACAAACGCGGGCGCCGAGGCTTTGCAAAAGACCAGCATCGGCTTCACCGCCAACAAGGGCCAGGGCGACGAAATGGCCGATATCAAGCGCATGTTCACACCGGAATTCCGCAACCGGCTGGACGCGATCATCTCGTTCCGCGCACTGGATGCCGAAATCATCCTGCGCGTGGTTGACAAGTTCCTCATGCAGCTTGAAGGCCAGTTGCACGAAAAGAAAGTCGAGGCCATCTTCACCGACGCTCTGCGTGCCTGGCTTGCGGAAAAGGGCTTCGATCCGCTGATGGGCGCGCGGCCGATGGCGCGCCTGATCCAGGACACGATCCGTTCCGCACTGGCCGACGAATTGCTGTTCGGCAAACTGGTTCATGGCGGGCGCGTCACGATCGATCTCGACGAAAACGAGAAGATCAAGCTCAGCTACGAAGCGCCTGCCAGCACACCCGCCATCCCTTCCGCGATTTAACGCCTCGGCCCGCCTGCCGCGGGCGCTCGGCCAGCGCCGCTGCCCGTTACTCGCTTCAATTCCCTGCCGCCATGGACCTGCTCACCACCGATCTCTGCGACGCCAACGAAGACAAGGTACGCGTCGTCGAACCCATGTTCAGCAGCTTCGGCGGCCGCGCAAGCTTTTTCGGCCGAATCGCAACGCTGAAGCTCTTCGAGGACAATTCGCTGGTCCGAAAAGCATTGGAGTCGCCGGGCGGCGCACGCGTCCTGGTGATCGACGGTGGCGGCAGCCTGCGCCGGGCCCTGGTTGGCGACCAACTCGCGGCGCTGGGCGTGAAGAACGGCTGGGCGGGAATCGTCGTCTATGGCTGCATTCGCGATTCACGCGCCATCGGCGAGATGGATATCGGAGTGTTTGCGCTCGACACCCATCCAATGAAAACGGTCAAGAAAAATGTCGGCGACGCCGACATTCCGGTCAGTTTCGGCGGAGTCACCTTTACTCCGGGCGAGTGGCTGTATGCCGACGAGGACGGAGTCATCGTAAGCGATATCGCGCTGAATCAGACTTAGTCTTATATAAGACATATATCAACAAATCTTTCATTCTAGTGAAACGCTTTTCGCATTGCAAAAAGCAGCATTTAACTTATTGTTAAATAGTTATAAAAATTTTATACAAGTCTTATATAAGACTATTGCTGCAACGCAAAATCCTCTTTATACTGTCGTTACTGCTCCCGCTTTGGAGCACCCCCTTCGACAAACCCCTCTAGAGGATTCATCATGACTGATCGCAAAGCACAAGCCGCCGCCCTGGCCAAGGACTGGGCCGAGAACCCCCGCTGGAAAGGCATCAAGCGCGGTTACAGCGCCGACGACGTCGTCCGCCTGCGCGGCACCTTCCCCATCGACTACACGCTGGCCAAGCGCGGCGCGGAAAAGCTCTGGGCCGCCGTGAATGGCGGCGCGAAGAAGGGTTACGTAAATGCCTTCGGCGCGATTACCGCCGGCCAGGCCATGCAGCAGGCCAAGGCCGGCCTCGAGGCGGTCTATCTGTCGGGCTGGCAGGTGGCCGCCGACGGCAATACCTCGGAAACCATGTATCCGGACCAGTCGCTGTATGCCTACGACTCGGTGCCAACCATGGTTCGCCGCATCAACAACACCTTCAAGCGTGCCGACGAAATCCAGTGGTCGCGCGGCATCAGCCCCGGCGACAAGGAATTCATCGACTATTTCCTGCCCATCGTGGCCGATGCGGAAGCCGGTTTCGGCGGCGTGCTGAACGCCTTCGAACTGATGAAGAACATGATCGCCTCCGGCGCCGCCGGCGTGCACTTTGAAGACCAGCTCGCCGCCGTGAAGAAATGCGGCCACATGGGCGGCAAGGTTCTGGTGCCGACCAACGAAGCCGTCGAAAAGCTGATTTCCGCGCGCTTTGCCGCCGACACCATGGGCGTGCCGACCATCATCCTGGCGCGTACCGACGCCGAAGCCGCCAACCTGATCACCTCGGATCACGACGCCAACGACAAACCCTTCATCACCGGCGAACGGACCCCCGAAGGTTTCTATCGCGTCAAGAACGGTCTCGAACAGTCGATCAGCCGCGGCGTCGCCTACGCTCCCTACGCCGACCTGGTCTGGTGCGAGACCGGCAAGCCCGACCTCGGCTTCGCCCGCGAATTCGCCCAGGCCGTGCAGGCGGCCAGCCCCGGCAAGCTGCTGTCCTACAACTGCTCGCCCTCCTTCAACTGGAAGAAGAACCTCGACGACAAGACGATCGCCAAGTTCCAGGACGAGCTTGCCGCGATGGGTTACAAGTACCAGTTCATCACCCTGGCCGGCATCCACATCAACTGGTTCCAGACCTTCCAGTTCGCCCACGCCTACGCCCGCGGCGAAGGCATGAAGCATTACGTCGACATGGTGCAGGAGCCCGAGTTTGCCGCACGCGACAAGGGCTACACCTTCGTCTCGCACCAGCAGGAAGTCGGCGTCGGCTACTTCGACGATGTCACCACGGTGATCCAGGGTGGCGCCTCGTCGGTCACCGCACTGCACGGCTCGACCGAGGAAGAGCAGTTCCACTAAGCAACCACGAAACGCCTCGGCGCAGGCCGCAGCGGGCAACCGCTGCGGCCTTTTCTTTTTGGGTTACAGTCGGCGCAAAGAAGCGACGCGAAGCAGACACAACCATGGGTGACAGACGCACACAGAAAGGCAAATCGATGCTCTTGTCCGCCATCCAGATCGGCCTGCTGGCCTATGCGGGGCTGGCCGCACTGATCTACTTCAAACAAGACGCGCTGGTATTCCAGGCGGCGATGGATCGCGGGTATCGGGCCACGCCGGCCGCCATCGGCCTGCGTTTCGATGCGCTGACACTCGCCACCGAGGACGGCGAAAAGCTCGACGGCTGGCATGTGCCGGCCGGAACGGGGACGCCCGCGCGCGCCCTGGTGATCGTGTTCCACGGCAACGCCGGGAACATCGGCCATCGCCTCGATTACCTGCGCATGTTCCACGACCTCGGCTATGCCAGCCTGATCCTCGACTACCGCGGCTATGGCCGCAGCAGCGGCAAGCCCTCCGAGGACGGCACCTACCTCGATGCCGCCGCCGCATGGAACCATGCCGCGCAAGTGCTTGGCTATCCGGCAGAAAGGATCGTCATCTTCGGCGAATCCATGGGCGGCGCGGTGGCCGCGCAACTGGCGGAGTCCCGGCGACCCGCGGCGCTGGTGCTGGCATCGACCTTCACCTCGGTGCCCGACCTCGGCGCAGAGATCTACCCCTGGCTGCCGGTTCGCGCGCTCGCCCGCATACGCTATGACACGCGCGAGCGCCTGGCAAGCATCGCTGCGCCGGTGCTGGTGATCCACAGCCGCGGCGATGACATCATTCCCTTCGCCCATGGCGAACGCCTATACGCCGCGGCAAAGCCGCCCAAGCAGTTCCTCGAGATTGAGGGTGGCCACAACGACGGCTTCGTCTTCGGCCGCGAGGCCTGGGTGCGCCAACTCGATGACTTCCTGCACCCGGCTCTCGCGCGGGAATCCGCTCAGACGCCGGCTGCCGCCGTCCAGTAGGCGGAATCGCGCCAACGTGCCTTCAGCAGGTCGATGAACGAACGCACACGCAGCGGCAGATGGCGGCGCTGCGGCACCACGGCGTGGATGCCTACCGGCGGTGCCGCGAATTCGTCGAGCACCGTCAGCAGCCGCCCGGCCTTGATGTCTGCCCCGACCTCCCACAAGGAACGCCAGGCCAGCCCCTTGCCGGCGAGCGCCCAGTCGTGCAGCACCGCGCCGTCGTTGCATTCGAAGCCGCCGCCCACCTTGATCACTTTGACTTCATCGTCGACGCGCAGCATCCAACCGCGCTGCTGGCGCAGCGACAGGCAGTTGTGCTCGGCCAGAAAAGTCGGCGCTGGCGGCACGCCGAATCTGGCGATGTAGTCGGGACTGGCGACCACCACCCGACGCATTTCACCCAAGCGAATGCTGATCAGGCTGGAATCGGCCAGGTCACCGATACGGATCGCGCAGTCGACGTTTTCCTCGACCAGATCGACAAGGCGATCGGAAAGCTCGAGCCGTACCGTCACCTCCGGATTCTCCGTCATGAAATCCATGAGCAAGGGCGCCACATGCCGCCGCCCGAATCCGGCCGGGGCCGACACCTTGAGATGGCCGCCGGGGCGAATGCCGCCCAGGCTCACTGCACCCTCGGCATCGGCCAGTTCGCGCAGGATGCGCTGGCACTCCTCAAGGAAGGCCGCGCCCTCGAAGGTCAATGAAATCCGGCGCGTCGTGCGCAGCAGCAGCTTGGCGCCGAGGCGCTCTTCCAGTGCGTCCAGGCGGCGCCCGATGATCGCCGGCGTAACGCCCTCGATCCGGGCTGCCGCCGACAGACTGCCACGACTTGCGACGTTTACGAACGCAGAAATCTGCTTGAACTGATCCATTACATACTATTGGTAACTAATCATTTGATCGTATCGTAGCTTCTCTATCCTATATTGCAAGAATAGAATTCGACCATCCCAGCAACCCATTCCTAGGAGTTCCCCATGGCCCTGCCCGCCGGCGTCCAGATCAACGCCTCAGTTTCCGCCGAATACGCCACCATCCTGACGCCCGAGGCGCTCGAACTTGTCGCCAAGCTGCATCGCGCCTTCGAACCGCGCCGCCGGGAACTGCTCAAGGCCCGCGTCGCCCGCCAGGCCCGCATCGACGCCGGCGAAATGCCGGATTTCCTGCCCGAGACCAAGCACATCCGGGAAGGCGACTGGAAGATTGCGCCCCTACCCAAGGCCCTCGAACGCCGCCACACCGAGATCACCGGCCCGGTCGAAGCCAAGATGGTGATCAACGCCTACAACTCCGGGGCGGACAGCTACATGACCGACTTCGAGGATTCCAACAGCCCGAAGTGGGACAACCTGATCCAGGGCCAGATCAACATCTACAAGGCCATCCGCCGCCAGCTCAGCTTCAAGAACGAAGCCGGCAAGGAATACAAGCTCAACGACAAGGTCGCCACCCTGCAGGTGCGGCCGCGCGGCTGGCATCTCGACGAGAAGCACGTGCTGATCGACGGCCAGCGCGTCTCCGGCGGCGTCTTCGACTTCGCCCTGTTCCTCTTCCACAACGCCAGGGAGCAACTTGCGCGCGGCGCCGGCCCCTACTTCTACCTGCCGAAGATGGAAAGCCACCTCGAAGCCCGCCTGTGGAACGACATCTTCGTCATGGCGCAAAACGAGATCGGCCTGCCACAGGGCACCATCAAGGCGACGGTGCTGATCGAAACCATCCTGGCCACCTTCGAACTCGAAGAAATCCTCTACGAATTGCGTGAGCACAGCGCCGGCCTCAACGCCGGACGCTGGGACTACATCTTTTCCTGCATCAAAAAATTCAAGCGCAACAAGGATTTCTGCCTGGCCAATCGCGGCGCGATCACCATGGAAGTGCCCTTCATGCGCAGCTATGCGCTGGCGCTGGTCAAGGCCTGCCACAAGCGCGGCGCCCCGGCCATGGGCGGCATGAGCGCGCTGATCCCGATCAAGAACGACCCGGTGGCCAACGAGAAGGCGCTGGCCGGCATCCGCCACGACAAGACGCGCGACGCCAACGACGGCTTCGACGGCGGCTGGGTGGCTCACCCGGGGCTGGTGTCGATCGCCGCCGAGGAGTTCAAAAAGGTGCTGGGCGAGCGCCCCAATCAGTGGGAAAAGCAGCGCGACGAAAACTTCGGCCCCAAGGACTGGCTCAACTTCCAGCCCGAACAGCCCATCACCGAAGCCGGCGTGCGCAACAACATCAACGTCGGCATCCATTACCTCGGCAGTTGGCTCGCCGGCAACGGCTGCGTGCCCATCCACAACCTGATGGAAGACGCGGCCACGGCCGAGATCAGCCGCTCGCAGGTGTGGCAGTGGGTGGTCAGCCCCAAGGGCAAGCTCGATGACGGCCGCAAGGTCACCGCGGACATGGTGCGCGGGATCATTCCCGAGGAACTGGCCAAGGTGAAAGCGGTCGTGACCGCCCAAGGCGAAAAGACCGAAACCTACGACCAGGCGGCAAAGATCTTCGAGGAGATGTCGCTGGCCGACAACTACCCGGAATTCCTCACGCTGCCGCTGTACGAAGCGATGGAATAGGAATCGTCGATAAGCGCCGGCAAAAAGTCGGCGCTGGCGATACGGCGACAACGCGGCGCACGGGCATCCCGTGCGCCGTTTTTCTTTCGGGCAGTCCGTCCGTGATGGCCGCCAACGCCCTGATCTGTTTCCCCGATTTCGGGGGAGCAATAGACGCTGCACATTAGCAAAGTCTAAAAAAGGCTTGCTCGATAGGCTAATCACTTTTTTTGCTCGCTTACGCGAGCACGGCCTGCAATAATCACCCTGTAACCAATAGTGACGTTATTCAATCGTTGCAGTGGGGGAGATGGGTAAGACGGGAGCAGGCGCCAGTTCTTCGCGAACCGGTGTTTCGTGTTTGGCCGACGCTCTGCGCCTTGCCATTTCCATTGACTCAAAATCAGACGTTGGGCCGCTCGCGGCTGACGACCAATTTGGATTTGAACAATGGCAGATGAAACTCAGCAAGCCGAAGGCAAGGAAGGATTCTTCAAGCGCCTTCTAAACCCGCCGAAATGCTCGATGCTGCGCATGATCGTGATCGGCGTTATAGGCGGCGTGATGATCTGGGGCGGCCTCAACATGGGCATGGAGTACACCAACCGCTCCGCCTTCTGCATGTCCTGCCATGAAATGACCATTCCCTTCGAAGAACTGAAGAAAACCGTCCACTACAAGAACCGCAGCGGCACGACCACACAGTGCGCCGACTGCCATGTCGCCAGCAGCAAGACGCCCACCGATTACATCTTCAAGTCCTTCCAGAAGATCATGGCGGCCCGCGACGTGATCGGCCATATCAAAGGAACCATCGATACTCCGGAAAAGTATGAGGCGCACCGCCTGACAATGGCCGAGCGCGTCTGGGAACAGATGAAGAGCCGCGATTCGAAGGAGTGTCGCAACTGCCACGACTTCAAGACCATGGACCCGGCAAAACAGAAAGACCGGTCTGTGGCCAAACACGAAGGGGCCATCGAGGACGGCAAGACCTGCATCGAGTGCCATCAGGGCATCGCGCACACGGATCCCCGTCCGAAGGCGAGCAAAGCGCCCGAGCAGCAAGTCGCCGCGCCCGCAGCGCAGGCGGCACCGGCCGATTCGCCAAAGCCTGAGGAGAAGCCGGCCGCCGCCGCACCTGTGGTGGCCACCGCCACCACCGCGATGAGCACGGCCGTGAATGCGGCTGCGACCGCGGCTGCGACTGCCGCGACGGCGGCTGCGCCCGCCAAACCGGCTAAAACCGAATCCGCTGCCGCCCCGAGCACCGGGACCGTCGCCGCCGGTATCGATTGGACCAAGGTTCCTGCGCGCCCCATCAAACTCTTCTACCCGGGCCAAGCGTCGCTCGAATGGGTGATGAACAAGGCCGACCATTCCTCGGTCACCGACATGATCGAGAAGAAGCGCGCGTGCGCACGCTGCCACTCCGGCGACGCCAACGACATCGGTAACGCCATCGTCGCCGGCAAGCCGGTCGGCGTGTCGAAGACCGTCCTCGAGCCCAGCCCGCCGGCGGGCAAGGTCGGCTTCATCCCGGTCGACCTTCAAGTCACCCACGACGGCAACAAGCTCTATTTCCGTTTCGAATGGGTACCGCCGAAAAACAGCGACAAGAAACTGGACCCGAAAAACGAGGTCAAGCTGACCCTGATGTTCGACGGTGGCGGCACCGTGCCGGGCGCCGAGATCAACGGCTGCTGGAACACCTGCCACAACGACCTGCGCAGCATGAAGGACGCGGCCGATGACAAGAAACTGAAATATATCAAGGGCGCCGATCTTGCCGGCGGCAACTTCATGGACTTGCTCCAGTACCGCAGCGGCAAAGGCGAGAAGCCAATCGACGGCTGGATCGACAGCACGCGTCACATGGACGGCGGCAAGACGCAGTTCAAGGCGGAAGGCAAGAAGGAGGGCAACAAGTGGGTCGTGGTGATGGAACGCACCCTCGCCGCGTCCGGCGGCAAGGGCGACCACGCCATCGTTGCCGACAAGGTCTACTACTTCGGCTTCGCCATTCACGAAGATTTCAGCAACGCGCGTTATCATTATGTGTCGCTGGGCTACCAGTTCGGGCTCGACAAGGACGACGCGGCAACCAAGAATTACATCAACGTTCAGAAACAGTAGTGCAGCAGCATCCATTTTAACCAAGGAGGAAACCATAATGACGATGAAGTTGAAAGGATGGGCGCTGGCAGGCAGCGTCCTCGCAATGTCCGCGATGGCGCACGCCGCGCCGCCATCGCCGGCGATGCTGGCGAATGCCTGTGCCGGCTGCCACGGCACCAACGGTGGCAGCGCGGGTCCGACCATGCCCAGCCTCTCCAGCCAGTCGAAGGTGGCCATTGTCGAGGCGATGAAGAAGTTCAAGAGCGGCGAGCGTCCCTCGACCGTAATGGGCCGTCTCGCCAAGGGATATACCGACGCCGAGTTCGAGGCAATGGGGGAATACTTCTCCAAGCAGAAGCTGCACGCGACCAGCCAGCAGCTCGACGCCGCCAAGGTCAAGAAGGGCGCCGGCATGCAGGAAGAGCACTGCGGCCGTTGCCACAACGAGGACGGACGCGAGGGCAAGGACGACACGCCGGTGATGGCCAGCCAATGGCTGCCTTACATGCAGATGCAGATGGAGCTCTACCAGTCCGGCAAGCGCAAGATGCCGGAGAAGATGGCCGAGAAGGTCAAGCCGCTGTCGCCGGGCGACATCGAGGCCCTGCTCCACTTCTACGCCAGCGTTAAATAAGGGGGAATGACAAAATGACACTGGATCGCAGAAGTTTCCTGAAACTGGTCGGCGCAGGCGCCGGCGCCGCGGGATTGCCGATGATCGGCCGTGCCGCAGAATTGATGCCCAAGGGCGCAAAGCGCGTGGTGGTCGTCGGCGGCGGTTACGGCGGCACGATCGCCGCCAAGTACATTCGCATGATGGACAAGAGCATCGAAGTGGTGATGATCGAGCGTAACGATCATTTCGTTTCCTGCCCCTTCAGCAACCTGTACATCGGCGGCATCATCAAGGACCTCAACCCGCTGACCATCAAGTACGACAAGCTCGCGTCGAATCATGGCGTCAAGGTCGTGCAGGCCGAAGTGACGGCCATCGACCCGGCGGCAAAGACGGTTACGACGTCCAAGGGTACCGTCAGCTACGACCGCTTGGTGATCTCTCCGGGCATCGATTTCCGCCTCGAGGAAATGAAAGGCTACGACGCCGCGGCGATGGAAAAAATGCCTCACGCCTGGAAAGCCGGCCCGCAGACCGTGCTCCTGCGCAAGCAGCTGGAAGCGATGAAGGACGGCGGCACCATGGTGATGACCGTGCCGCTGAGCCCTTACCGCTGCCCGCCCGGACCTTACGAGCGTGCCAGCATGGTCGCCCACTACCTGAAAGCCAACAAGCCGAAGTCCAAGATCGTGGTGCTCGATGCAAATCCGGACATCACCTCCAAGGGCGGCCTGTTCAAGAAGGGCTGGAAGGACAACTACGAGGGGATCATCGACTATCGTCCGGCGAAGAAGGTCACCGAGGTGGATGCCAAGGCCATGGCCGTCATGGTCGAAGGTCTCGAAGAGGTCAAGGGCGACGTCATCAACGTCATTCCGCCGCAGCGCGCCGGCCAGATCGCCGTTGCCGCCGGACTGGTGGGTGACGACAAGAACTGGTGCCCGGTCAATGCGACCACCTTCGAGTCGACCAAGCAGGCCGGAATCCACGTCATCGGAGACGCTTGCGTCGCCGGCGCCATGCCGAAGTCCGGCTATTCGGCCAACTCCGAAGCCAAGATCTGCGCGATGAACATCGTCGCGCAGATGAATGGCAAGGAACTCACCGAGATGTCGGGCATCAACACCTGCTACAGCTACATCACTGACAAGGAAGCTGTCAGCGTAGCAGCGGTGTATACGGTCAAGGAAGGCAAGATCATTGCCGTGCCCAACTCCGGCGGGGTCTCGCCGGCCGACTATTCTGCAGCCAAACTGGAAGCGATCTATGCCGAAAGCTGGTTGAAGAACATCCTGACCGAAATGTCAACCTGACCGATTGTGTCATCGCCAAAACAAACCCCGCCTACCGGCGGGGTTTGTTTTTGGGAAGCATGAAAAGTGTCGGCCCGAGCTACTTGTGGCCTGTGCTGCCGAAGCCGCCGGCGCCACGTTCGCTGACCGGGAATTCGTCCACGACGTTGAAGGCCACCTGCACCACCGGCACCACCACCAGTTGCGCCAGGCGATCCAGCGGGTTCAGCGTAAATGTATCGTGGCCGCGATTCCAGGTGGACACGAAAATCTCGCCCTGGTAGTCGGAATCAATCAGCCCGACCAGATTGCCCAGGACGATGCCATGTTTGTGACCCAAGCCCGAGCGCGGCAGGATCATCGCTGCCAACCCCGGGTCGGAAAGATGGATCGCAATGCCTGCCGGGATCAGGACGGTTTCACCCGGTTGAATTTTTATCGCCGTTTCGATACAGGCGCGCAAGTCGATTCCCGCCGATCCGGGCGTGGCGTATTGCGGCGCGTATCGCTCGTCCTTCAGGCGCGCATCGAGAATCTTGAGGTCAATGCCGGCCACGCGGCTTCTCCATCAGGCTGGCGATATGCGCGACGATGCCGCGCGCCACTTCGGACTTGTCCGCCGGCGGCAGGACATGGGCCCCGGCCGCATCGAACAGGGTCACCGCATTGCTGTCTCCGCCCAGACCATCCTGCACCAGATTGCCGACCACCAGCGCGAGCTTCTTCGCCACGCGCTTGCCTTCGGCATACTGCGCCAGGTCCCGGCTCTCGGCCGCGAACCCGACGCAAAACGGCGCATCGGGCCGTGCCGCTACCTCGGCGAGGATATCGGGGTTGGCCTCCAGTTCCAGCGCAAGGCTGGCGGCGCCCTTCTTGATTTTGTGCGAGGAGGTTTTCTGCGGCCGATAGTCGGCGACCGCCGCGACACCGATGAACACGTCCTGCCCGGGCAATGCCTGCATCACGGCGTCGCGCATCTGCAGAGAACTTTGCACATCGACCCGGCGCACACCGCGCGGCGTGACCAGCGCAACCGGACCGGCAACCATCGTCACCTCCGCGCCGGCCTCCGCGCAGGCGCGGGCCAAAGCGAAACCCATCTTGCCTGAACTCGAATTGGTGAGTCCGCGCACGGGATCAAGCGCTTCGAAGGTCGGCCCGGCAGTCAGCAAGACGCGTTTGCCGGCAAGGATCTTGGCTTGCAGCGAGGCATGAAGATCATCGAACAGTTCGGCCGCTTCCAGCATGCGTCCATCACCTACCTCGCCGCAGGCCTGTTCGCCATGGGCGGGACCAAGAATACTGACGCCGTCCACCCGCAGTTGCGCGACATTGCGCTGAGTGGCCGGGTTTTCCCACATCTGGCGGTTCATCGCGGGGGCCACCAGCAGGGGACAATCGCGCGCCAGACACAACGTGGAGAGCAGGTCATCGGCAAAACCATGCGCCAACTTGGCGAGAAAGTCCGCCGTCGCCGGAGCAACCAACAAGGTGGCCGCACCGCGCGTGAGATCGATGTGCGCCATGCCGTTGTCCATGCGCTCGTCCCACAGCGCCTGCCATACCCGGCGCCCCGTGAGAGCCTGGAAGGTCGCGGCACCGACGAACTGCGCGCCGGCCGCAGTCAGGACGACATCGACTGCGGCGCCGGCCTTGACCAGCAGGCGCACCAGTTCCGCCGCCTTGTAGGCCGCGACGCCGCCGGTAACACCCAGCACGATGCGCCTTCCCTGAAATTCGTTCATGACATTAAAATCCAGTCGATCGGCAACCAAGCGAGGATTCTAAACCATGGCCATACGCGATTGGCCCGCGGCGGAACGCCCGCGCGAAAGGCTGGCCCAGCAAGGCGCAGCGGCGCTGTCGGATGCCGAACTGCTGGCGATTTTTCTGCGCGTCGGCGTTCGCGGCAAAAGCGCGGTCGATCTGGCCCGCGAACTGCTGGCCAGCTTCGACGGCGACCTGGCGCGCCTGGCCGCTGCCAACACGAAAGACCTTGCCCGCCTTTCCGGCATCGGACCGGCCAAAGCCGCGCAACTCGCCGCGACGCTGGAACTGGCACGCCGGGCGCTGGCCGGATCATTGAAAGCGAAGGACACGATGGCCTCGCCCCAGGCGGTTCGCGACTGGTTGCGCCTGTCGCTGGGCAACCTGCAGCACGAAGTCTTCGTCGCCCTGTGGCTGGATGCCCAGAACCGGCTGATCGCCAGCGAAGAACTGTTTCGCGGGACGCTGACGCAAACCAGCGTCTATCCGCGGGAAGTCGTAAAGCGGGCGCTGCTGCATAACGCCGGCGCCGTGATCCTCGCCCACAACCACCCTTCAGGCCTTGCCGAGCCCTCTCGCGCCGATGAAGTACTCACTTCATCGCTAAAACAGGCCCTGGCCCTGATCGACGTCAAGCTCCTGGACCATTTCATCGTAACCGGCGGCGCCGAGCCGCTGTCCTTCGCCGAACGCGGATTGATATAAAAAGGATTGAGTTTTAGGGCAATTGTTTGGTAAACTAGCCGGCTTCGCAAAAACAGCATTCAGGAGCATCACATGTCTCGCGTATGTCAAGTGACGGGCAAGGCCCCGATGGTAGGGAACAACGTATCCCACGCCAACAACAAGACCAAGCGTCGCTTTCTGCCGAATCTGCACAGCCGCCGCTTCTGGATCGAAACCGAAAACCGCTGGGTCAGCCTGCGCGTATCCAACGCCGGTCTGCGCACCATCGACAAGAAGGGCATCGACGTTGTCCTCGCCGAACTGCGTGAGCGCGGCGAGCGCGTCTAATCAGGAGAACACATCATGGCCAAGGGCGGACGCGAAAAGATCAAGCTGGAATCCACCGCAGGGACGGGACACTTCTACACGACCACGAAGAACAAGAAGACTACCCCGGAAAAGCTGGAATTCCTGAAGTATGACCCGAAGGCGCGCAAACACGTCGCCTACAAGGAAGTGAAGCTGAAGTAAGTCAGGCCTTCCGCAATAAAAAAACCCGCCGCGGCGGGTTTTTTTATTGCCTGTTCGCCCTTGCGTCAGATTGCGTAGCGCCGCAGTCGCAGCGAAAACTCTTCAAGTTGGCGAATGCCGCTTTTCTCGGCGCGCGCCACCCAGTCCTGCAACTGCGCCACCAGCTGGTCGTGCGATGCAGCGGAACGGGCCCACAGCGCCTCCAGTTCGGCGCGCATGGCGTAGCCTCGGGACAGGCGATCGCTACGCGCAAGCAGCGCTGCCAGGCGCTCCTTCTGCAACGCCGGCAAGGCAGCACCGTCTTCACCCAGCAGGCGCTTCATCATGCGCCCTTCGCGCGCCTCGATCTTCAGCTGGGCAAACTCCTCGGCGGCAAGCTGGCGCAGGCCTGTCAAATACTTTGCCAAAACGTCATAGCGGTGGGTGACGACCGCCTGCAACAATTCAACGTCTATCGTCGGTCGCACCGCGCCGAGGCGAAGCCTGGGTGCCACCTTCTTAACTCGCGCGAGTCCGAGTTTCTCCATCGCGCAGATGTACATCCAGCCGATGTCGAATTCGTACCACTTGTTCGACAACCTGGCGGAGGTGGCGAACGCATGGTGGTTGTTGTGCAGCTCCTCGCCGCCGATCAGAATGCCGAGCGGGAAAAAATTGGTGGAGGCATCGGCGCAGGCGAAGTTGCGGTAACCCCAGAAGTGGCCGATGCCATTCACCACGCCGGCCGCCCAGAAGGGAATCCAGATCATCTGCACGCCCCAGATCAAGGCGCCCGGCCAGATGCCGAACAAGGCGACATCGATGCCCAGCATGAGCATGATCCCGAACTTGTATGGCCTGGAATAAACCTTCCGTTCCAGCCAGTCATCGGGTGTGCCGTGACCGTAGCGCTCCAGGGTATCGGCATTGCGCGATTCCTTGACATAGAGAAACACGCCGGTCCACAACACCCGATTCAGACCGAGTACCCGCGGGCTGTGCGGATCGTCTGCCGTTTCACACTTGGCGTGATGCTTGCGGTGAATCGCCGCCCATTCCTTGGTGACCATGCCGGTCGTCAGCCATAACCAGAAACGGAAGAAATGGCTGGGCAGCGGACCCAGATCGAGGGCGCGATGGGCCTGATGCCGGTGCAGGAAAATGGTGACGCCGGCGATCGTAATGTGTGTAAGCACCGCAGTGACGATCACATAGCCCCACCAGGGAAGATCAAGAATTCCAGAGTACATAGAGATCGCCTTTAAGAATTGTGCCCAGTTTGCGCACCGGACAGATCCTTTGTCAATGTTTTGCCTTGCCGCGCGCCGGCTCGGCGTCGGCCAGACGGAAATCGATCTTGTTCGCCTCCATGTCGACGCGGGTCAGTTGCACGCGCACCCGGTCGGACAGCCGGAAACGCCTGCCGCTGCGTTCGCCGACCATGGCATGCGATTTTTCGTCGAAATGGAAATAGTCCTGCCCGAGTTCCGAGACATGCACCAGGCCTTCGACGAACACCCCGTCCAGCGCGACGAAGATGCCGAAGGGGACCACCGAGGAAATGCTGCCCTCGAAAATTTCGCCGACGCGGTCCTTCATGTAGAAGCACTTCAGCCACGCTTCGACGTCGCGCGTGGCGTCGTCGGCACGGCGCTCGGTCATCGAGCAGTGCAGGCCGACTTCTTCCCACGCATTTGCTCCCCCTGCGGGCTCATATTGCCGTGCCGCCAGCGCCGACTTTATGGCGCGATGCACCAGCAGATCGGGATAGCGCCGGATCGGCGAGGTGAAGTGCGTATAGCTCTCGTAGGCCAGGCCGAAATGCCCGACATTGTCCGGGCTGTAGATCGCCTGGCGCAATGATCTCAGCATGACGGTCTGCAGCAGTTGCCTGTCCGGGCGCTGGCCGATCTTTTCCAGCAGCTTGGCGTAATCCTGCGCCTTGGGCGCATCGCCCCCACCAAGCTGGAATCCGAATGTGCCGAGAAAATCGCGCAGCTTGACCAGCCGTTCCGGCGTCGGTCCTTCATGCACGCGGTACAGCGACGGGTGCTCGTGCTCGCGCAGAAATTCCGAGGCGCAGACGTTCGCCGCCAGCATGCACTCCTCGATCAGGCGGTGCGCCTCGTTGCGCTCGTAGGGCTCGATGCGTTCGATCTTGCCGTGGTCATCGAAAATCATCCGGGTTTCGGTGGTTTCGAAATCGATGGCGCCGCGCTTGACGCGCTCCTTCGCCAGTTGCCGGTACAGCGTGTCCAGCGCTTCCAGGTGCGGCAGCAGGGATCCCAGCCGCTTGCGGGTCGGTCCGTCCTTGTCGTACAGGGCGGCGGCAACCTCCGTGTAGGTCAGGCGCGCATGCGAGAACATTACTGCCGGATAAAAGCGATAGCGGCTGATCGCGCCGGTGGCGTTGATCGCCATGTCGCACACCATGCACAGCCGTTCCACCTGCGGATTGAGCGAACACAGGCCATTCGAAATCTTTTCCGGCAGCATCGGAATCACGCGCCGCGGAAAGTACACCGAATTGCCGCGGGCATGGGCGTCGCCATCCAGCGCGCCGCCCGCCGTCACATAATGCGAAACATCGGCAATCGCAACGACCAGCCGGAAGCCGCTTTTGCCACCACTCCCCTGGCGTTCGCAAAACACCGCATCGTCGAAGTCCCTTGCCGTCTCGCTGTCGATAGTCACCAGCGGCAGCGCTGTCACATCTTCGCGGCCCTTCCAGTCCGACTTGCGCACCACATCGGGCAATTTTTTTGCTTCTGCCAGCGCCTCACTCGAAAACTCGTACGGGAGTTCGTGTTTGCGCAAGGCAATCTCGATCTCCATGCCCGGATCGGCATAATTGCCCAGCACTTCGACCAGGCGGCCGATCGGTTGCGAATGCTTGCTCGGCTGCTCGATGAGTTCGATCATCACCACCTGCCCCGACTGTGCCTTGAGCGCCTTTCTGGCGCCCTTCTCGGGCGGGGCCAGCAGAATGTCCTGGCTGATGCGCTTGTTCTCGGCGGCGACAAAACGCACGCCGTGCTCCTCGATCACGCGCCCGACCACGAAGCGGTTGGCCCGCTCCGTCACTTCGACGATCTTGCCCTCCGGGCGCCCCTTGCGATCGACACCGATGACCCGCGCGATGGCCTTGTCACCATGCAGCACCTTGTCCATTTCCTTGGCGGAAAGGAAGAGGTCGGCGCCGCCTTCTTCCGGAACCAGAAAACCGAAACCATCCGGATGGCCGGCGATGCGGCCGCGCACCAGATCGGCCTTGTCCGGGATCAGCCAGTCGCCGCGACGGTTCTGCATCAACTGCGCTTCGCGCGCCATGGCGCCCAGGCGGCGCTGGAATGGCTCCAGTTCGAAGGGCTGGATATCGAGCAGTTCGACCAGGCGCCCGAGTTCCAGCGGCGCCCCCTGCGCCGCCAAGGTCTGCAGGATGTATTCGCGGCTTGGCAGCGGCTGCTCGTACTTGGCCTTTTCGCGCTCGAACTGCGGATCGGCGCGACGAATTTTTGAAAGCTTGCGGGTGTTATGCGACTTGTTTGACAATCTGCTCTTTTCCTTTAGAATTCGCGCCTCGTTTCGCGCCTGCCCAGGTGGCGGAATTGGTAGACGCACTAGTTTCAGGTACTAGCGATGAGAGTCGTGGGGGTTCGAGTCCCTTCCTGGGCACCAAGCATGTGATGCGATGACGAAAAAAGCAAGGGCCGCCGGGTTTTACCCAACGGCCCTTGGCTTTTTGTGGGGCTGGTCACAGAAATGGATGCCTCAATACGATGGTTTCCTCGCGGTCCGGGCCGGTCGAAATCATGTCGATCGGTACCCCGCACAGAGTTTCCATGCGCTTGATGTAGTTCTGCGCATCCTTCGGCAGGCCATCGAAAGTCTTCACACCTACCGTACTTTGATTCCAGCCGGGCATCGACTCGTAGACCGGTTCGCAGCGTTCCAGGTCGTCCGCGCCCACTGGAAGGATGTCGGTGAATTGGCCGTCAAGCTTGTAGCCGGTGCAAATCTTCATTTCCTCGATGCCGTCGAGCACATCGAGCTTCATCACGCACAGGCCGGAAACGCCGTTGATCTGGATCGCACGCTTCAGGGCGGCCGCGTCAAACCAGCCGCAGCGGCGGGCGCGGCCGGTCGTGGCGCCGAATTCGTGGCCCTTGGTCGCCATGTGCTTGCCGACCGGATCCTGCTTGTCGAGGGCATCGTAGAGTTCCGTGGGGAACGGTCCGCTGCCGACGCGCGTGGTGTAGGCCTTGGTGATTCCCAAGACGTAGTGCAGCATGCCCGGGCCGACGCCGGCGCCGGTGGAGGCGCCGCCGGCAACGCAATTGGACGAGGTGACGTAGGGATAGGTGCCATGGTCGATGTCGAGCAAGGTGCCTTGCGCGCCCTCGAACAGTATGTTGGCGCCGCCCTTGTGCGCTTCGTAAAGCGAACGCGGTACATCGGCGATCATCTTGGTCAGCCGCGGCGCCAAAGCCATGGTGCCATCGAACACCTGCTGGAAATCGACAGGATCGGCGCCGAAATAATTCTTCAGCGTAAAGTTGTGGTAATCGAGGACTTCGGCCAGCTTTTCGGCAAAGCGCTTGGGCCGCAGCAGGTCCTGCACGCGCAGGCCGCGCCGCGCGACCTTGTCCTCGTAGGCCGGGCCGATGCCGCGGCCGGTGGTACCGATTTTCTTCGCACCCTTGGCCACCTCGCGCGCCATGTCGAGCGCCTGGTGGTAAGGCAGGATCAGCGGGCAGGCTTCGGAAATGCGCAAGCGCGCGTCGGCATCGACTCCCGCCGCCTTGAGCTCGTCGAGTTCCTTGACCAGCGCCTCGGGCGACAGTACGACGCCGTTGCCGATGTAGCAGGTAACGCCCCCGCGCAGAATGCCCGACGGCACCAGGTGCAGCACCGTCTTCTTGCCGCCGATGACCAGGGTATGGCCGGCGTTGTGCCCGCCCTGGAAGCGCACCACGGCCTGGGCGTGGTCGGTCAGCCAATCGACGATCTTGCCCTTGCCTTCGTCGCCCCACTGGGTGCCGACGACCACGACGTTCTTTGCCATTTCAGTCTTCCTTCAGGGATTCAATGATCCAGTTATTGCCGCTGCGTACCAGGATACGGTCGCAGCCGGCTTCGCGCCACGTGCCGTCGTGCCCCGGCAGGGCCAGCACCACGCGCTCGCCCTGCGCGCGCAGGCGCAAGGCCTCGGCGTGCATGGCATCATCTTCGGGCCAGGGGGCGAGAATCGCGCCGCGCGGCTCGCCATCCGGAGACAGGCGCGCAAGTTCGCGCAAGTCCATGGAAAAGCCCGTAGCCGGTCGGGCACGACCGTAGGAGCGGCCGAAATCGTCATAACGACCGCCCAGGGCCACGGCGGCCGGGTTGCCGGCACAGTAGGCGGCGAAGGCTACCCCGCTGTGGTAGTGGTAACCGCGCAAATCGGCCAGGTCGAAACTCAGCGGCAAGCCGGCGAGCGCATCGGCAAGACGTTGCAGTTCGGAAAGCGCGGCAGTGATTTCGGGCAGTGCCGGCAAGGCCTGCGCCGCGCGCGCGAGTACCTGGCGGTCGCCGTACAGCTCGGGCAGGACCAGCAATGCAGAGCGGACCGGATCGGCCACCCCGCCGACCAGTTCGCGCACGGTCGGCACGTCCTTGCCCTGCAATGCCCCGAACAGTTCTTCCTCGGCTTCGGGCGCCAGATCAGCCAATTTGGCAAGCGCGCGGAAAACCGCGACGTGGCCGAGGTCGAAACGCGAAACCTGTACTTCGCATCTACCCAGGGCCGCAGCCAGCAGACGAATCACCTCGATGTCGGCCTCCAGCCCGGCATGGCCATAGAGCTCGGCACCGATCTGCAGGGGCTCGCGCGTGGCATTGAAGCCGGCCGGCAGGGTGTGCAAGGCGCTGCCGCAGTAACACAGCCGGGTCACGCCCTTGCGGTTCAGCAGATGGGCATCGATGCGCGCCACCTGCGGCGTGATGTCGGCGCGCAGACCCATGCTGCGCCCGGAGAGTTGATCGACCAGCTTGAAGGTGCGCAAGTCCAGATCGTGGCCGCTGCCCGTGAGCAGGGACTCGACGTATTCAAGCAGCGGGGGAATGACGAATTCGTAGCCATTACCGGCAAACTCGTCGAGCAGGCTGCGCCGCAAGGCCTCGACGCGGGCCGCGTCGCGCGGCAGCACGTCTTCGATCGCTTCAGGCAGAAGCCAGCGCCGGTTTGTCATCGCGATCAGCGGAATAGTGTGAGCAGGACCACGCCGACCAGCATCGAAGACAGGCCGATGAAGCGAATCTGCCCGTCGCTCAGTTCCGTCACGCGGCGGAAGGTTTCGCGCCATATGCGCGGCGCGAGAAACGGCAGGAGGCCCTCGATCACCAGCATCAGGGCGAAAGCCAGCAGCAGCAGATTGAGCATCGCAAACCGGTACCGATCCTGATTACTTGCCCTTGCCGCTGTTCTTCAGGTACTTGAAGAACTCGGAATTGGGCTCGATCACCATGAGGTCGCTCTTGTTCCGGAAGCTGCCGCGATAGGCTTCGAGGCTGCGATAGAAGGCATAGAACTCGGGGTTCTCGCCGAAAGCGCGGCCATAGATTGCCGCCCCCTTGGCATCGCCCTCGCCCTTGATCTTCTGCGCATCGCGATAAGCCTCGGCCAGAACGACCTCGCGCTGCCGGTCGGCATTGGCCCTGATCTTCTCCGCTTCCGCAGCGCCCTCGGCGCGTAATTCGCTGGCCACGCGCTTGCGTTCGGTCTCCATCCGGCGATAGACCGACTCGGAGACTTCCGGCGGCAGATCAACGCGTTTCAGGCGCACATCGACAATTTCGACGCCGATCGAACGCATCTCGGTATCGGCCTTCTTCTTCACCACCACCATGATGTCGTCGCGCTTGCCCGAAACCACGTCATGCACGGTGCGCCGGCCGAACTCCTCGCGCAAACCCGCATTGACGGTCTGCGAAAGCCGAGTTCGGGCCAGGGTTTCATCGCCACCGACCGAAACGTAGTACAGCTTGACGTCGGCAATGCGCCATTTGACAAAGGAATCCACCAGCACCGGCTTCTTTTCCGCGGTGAGAAACCGCTCCGGCTCGGGGCTATCCATGGTCAGGATGCGCTTGTCGAAAATTCTGACGTTCTGGATCAGCGGCCACTTGAAGGTCAGACCGGGTTCGGAAACGACTTCCTTGATCTCGCCAAGCTGGAAAATGATGGCGAACTGCCGCTGATCGACCGTGAAAACCGTCATGGCGAACAGCGCCAGCAAGCCGAAGATAAATGAAGCAACGAAAGACAGATGGCGCTGCATCAACGTTCTCCCCGTTCACGCGAGCCCAAGTTGCCGCGCGAACCCGCGTCACCTGGTGCGCTGCGCTCCGTCTGCGGCGGCGCGTTTGGCGTGGCTGCCGTCGTGCCGGGAACGACGCGTGACTGCGGGGCAACATCGATCGCCACCGGCGCAGCAGTCGCGGCACCGGCCGCCTGCATCAACTTGTCGAGCGGCAGATAGAGCAGGTTGCCCGACCCCTTGGCGTCGAGCATCACCTTGCTGGTATTGGCGTAGACCTGTTGCACGGTTTCGAGATACATGCGGCTGCGCGTCACTTCCGGCGCCTTGCTGTATTCGGTAAGGATCTGCTTGAAGCGCGAGGCATCGCCCTCGGCCGTGACGATGATACGCTGCCGGTAGCCGGTGGCTTCTTCCATCAGTCGCGACGCCGCGCCACGCGCACGGGGAATCACGTCGTTGGCGTAGGCCTGGCCTTCGTTCTTCTGCCGCTCGCGATCCTGTCCCGCCTTGACGGCGTCATCGAAGGCAGCCTGTACCTGTTCCGGCGGCTGGGTACTCTGCATGTTGACCGAGCGGATCAGGATGCCGGTCTTGTAGCGATCGAGGATGTCCTGGATCAGTTTCTGGGTATTGGCCGCGATCTGGTCGCGCCCCTCGTAGAGCACAAAGTCCATCTTGCTCTTGCCGACCACCTCGCGAATCGCCGTTTCCGCCGCCTGCATGACCGCATCGTCGGGATGACGATTGTTGAACAGGTAGGCCTGCGGATCGGACAGGAGGTACTGCACGGCGAACTGGACACTGACGATGTTCTCGTCGTCGGTCAGCATCAGGGCCTCTTTGAGAACCCTGTTCTTGTCGGAGCCGCGATAGCCGACTTCGACCGTGCGTACGCCGGTGACATTGACGATTTCATTGGTCTGGATCGGCCACGGCAAACGCCAGCGCAGGCCGGGCTCGGTGGTTTCCTTGAAGCGGCCGAACTGCAGAACCACACCGCGCTGCGAGGCATCGACGATGTAGAAGCTGCTGCCCAGCCAGACCACGGCCACCAGCATCAGGATGACGCCGATGCCGCCGCCGAACTGCCTGGGGCTGATCGAGGGCATGCGGTTCCCCGCGCCGTCTCCGCCGCCGTCACCGCCGCCGTCACCGCCACGGCCCTTGTTGCCGAACAATCCGGACAAGCGACGATTGAAATCGCGCCAGAGTTCTTCGAGATCGGGGGGGCCTTGATTGCCGCCGCCGCGTTTGCCGCCACCTGGCTGATTACCCCAGCCGTGGTCGTTGAGAGACATTAGGATTCCGGCTATCACGTGTGTATGTATTGGGTAGTGGAAAAAGGGA
Source organism: Sulfuritalea sp. (assembly GCA_044360105.1). GTDB lineage: Bacteria > Pseudomonadota > Gammaproteobacteria > Burkholderiales > Rhodocyclaceae > Sulfuritalea. The sequence continues at coordinate 24,248 of JBIKKY010000025.1, forward strand.
AACCGCAAGAAAAGTCTCAGGCTGCGGCGGCAGGAAGATCGTGTTGTCGGACTGCCACCTTGGCCAGAGCATCGCGCAACAGGGACAAGCCTGCCCCGCTGTGGGCGCTGAGTCGAACGGCCGAAATGTTACCACAGTCGTCACGCTCGATTGCCGGGCTGGCCGCGGTCAAGTCGATCTTGTTCCACACCGTGATCTGCGGCACGTCGAGAGCCCCGATCTCGTTCAACACCGCGCCCACGGCTTGAATCTGCTGGTCGCGGTCAGGACTGGCCGAATCGACCACGTGCAGCAGCAAATCGGCCTGTGCGGTCTCTTCCAGGGTGGCCTGGAATGCCGCTACCAGGGCGTGCGGCAGGTCGCGGATGAACCCGACGGTATCGGACAGGACAATCGGGCCGGCACCTTCGACGAAAACCTTCCGCGAGGTGGTGTCCAGCGTCGCGAACAACTGGTCGGCGGCGTACGCTCGAGCCTTGGTCAAGGCGTTGAACAGCGTGCTCTTTCCCGCATTGGTGTAACCCACCAGCGAAATCGCCAACACCTCGCCGCGGGTGCGCGCACGCCTGCGCACGGCGCGCTGGCGTTCCAGTTGTTTGAGGCGATCCTTGAGCAGGGAAACGCGCTTGCCGAGCAGGCGCCGGTCGGTTTCAAGCTGCTTTTCGCCGGGGCCGCGCAGGCCGATGCCACCCTTTTGCCGTTCGAGGTGGGTCCAGCCGCGCACCAGTCGCGTAGCCAGATGCTGAAGCTGGGCCAGTTCGACCTGCAGCTTGCCCTCGTGGCTTTTGGCGCGCAGGGCGAAAATGTCGAGGATCAGGCTGCTGCGGTCGATGACGCGGCACGCAAGAATCTTCTCCAGGTTGCGCTGCTGGCCCGGCGCAAGCTCATGGTTGAAGAGGACGACATCCGCCTCATGCAGTCGCACCGCATCGCCGATCTCGGCGACCTTGCCCTTGCCGGCAAACAGGGCGGGATCGGGCCTTGCCCGTTTCCCCGACACGACCGCCAGCGCTTGCGCGCCGGCACTGCCAACCAGCAGTTTGAACTCGGAAAGGCGCTCGGCAAAGTCGCCTTCGCCGAAATCAAGCTGGACGAGAATTGCCTTTTCGCCGCTGGCCGGACGCTCAAACATCAGGGCGACGCCCTCCCGGCGATCGCCGGCAGCGAAACGGAAGGATCAATCGGCTTCGGCTTCCGACGCAAAATTGACCGGACGCGACGGAACGACCGTGGAAATGGCGTGCTTGTACACCATCTGGGTCACCGTGTTCTTGAGCAGAACCACATACTGGTCGAAGGATTCGATCTGCCCCTGCAACTTGATGCCGTTGACCAGATAGATGGAGACCTGAACGTGCTCGCGACGCAGCGTGTTCAGAAACGGGTCTTGTAACATTTGCCCTTTATTGCTCATGGTGATGATCCTTTGGGGATTGTTGGTTTTTTGAGTGAATTACTGTAATCGATTTTGTCTCGCCGTGCCACCGGCGCCGACTTTTCACTTTTCGCGACGCAGCTTGGCTTTTGCCGGCCGACCCTCGACGGCAAAGGGGTTCTTGCTGGTCTTGTATTGGATGCGCAAGGGCGTACCCTGCAGTTTGAAGGCCTCGAGGAAGTAGCGTTCCAGAAAGCGGGTATAGGAAGCCGGGATGTGTTCCAGCGCATTGCCGTGGATCACGATGATCGGCGGATTGCTGCCGCCCTGATGGGCGTAGCGCGGCTTGGGGCGAAAGGCGCCATGGCGTGGCGGCGTCTGTTTTTCGATGGCGGCGATCAGCACCCGGGTCAGTTTCGGTGTCGACATCTTGGCCATGGCGGCGGCGTAGGCCTTGTCCACCGACGTCAGGATGCCGGCGATGCCCTGCCCCTTCAGCGCGGAAACATAATGCACGCGGGCAAAGCCGAGGAAGTTCAGCTTGCGCGCGATATCCAGCTTGATCTGCTCGCGGCGATAGTCGTCCACCGCGTCCCACTTGTTCACCGCGACCACCAGCGCCCGCCCGGCATCGATGATGAAGCCGGCGATGTGGGCGTCCTGGTCGGAAATTTCCTGGGTGGCGTCGACCATCAGCACCACCACGTTGGACTCCTCGACCGCCTGCAGGGTCTTGATCACCGAAAACTTTTCGATGGTCTCGAACACCCGCCCCTTGCGCCGCAGGCCCGCCGTATCGATCAGCGTGTAGGCGCGGCCATTGCGTTCGAAGGGTACCTCGATGGCATCGCGCGTGGTGCCCGGCATGTCGAAGGCGATCATCCGCTCTTCGCCGAGCAGGGTGTTGACCAGCGTGCTCTTGCCGACATTCGGCCGGCCGGCGATGGCGACCCGCGGGCCGATGCCCTCGTCATCGGCGTCGCTTTCGTCCGGAAAGGGCGCCAGCGCCAGTTCGACCAGTTCGCGCACGCCCTCCCCGTGGGCAGAGGAAATCACGCAGGGGTCGCCGCATCCGAGTTCGTAGAACTCCGCCGCCACCACCGCCCGATCCATTCCCTCGCCCTTGTTCGCGGCCAGGAATACCGGCCGGCCGCTGCGGCGCAGCAGCTCGGCGATGACCTTGTCCTGGGGCACCAGGCCGGTTCGCACATCGACCAGGAAAATCAGCACGTCGGCCTCGGCGATCGCCGCCTCGGCCTGCCGCGCCATTTCCAGCACGATGCCTTCCTTGGCCAGCGGTTCGAAGCCTCCGGTGTCGACCACCAGAAATGGCTTGTTGCCCAACCGGCCGTGGCCGTAGTGGCGATCGCGGGTCAGGCCCGGCTGATCGGCCACCAGCGCATCGCGCGAGCGCGTCAGTCGATTGAACAGCGTCGACTTGCCGACATTCGGCCGGCCGACAATCACAAGGGTAGGTTTCATCCTATGCCGGCACCCGCGGCGTTCGTTGCACGAATGGCCACCGACAGGTTAACGCGCTTCCAGCACGAACAGGCCGCCGTTCGCAGTCTGTACCAGCATGTCGGAGCCGAAGCGCACGGGTTCGGCCCGTACCGCGCTGCCGTCGGTGGTGGCGCGCGCGGCAAAGGCCCCGTCCTCCTGCCGCAACAGGTGCACCACGCCCTGGTAGTCGGCGACCGCCACACGGCCGCCGCCGAGCGCCAGGGGGCGCGAGAGGCTGCGCAGGGCCAGCTTGTCCTGTTTCCAGATGCTGGCCCCGCTGTTGCGGTCCAGCGCATGCACCGCGCCCTTGTCATCCGTGACGTACACATAGCGATTGTCGATGTCGAGACCGGCACTTGATGACATGTCGCGCGACCACAGCGTGTTGCCGGTATTGCTGTCGAAGCAGGCGGCGCGGCCCTGAAATGCCGCGGCGCAAACCGTGCTGCCGCTGATCGCCGGAGAACTGGTGACATCGGCGACGCGCTCCAATTCGGTGGCGCCCTTGGGCAAGGCAACGGTCACTTCCCATACGGCGGCCCCATTATTGTTGGCGATCGCCACCAGCTTGCCGCCGGGGAATCCGGCGAGCGTAACCTTCCCGGCCGGGAGCACGCCGACGTTCGAGCGCAGCGACAAGGCCGGAGTGCTGCGCTGATAGACCCAGCGCCGCTTGCCATCGGCGGCATCAAAACCGAAGATCCGCGAATCACCCGAGCGGACGATCGCCAGGCCGTCGGCCACGGCCGGCGCGGCCAGCACTTCCGAGCTCACGCGCGCCTTCCATGTCTCGCGACCGGCGACCGCGTCGAAGGCCAGCACTTCCCCTTTGGGGGTGCCGACCACCACCAGTTTGCCGTCGCTGCCGACGCCGCCCGAGAGCGGCTGGCCGGCGTTGATGCGCCAGACCTGGCGTCCGCCGTCAAAGCGGGCCACGGTGCCGTCACGACCGGCCGCGTAGACGCTGTCGCCCACCACCGCCGGCGAGAAGGTGAATGCACCGGCGCTGCCGACGCTGTCTTTCCAGAGGATCTTCAGTTCCCCGGTCGGCTGGATGGCGGTCAGTTCCGCGGCCTTGGCCCTGGGGTCGCTTGGGGCGAAGGGATTCAGCTTCTCCACCGTCGAGCAGGCGCCGAGCAATGCAGCCGAAGCAATAGTCAGCAGCGTACAGCGCATGGAAACCCGCATGGGAACTCGCATGGATTTCACTTGGCCGCGCCCAATGCATCACGCTTGGTCTGGACGATTTCCTTGTAACCGCCGCGCTGCCGGTTCTCGTCGTCCTTGGCCAGGGCGTCGAATTTTGTCAGCGCGAGATCATAGGCAGTGCGCGCCTCTGCGGCTTTGCCCTGCGCCGCAAGAATGTCGCCGCGCAGTTCCGCGAAACGCGGCACAAATGATGCGCCAGGCTCGTTGGCAAGCTGCGACATGGCCTCGTCGTAGGCCTTCTCGTCGAGCATCACGGCCGCCAGTCGCAGGCGGGCCAGGTCGCGCAGGCCGGGATCCCTGGCATTCTCCGCGGCCCATGCCAACTGCACGCGGGCGTTCTTCGCGTCGCCCGCATCGACCTGTGCCCGCGCCGCCAGCAGCGCGCCCATGCCGGCATAGCTGGTAACGGAGTATTTGTCGATCAGTTCGCCGGCCAGTTCGCGCGCAAGCTTGGCATCCCGCTGCGCCGTCGCGGTCTGCAGCGCGGAGAATACGGCCGACGCCTGCGCCGCCTGCTGCCGCTGCCACCAGTTCCAGCCCTGCCAGCCGGCCACGGCAAGCGCCACGACAAGCAGAATGCCGGTGACGATGTTGCCGTACATCTTCCACCAGGTCTTCAGCTCGTCGAGCTGTTCCTGTTCTTCCAGATCATAAGTTGCCATTGTCGTCTTCCATGGGGAAAAGAATATCGCCGAGGTGTTCGGCCAGATCATCGAAACTCACACGCACCTGCGCCGGCGGCTGGTCGAAGCCGGAACGCAGAAACTTGACGCTGACGGCGTTGGCCGCCGTCTCGTCATCGCCGACTATCAATGCGACCGGCGCGCCGGAAGCGTCGGCCTTCTTCATCTGCGACTTGAAGCTGCCGCCGCCGCAATGCAGGTGGATCGCAAAACCGCCGCTGCGCAGGGCTTCGGCGACGCGGAAGGCAAAGCGTCCGGCGGCTTCGCCCTGATGCACGAGGTAGGCATCGGGTGCCGGGGCTTCGTGGCGATGGCCCTGATCCTGCCACAGAGCGAGCAGGCGCTCGATGCCCATGGCGAAGCCGCAGGCGGGCGCGGACTTGCCGCCCAGTTGCGCGATCAGGCCGTCGTAGCGGCCGCCGGCGCAGACCGTACCCTGCGCACCCAGTTGATCGGTGACCCACTCGAACACGGTGAGGTTGTAGTAGTCCAGCCCGCGCACCAGGCGCGGATTGATGGTGTAGGGAATCACCGCATCCTTGAGCAATTGCTGCACGCCTTCGAAATGCCTGAGGGATTCCTCGCCGAGATAGTCGATCAGCTTCGGCGCCGCCTCGACCAGGCCCTGCAAGGCCGGATTCTTGGTATCCAGGATGCGCAGCGGATTGCTGTGCAGGCGACGCTGCGCCTCGGCATCGAGCTGGTCGTGATGGCGTTCGAGATACGTCAGCAGGTCGGCGCGGTGGCGCGCGCGCTCCTCGCCCTGCCCCAGCGAATTGATTTCGAGGCGGATGCCTTCGAGCCCGAGGTCGTCCCACAGCCGCGCGCACATGGCGATCTGTTCGGCGTCGATGTCGGGGCCGGCAAAACCCATGGCCTCCACGCCGACCTGGTGGAACTGGCGATAGCGACCCTTCTGCGGCCGTTCGTGACGGAACATCGGTCCCATGTACCACAGGCGCTTGGGGCCGTCGTAGAGCAGGTTGTGCTGCAGCACGGCGCGCACGCAGGATGCGGTGCCTTCCGGCCGCAGTGTCAGGCTCTCTCCGTTCAGCGCGTCCTCGAAGGAATACATCTCCTTCTCGACGATGTCGGTGACTTCGCCGATGGCGCGGGCGAACAGCGGCGTCGGCTCGACCATGGGCATGCGGATCGGCCGGTAGCCGTAAGCGGCCAGCCAGTCGCGCACGGACTCCTCGAACTGCTCCCAGAGTTCGGCGTCGGCCGGCAGGATGTCGTTCATGCCGCGGATGGCTTGCAATGTCTGGCTCATATGTGCTCAGCAGGAGCGCCGGACGAATCGGCGCCCGACGCAATCAATGACTCGCTCTTTCGGGATATTTTCTTGCGACATAGTCGTCGACGATCTGACGGAACTCCGCCGCAATGTTTTCGCCGCGCAGCGTGACGACGCGCTCGCCATCGACATAGACCGGCGCCACCGGCGCTTCGCCCGTGCCGGGCAACGAAATGCCGATGCTGGCGTGCTTGCTTTCGCCGGGGCCGTTCACCACGCAGCCCATCACGGCCAGCGTCATATTCTCGACGCCGACCCGGGCCAGGCGCCATTCCGGCATGCGTTCGCGCACGTAGTTCTGGATGTCCTGCGCCAGCTCCTGGAACACCGTGCTGGTGGTGCGCCCGCAACCGGGGCAGGCCGCCACCAGTGGCGTGAATGCGCGCAGGCCCATGGTCTGCAGGATTTCCTGGGCGACGATCACCTCGCGCGTGCGATCGCCGTTCGGCTCGGGTGTCAGCGATACGCGTATCGTATCGCCGATGCCTTCCTGTAGCAGCACGCCGAGCGCCGCCGTGGAGGCAACGATGCCCTTGCTGCCCATGCCGGCTTCGGTCAGCCCCAGATGCAGCGGGTAGTCGCAGCGTCCCGCCAGTTCGCGATAAATCGCGATCAGGTCCTGCACGCCGGACACCTTGCACGACAGGATGATATGGTCGCCCGGCAGCCCAAGTGCTTCGGCCTGCGCCGCAGATTCCAGCGCCGACATCACCATCGCCTCGCGCATGATTTCGGTGGCATCCTTGGGTTCCGCGCGCTTCGCGTTTTCGTCCATGACGCGGGCCAGCAGCGCCTGATCAAGGCTGCCCCAGTTAACCCCGATGCGGATCGGCTTGTCGTACCGGCAGGCGATTTCGATCAGCTGCGCGAACTGTTCATCACGCTTGGCACCCTTGCCGACATTGCCCGGATTGATGCGCAGCTTGGCCAGTGCCTCGGCGCATGCCGGGTGTTCGGCCAGAAGCTTGTGGCCGTTGAAATGGAAATCGCCGATCAGCGGCACAGCGACGTTCATCTGCGCCAGACGGTCGCGTATCTTCGGCACGGCGGCCGCGGCCTCACGCGTGTTGACCGTGATCCGCACCAGTTCGGAGCCGGCGCGCGCCAGCTGCGCCACCTGCATCGCCGTGGCGAACACATCCTCGGTATCGGTATTGGTCATCGACTGCACGACCACGGGCGACGCCGGCGCCGTACCGCCAACGCCGACTTTTTCAACCATGACGCGGCGGCTGGGGCGCCGCACCGGCGCAGCTCGGGATATCGCGCTCATTCGAGGCTGAACCGGGCGACCTCTTCGCGGGTGTGCGGCTTGAGGTCGATGCTGCGCTCGCCCATGAAAACGCGGACCGCCGAGGCACGGCCGATCCAGAGCTGGAAGGGCGCCTTGCCTTCGATGTTCTGCAGCGTGCCCGCCGGATATTCGCCGACGAAGACAATTTTCTGAGTCGCGTCACGAACCTCGATCCACGAGCGATCGTCGAATTCGACACGCAGGCCGGCGTGGGGCGCCATCTCGCCGGCCGCCGCCGGCGGGCTTTCGGCAACCACGGCCGGCGCCGGCTGCACCACCGGGACCACCGAGGGCGGTGCCACAGCGGCCGGAGCGGGCGCGGCGGAACCGCCCGACACGCCGCGCAACAGGCTTGCCAATCCATTGTCATCGGGTAGCGTCGCAAGCCAGTAACCGCCGAGGACCAGGAGCAGGATCCCGACCCCGACGGCGACAAACCTGGACGGCACCCGCTCACCGATCGACGGCGGTTCGGCACCGCCCATGTTGGTGGGCGGGCGTACATCCGTTTCCGAAACCGGCACAGCCGGATCAAGCTGTGTCAGCAGGGGTGCGGCATCCAGTTTCAGAAACCGGGCGTAATTGCGCACCAGACCGCGCACCGAGGTGGCGCCGGGCAGGCTGGCGTAATCGTCCCGCTCCAGGGCCTCGATCTGGTGCGCACTGAAACGGATCACGTGCACCACATCGGCAATCGACTGGCCGCGCGCCTCGCGCGCCCGGCGCAGGACGGCTCCGGGCGTGGTCGACTCTATCGCGACAACGGTCTCCGGGGACTCTGCCTGTTGCGCTTCGCCGGATCCGGTGCCGAGGTCTTCGGTCGCTGCCACGTCAGTCATATTGCCCCTGCGACAACAACTCCTGCTCCGGCGAACCCGGGAAACGACGGCGCAGCTGCGAGGCGTAGCGCGCTTCCGCCTCGCGATTGCCCAGCTTGCGCTCGGCGCGCAGCGCCATCCAGAGCACGTCGGCCGTCGGCTCCATGGTCTTCTCGATATCGGCGGTCCACTGCCGCGACTCGGCATAGCGCCCCTGCCGGTAGGCGATCTCGGCCAGTCCCAGGCGCGCCTGGTTGTTATCCGGCGCGAGGCGCAGAGCCGTCGTCAGGAACTCCTGGGCCTGCTTGTCGTTCCTCACCCGGAACGCACAAATGCCGGCGTTGGTGTAAGGCTTGGTCGGCGTGGCGTACAGCGGATTCCTCGCCGAAGCCATGAAATAGCCGATCGCCTGCTGCTCGCGGGCGGTCTGGCACAGGAACCAGCCGTAGTTGTTGCTTATTTCCGGATCACCGGGAGCCAGGCGCAACGCCTGCTTAAAGGCGTCCTCGGCCTGCTTCATCTCGTTCAACCCCATGTGGGTCAGCGCCAGCAGATTGTAGGCAGGGGCGTATTTCGGTTCGGCCGCAATCGCGATGCGTGCCTCCTCGAGGGCGATGGCCGAACGGCCATCGAGCAGATACAGCGAGCCGAGTTCGGTATGTACCTTGGCGCGTGCCTGCTGGTCGGTCGCGGCCGGCTGCGTCGAGGCCGCCTGCTGTGCCCCCTGATCGGAACCGGACCCGGTCGCCATGCAACCTGCCAGCAGGACCAACACTCCCAATGATGCGATCATCGTCTTGTTCATGAATGCAGCTCCACTCCAGCAGAAATAGCCGCCGACCCGATGGCGGAAACGGCGACATGGGATACGCGCCGCGATTTATCCTGCACTTTGCCGGCCAGTTGTCCGCAAGCGGCATCGATGTCTCCGCCGCGCGTCTTGCGCGTCGTGGTGACGATGCCGCCGTCTAACAGGAGGGAGGCGAAGCGCCGGACCCGCTCGGCGGGCGAACGGTGAAAACCGGAAGACGGAAAAGGATTGAAGGGAATCAGGTTGAACTTGCAGGGCACGTCGCGCACCAGGTGCAGCAGCGCGCGGGCATCGGCATCGCCGTCGTTGACGCCATCGAGCATCACGTATTCGAAAGTGATGAAATCGCGCGGCGCATGGACCAGATAGCGCTGGCAGGCGGCCATCAGTTCGGCCAGCGGATACTTGCGATTGATCGGTACCAGCTTGTCGCGCAGGCCGTCGGTCGGCGCATGCAGCGAGACCGCCAGGGCCACCGGGCAGGCCTCGGCCAGGCGATCCATGGCCGGCACGATACCCGAGGTGGACACCGTGACGCGCCGCCGCGACAGGCCGTAGGCGTTGTCGTCCAGCATCAGGCGCAATGCCGGCACCAAGTTGTCGAAGTTGGCCAGCGGCTCGCCCATGCCCATCAATACGACATTGCTGATGACTCGTTCGCCGCAGTTGCCACTCGTCGGCGCATAGCCCAGTGCGCGGTTGGCTTGCCAAAGCTGGCCGATGATCTCGGCTGTGCTCAAGTTCCGGTTGAAGCCCTGGCGCCCGGTGGAGCAAAACGCGCATTCAAGCGCACAACCCGCCTGGGACGAAATGCACAGCGTCCCGCGGTCATCCTCGGGGATGAATACCGTCTCGACCGCATTGCCGTTGCCGACATCAAACAGGAACTTGCGCGTACCGTCGTCCGACAGCTTGTCGCTGATAGTCGGCGCTGGCGACACGGCGGCTGTTGCAATCAGCTTCTCGCGCAGCGACCTGGCGATGTCGGTCATCGCATTGAAGTCGCCCTCCCCGAAATGATGCATCCAGCGCAACACCTGGCGCGCGCGGAAGGGCTTTTCACCCTGCTGCGCGAACCAGGCGGTGAGGCCTTCTGCATCGAAATCGAGGAGGTTGACGGGCATTGTCGATCAGCGCGAATAAACGTTCAGCGCCGGGAAGAAATAGGCGATCTCGACGGCGGCGGTTTCCGCTGCATCCGAGCCATGGACTGCATTGGCATCGATGCTGTCGGCGAAGTCGGCGCGGATGGTGCCGGCGGCGGCCTTCTTCGGGTCGGTGGCACCCATCAGGTCGCGGTTCTTGGCGATGGCGCCTTCGCCTTCGAGCACCTGAACCATGACCGGACCCGAAATCATGAATTCGACCAGGTCCTTGAAGAAGGGACGGTCCTTGTGCACGGCATAGAAACCCTCGGCGTCCTTGCGCGAAAGGTGGATCATGCGGGATGCGGCTATCTTGAGACCGTTGGTCTCGAAACGGGAATAGATCTTGCCGATCACGTTCTTTGCAACTGCATCGGGTTTGATGATCGACAGGGTGCGCTCAGTTGTGACATTTGCAGCCATTACTTTCTCCAGAACAGGTTGAATTTCAGGTTTTATTCAGACACCCCGCCATGGGATATCGTTCGCGGCGGGGTCGCCGCCGACGCAAATAGCTAACTTGATATTTTAACTCAGTTTCTTCCCTGAAGTCCTGCCGGAGCAGGCCGGAGCACCACAAACCGAAGCGAAGAGGCGTTTCGGCGCAGGCTGATGCCTGCGAAAGCAGGCCTTATGCGGCGGCCAAAAACAAAGGCCCGGGGTCACCGGGCCTTTGTCACCGTGGCAAGGCAGCGCTACATCATGCCCAGGGTCTTCGGCAGCCAGATCGAGACTGCCGGCACGTAGGTGATGATCATGAGGAACACCAGCATGGTCAGCAGCCAGGGTCCGACAGCCTTGGAGCAGTCGGTAAGACCCATCTTGGCGATGCCGCTGGCCACATACAGGTTGAGTCCCACCGGCGGCGTGATCATGCCGATTTCCATGTTCACCGTGATCATCACGCCGAAATGGACCGGATCGATGCCCAGCTTCATGGCGATCGGGAACAGGATCGGCGCCGTGATCAGGATGATCGACGACGGCTCCATGAAACTGCCCATGACCAGCAGCAGGATGTTCACCGCGATGAGGAAGCCGATCACGCCCATGCCCGAACCCTGTATCCACTCGGCGACGGCTTGCGGAATCTGCTCGTTGGTCAGGATGAAGGAGAACAGCACGGCGTTGGTGATGATGTAGAGCAGCATCGCGCTCATGTTCGCCGAGTTGAGCAGCACCTTCGGTACGTCCTTCAAACCGATGTCCTTGTAGACGAACACCGCAATGAAGAAAGCGTACACCGCGCTCATCGCCGCCGCTTCGGTCGGGGTGAACAGGCCGCTGTAGATGCCGCCCATCACCACCACGATCAGCAGCAGGCCCCAGATCGCCTTGCGGAAGGCATCCCAGCGCTCCGCCCACGACCGCGGTTGCTCGCGCGGATAATCGTTCTTCTTCGCCACATACCAGGTAGTGAAGCCGAGCATGAAGGCCAGCAGCAGTCCGGGTATCACGCCGGCCATGAACAGCGCACCGATCGAGCTGTTGGTCGACACGGCATACATCACCATGACGATCGACGGCGGAATCAGGATGCCGAGGCCGCCGGACGAGGCGATGACGCCGACCCCGAACTTCTTCGGGTAGCCCGCCCTGACCATGGCCGGCAGAAGGATCGAGCCGATCGCCACCACGGTCGCCGGCGAGGAGCCGGATACCGCGGCGAACAGGGCGCAGGCGAATACCGCGCTGAGGCCCAGTCCACCGCGCAGGTGGCCGACCATCGAGGTGGCGAAGTAGATCATGCGCTTGGCCACGCCGCCATGGGTCAGGAAATTGCCAGCGAGGATGAAGAACGGGATTGCCATGATCTCGAACTTCTCGATGCCGGTGAATAGCTTGAGCGCAACCGCCTCGAGCGGCGTCGCCGTGAAGGCGAAGAGGAAAGTCAGCACCGTCAGGCCAAGCGAAATGGATACCGGCATGCCCGACAGCATCAGGACCGTGAGCAGGGCAAAGATGATCAGGGCGCTCATTTCGCGTCTCCCTTGTCGCCTGTCGCCGTACCGCCAGCGCCGACTTTTGCGTCGGGATGCCGCTTGCTGTACTTGAGATCGTGGGGGTGCAGGTCGTCGTCCATGTTGTAGGGATTCACATCCACCGGCACCTCGCCTTCCTCGATGCCGTCGACGTGGCCGTGATCGTGATGCGGCAGTTCCCCGGTCTTGATGAAGCTCACGGTGACCTGAAGGAAGCGGAAGCACATCAGGGACGATCCGAGCGGGATGGCCGAATACACGATCCAGGTCGGCCATTCCAGATCGGGCGTGGTTGGTCCGGAATACAAATCCTTGCCGGCGATGCCCAGCGCGTTGAAGATGGCGTAGTGGGCGCCGTTCTCCCAGACGAAGTGCCCACCCAGGGTGGCGACGATGCCGGTGAACAAGGCGCCGGCCAGCATGCCGAAGACGATGAACTTGGCGCGCATGCGTCCCGACAAGGTGTTGATCAGCACATCGACGCCGACGTGGATGCCGGTCCTGACGCCGTAGGCGGCGCCGAACTTGGCCATCCAGACGAACATGATGATGCACAGTTCCTGCGCCCAGGTCAGGTTGACCTGGAGCAGCCAGTCCTGGACGCCCGGTATCGGCAGCCCGGCTGCATAGCGGTGCATGACCGCGACAAAAATGACCAGCGTCGCCGCGCCGATGAGGAAGGTGATGATCCACTCCTCGAGATGGTCGAGATATTTCATGGCTATGCCTCCAGCAGGGCCGCCCCAAGGGACGCATGCGCCCCCTTGGGGGGCAGCGAACGGATGTGAGCGTGGGGGCTCATAAGTTTCCCCCTGAAAAAAGTGGGGGCCGCAGCCCCCACTGTCATGCGCTTCTCAGATCAGAGCTTCGACGGATCGAAGTTGGTGGCCTTGTAGATGGTGTCGATATTTTCCTTGCCGATGCGGCTGGCCATCTCCGTATGCACCTTGACCATGGCCTTCTTCAGCGCCAGCTTCTCGGCGGCGGTCGGCACATAGATCTGGCTCTTGCCCGACTTGCGGACTTCTTCCAGGGCCTTGTCGTTGTCTTCCTTGGCGATGTCGTTGGCGTACTTGGTCGCCTCCTTCATCGCCTGCTCGAGCGGGCTGCGAACATCGGCAGGCAGACCATCCCAGAACTTCTTGTTGGTGATCACCGCGTAACCGAGATAGCCGTGGTTGGTCACCGAGACATGCTTCTGCACCTCATGCATCTTCTGGGTGTACAGGTTGGACGGGGGATTCTCGGTGCCGTCGACCACGCCGGTCTGCAGCGCCTGATAGACCTCGGAGAACGCCATCTTCTGCGGAATCGAACCGACCGCGCGCATCTGCGCGTCGAGCACGTTCGACGACTGGATGCGCATCTTCAGGCCTTTGTAGTCCTCGGGATTCTTGAGCGGCTTGTTGGCGCTCATCACCTTGAAGCCGTTGTCCCAAAAGGCCAGCCCTACCAGCCCCCTGGTCTCCAGCTTCTGCATCAGCGACTTGCCGACCGGTCCGTCGGTGACGAGATGGAGTTCCTTGTAGTCATCGAACAGGTAGGGCAAGTCGAACAGCTCAAACTCCTTGACGCCGAGCGGACCGAACTTGGCCAGCGAGGGGGCCAGCATCTGCACCGCGCCAAGTTGCAGCGCTTCCATCTCTTCCTTGTCCTTGTAAAGCGTCGAGTTGGCATAGACCTCGACCTTGACCTTGCCCTTGGTCAGTTCGGCGGCCTTCTTGGCGAAGAACTCGGAAGCCTTGCCCTTGGGCGTGTCCGCCGCGACGACGTGGCTGAACTTGATGACGATCGGGGCCTGAGCCATGGCGATCATCGAGAAAGTGGCGGCAACGAGGCCGACTACCATTGTACGAATTTTCATTTTCCATCCTCCTGGTTATAGTGGTACGCGAAAGATTACCACTCCGCACGCTGCGGTGTGACGAATTTTCCGCGCCCCCGATTGCCCTGGCTATTGTGGATTTCCGCAAACGCGCCATCCGATGCTCCCTGCCGCGCTAATATCGCGGCGTGAACCTTGGCCCGCCTACCTCCTCGCCAGAGCGCACCAGCCGTTGGCGCTGGCTGTGGGTTCTGCCGCGACTGGCCTTCGTCCTGTTCGTCGGCGGCGTCGGACTCCTGCTCTGGATGTCCGACCAGGCCGACAAGGAGGAAAAGCGTGCGACGCTGACCAGCGACATACTCTGGCTGGAACAGAACCTCCGTTTTCACCTGGCGCGCAACGAGGAGCTCCTCGGTCGCATCGACCTTGCCCATACCGCCAGTGCCACTGCCTTCGAATCCTTTGCCCGTACCTTGTTCGGCTTTGAAAGCGGCCTGCGGCAGCTGATTTGGCTCGATGCCGAGGGACATGTGCGGCGGGCGCATCCCGCCATCATGGATCCAGGCATGGCGGGCGAAACCATGGAAGTCTCGCCGTCACGGCAAAGCTTTCGTCTGGCCAAATCTCTGGGGAAGCCGGTCTATAGTTCGGCGTATCCGTTTTTCATCAACGACTGGCAATTCGAGGTTCACGTCCCTGTTTCGCGCGAAGGACGCGTCGTCGGCATCGCGGTGGGGGTTTACCGGATTCGCGAGATCCTGGGCGACAGCGTACCCTGGTGGCTGGCCGAGCGCTATCGCATCAGCATCGTCGGAGACGACGGCAAGGTGCTCGGAACGCGTTCAAAGATTGAATCCGCGGTAACCGAAGAAGGCTATCAGGTCGCCTTCGACCCCCCCGGCTGGGGCCTGAGCATACATGCGGTGCCCTATCACGCACCCCGGCCCCTGGCCAGCGTGCTGCTGTCGGCCAGCCTTGTCATCCTGGCGCTGATCGTGCTGTGGAGCCTCTGGATCCTGCGCCGGCACGTACTGCGGCGGCAGGCGGTGGAGGAACAGTTGCAGCGCGAACACGCCTTCCGCAAAGCCATGGAAGATTCGCTCGATACCGGAATGCGGGCGCGCAGCCTCGACGGTGAAATCACCTACGTCAATCCGGCCTTCTGCCGGATGGTCGGCTGGTCCGCGGCCGAACTGATCGGACTCCGTCCGCCGATGCCTTACTGGGCAGACGACTACCTCGACGAAACCCGGGCCATGCATGATCGCGTCCTTGCCGGCGAAGGCCCGGAGGAAGGTTTCGAACTGAAGTTCAAACACAGAAATGGAAATCTCATCGATGTGCTGATTCACGAAGCGCCGCTGATCGATGCGCGCGGCCGGCAATCCGGCTGGATGGGTTCGATGGTGGACATTACGGAACGAAAGCAGGCCGAGGAACGCACGCGCCAGCAGCAGGATCGCCTGCAATCCACGGCACGGCTGGTCGCCATGGGGGAAATGGCGTCGAGCATCGCGCATGAACTGAACCAGCCGCTGGCAGCCATTTCCAGCTATTGCACCGGGGCGGCCAACCTGCTGCGCAATCAGACGCCGACGGCCGAAGTGCTGCCGGCGCTGGACAAGGCGGTGGAGCAGGCGCGGCGCGCCGGACAGGTGATCCGCCGCATCTACAGCCTTGCCCGCCCGGGCGAAAGCCGCTTCGAAACAGTGCATCTTGCCGAACGCATCGATGCCGCCCTGGCACTGATGGACAGCGAGATCCGCCAGAAGGGTATCCGTGTCGCGCTTGATCTCTCGCCGCTGGCTGTGGTCGATGGCGACCCGGTGCTGCTCGAACAGGCGCTCTTCAACCTGCTGCGAAATGCCATCGAATCCATGCGCGATACGGTGCCCGAGCAGCGACAACTCGCCATTGCACTGAACTGTGCCGCTGGCTACGCCAGCCTGACCATCGCCGACAGGGGCTGCGGAATCGATGCCGGTGTCGCCGGCCAGCTGTTCGACCCGCTGTTCACCACGAAGTCCGAAGGCTTGGGCATGGGGCTGGCAATCTGCCGCTCGGTGGTGGAGAATCACCGGGGACGCCTGTCATTCGAGGCAAACCCCGGAGGAGGAACGCTATTCCACGTCCTGCTGCCCCTGGCGCCGCAATGAGCGGCCCGATCACGCACATAGTCGACGACGATCCCGCGGTACGCGATGCTCTGCAATGGCTGCTCAAGTCACGCAGCGTTCAATCGCAAACCTGGGGATCCGCGGAAGACTTCCTGTCCTGCGCCGGTGCGGAACTCTGCGGCTGCCTGTTGCTGGATGTACGCATGCCCGGCATGAGCGGGATCGAGTTGTTCGACCGGCTGCGCGCGCTGAATTGTCGCCTGCCGGTGATTTTCCTCACGGGACACGGCGACGTGCCCATGGCGGTTCAGGCCCTGAAAGACGGCGCTTTCGATTTCATCGAAAAGCCCTACGACGACAATGCGCTGGTCGACAAGGTGCTTGCCGCGCTGGAGCATGATTTGAAGCGCTGCGCCAGTGAAAACTCGGTGCTGGCGGTACGGCAAAGAATGGCACAACTCACGCAGCGCGAACAGGAAGTGATGCGCCTGATTCTGGCCGGCAAGCTGAACAAGGTCATTGCCGATCAACTGGGTATTGCAATGCGCACCGTCGAGGTCCATCGCTCGCATATCTTCGAGAAAATGCAGGTCCGCTCCGCTGTCGAGCTTTCCCAGATTCTCGGCCTGCTCGGAAGCAAACCCGGCACGGAAACCTAATCCGGGGTCTTGAGGTGCAGCTTGCCGGCCTCGCACCAAAGAGCGTAGCGCGGAAGGTCAACACGCGGATGCCGGTCCTTGCCCGCGGTCCGCAACTGCCGCATGAATTCCTTCAGGCGGCGCTCATCGGGCGGCTGCAACTTGTGCCACCCCAGCATGGCGCGCAGCAGATTCCTGGCGCGGGCATCCGGCAACTGGCGAAACAGCGTCAATGGCAGGGGAAATTCCGCCCGGCACGCGCCAAGATCCAGCGCCGCGAGGTCGTCGAGCAATGCTTCCGCCTCACCGAAATGTCCCGCCGCAGCGGCAAATTGCTCACCGATCCGGGGAAAGCGTGCGGCCATGGCCGGAACGATCTCGCGCCGCAGGAAATTCCGCGTGTAGCGGAGATCGGCGTTGCTTTCGTCCTCGATCCATTTCAGTTGATGCTTCTCGGCATACTCGACAAGAACATCGCGCCCGAGCCCCAGCAGCGGCCGCAGCACGCGTCCCCGCGCCTCCGGCATTCCCGCAGCCCCGCGCAGGCCGGTACCACGTAACAGGTTATGCAGAACAGTTTCGGCCTGATCGTCGGCATGGTGCGCGAGAAGGACCCAGTCGGTAGCCTGGTCGGAAAAGGCTTTGTGGCGCAGCCTGCGCGCCGCAGCTTCGATCCCCTCCCCTGATCGTGCGGGCACCTCGACTCGAAGGACGGTTATCGGGATACCCAGACGCTCGCAGACGTTGATGCACGAAGCGGCCCAATCATCGGCGTGAGGGCTGAGGCCGTGATGAACATGAAGCGCGGAAAGGTCGAGGCGCACGTCAGCGGCCAGGCGGCCGGCCGCATGCAGCAACACCGTGGAATCCAGGCCGCCGGAAAAGCCCACGGTGACGGCGGCGCCGGGCCGGACGTGGCGGGCAAGGCAGGCGGTGAGCGCCTGCGCGACCGCCTCAGTGGATGGCTTGTTCCTTGAATCGGCCATAACTCATCAAACGTTCGAAGCGCCGCTCGATGAGTTCGCCGGTTGAAAGACCCGCGAGTTGCTTGAGTGCTTCCTGCAGGGCTTTTTTGACGCTTTGCGCCATGGCTCGATGATCACGATGGGCCCCTCCTACCGGTTCATTGATGATGCGATCGATCAAGCCCAGCGACTTCAGCCGTGGCGCCGTGATGCCCATCGTCTCGGCCGCATCGCCTGCGCGCTCCGCGCTTTTCCACAGGATGGAGGCGCAGCCTTCGGGCGAAATGACCGAATAGGTCGAATACTGAAGCATCGCCACGACATCGGCGACCGCAATCGCCAGGGCGCCGCCGGACCCGCCCTCGCCAATGATGGTGGCGATCAGCGGCACCTTCAAATCGGTCATGACGGCCAGGTTGCGGCCGATCGCCTCCGATTGACCGCGCTCCTCGGCATCGATCCCGGGATAGGCGCCGGGCGTATCGACAAAAGTGAACACCGGCAGGCCGAACTTTTCCGCCAGGCGCATGAGTCGCAGCGCCTTTCTGTAGCCTTCCGGACGAGGCATGCCGAAATTTCGATGGATTTTTTCCTTCGTATCACGCCCCTTCTGGTGTCCGATCACCATGCAGGACTGACCGTTGAAACGCGCCAGTCCGCCGACAATGGCGTGGTCGTCGGCGTAATTGCGATCGCCGTGAAGCTCCTCGAAGTCGGTAAATACGAGGTCGAGGTAATCAAGGGTATACGGCCGCTGCGGATGCCGCGCGACCAAGGCACATTGCCATGGCGTTAGCTTGGCGTAAATTTCCTTGGTGAGACTCTGATTTTTCGCGTCCAGTCGGGAAATTTCCTCCGATATATCGACGGCAGAATCATCTTGCACAAACCGCAACTGCTCAATCTTCGCTTCAAGTTCGGCGATCGGCTGTTCGAATTCAAGGAAGCTTGTTTTCATGTAAGCATTTTAGCAGGCCCGTGCGGCAACGAGTTGCCGAACCACCCCTTGGCCGGCCACGCGCGACCGCACCCGCAAAGCAAAAACCCTCCTCCGGCAATCCGGAGGAGGGTTTTCATGGGGAAGTCTGGCGTTGACCTACTTTCTCACACGGTGAAGTGCAATATCATCGGCGCGGTCTCGTTTCACGGTCCTGTTCGGGATGGGAAGGGGTGGTACCAAGACGCTATGGACACCAGACTAAAACTAGGTGCTACGGGATGGGGCGATTAAGCCTTGGGCCGGAGCACATGATTCGAAAGAAGTAAGTTTTGGATTGTGATTGCCTGTCTTTGGTTACTGCTTATAGACAAAGGCTCGGTAATGCTTTGAGCTCAATGTTATAGGGTCAAGCCTCACGGGCAATTAGTATCAGTTAGCTTAACGCATTACTGCGCTTCCACACCTGACCTATCAACGTCCTGGTCTTGGACGACCCTTCAGGGGGGTTGAACCCCCGGGAAATCTCATCTTGAGGCGAGTTTCACGCTTAGATGCTTTCAGCGTTTATCTCTTCCG
>JBIKKY010000110.1:0-4913 GCA_044360105.1 Sulfuritalea sp.
TCGCGTCATCCAGCGACGCGCATACGGACTGCGCGACGAGGAGTATCTGCGACTCAAAGTCCTCACCTGCATGCTGCCGAAAATCTGATTGACATGCATTTTTACCCACACTCTTTCACGAAGACCCTTTTTACTTGAAGCCGATGATGGCCTGATCCACCGCCAGGCTTTCGCCTGGATTGGCCAGCAGCTTCTCCACCACGCAGTCGCGCTCGGCCTTGAGCACGTTCTCCATTTTCATCGCCTCGATCTTGGCCAGCACCTCGCCGGCCTTGACCTCCTGGCCGACCCTGACCGCGACCTGCGTCAGCAGACCCGGCATCGGCGACAGCAGGAACTTCGACATATCCGGCGCCGCCTTGACCGGCATCAGTGCCAGCAGGTCAGCCGCATGCGCGCTCATCACCTGCACGTCGGCCTGCACGCCCCAGTGGAACAGGCGATATACCGAACCGCGACGCTCGACCTGCATGCAGATCTGCTCGCCGTTGAGCGTGCCGCGATAGAGGATGTCGCCGAACTGCCACTGCGAACGGATGGCGTAAGTGCCGCCGGCCAGTTTGACGTCCCAGCCGTCTTCGGCCGGTGTGATGGAAGCCGGATAGCGCTCGCCGTTGAACAGCACCACGTACTCGCGGCCCGGCTTGTACTCGTGGCCCGGCATCTGGCCGGTGATGGTGGCGTTGCGCGCCAGGTACTGGCGGTGGATCGCCGCGGCGGTGGCGACCAGCATCAGCGGGTCGTCGTGCGGCACGTCGGCGGCATTGAAACCCTTGGGGTACTGGTCGGCGATCAGGCCTGTGTTGAAATTGCCCGAGATGAAGCGCGGATGCTGCATCAGTGCGGCCTGGAAGGAGATGTTGCTGGCCACGCCGCGGATCACGAACTCGTTCAGGGCATCGCGCATGCGGGCGATGGCCTGGTCGCGCGAGGCCGCATGCACGATCAGCTTCGCGATCATCGAATCGTAGAACATCGAGATCTCGCCGCCTTCATAGACGCCGGTGTCGACGCGCACCCCACCCTCCGCCGGGGGCGGCACGTATTTCACCAGGCGCCCGGTGGACGGCAGGAAACCGCGGAAGGGATCCTCGGCATTGATCCGGCATTCCATCGCCCAGCCGTTGATCTTGAGGTCGGCCTGCTTGAACGTCAGCTTCTCGCCGGCGGCGACGCGGATCATCTGCTCAACGAGGTCCAGCCCGGTGATCAGTTCCGTCACCGGATGTTCGACCTGCAGCCGCGTGTTCATTTCGAGGAAGTAGAAGCTCTTGTCCTTGCCGCCGACGACGAATTCGACGGTGCCGGCCGACTGGTAATTCACCGCGCGGGCGAGCGCCACGGCCTGCTCGCCCATGGCCTTGCGCGTCGCCGCGTCGAGGAAGGGGCTGGGCGCCTCCTCGATCACCTTCTGGTGGCGGCGCTGGATCGAGCACTCGCGCTCGTGCAGGTAGAGCGTGTTGCCGTGGGCGTCGCCGAGCACCTGGATCTCGATGTGGCGCGGCTCCTCGATATATTTCTCGATGAAGATGCGATCGTCGCCGAAGGCATTCTTGGCCTCGGTCTTGCAGGCCGCGAAGCCCTCGGATGCTTCCTGGTCGTTGAAGGCCACGCGCAGGCCCTTGCCGCCACCACCGGCTGAAGCCTTGATCATCACCGGGTAGCCGATGTCCTTCGCGATCCCGACCGCCTGCTCGGGCGTGTCGATCGCGTCGTTGTAGCCGGGAATGACATTGACCTGGGCCTTCAGCGCCAGCTTCTTCGAGGCGATCTTGTCGCCCATCTGTTCCACCGAGTAGTGCTTCGGCCCGATGAAGATGATGCCCTCCTCCTCCAGCCGGCGCGAAAAGGTCGCGTTTTCCGAGAGGAAGCCGTAGCCCGGATGCACGGCCTCGGCGCCGGTCTCTTTGCAGGCGGCGATGATCTTGTCCATCGACAGGTAGGACTCTTTCGAGGGCGGCGGCCCGATGCAGACCGATTCGTCGGCCATGGTCACGTGCATCGCATCCTTGTCCGCCTCGGAATACACGGCGACGGTCTTGATGCCCATCTTGCGGGCGGTCTTGATGACGCGACAGGCAATCTCACCGCGGTTGGCAATCAGAATTTTCTTGAACATGTCTGGAACCTCTTTCAACACAGAGAACACGGAGGCACGGAGATCACGGAGAAAACCAGAGAAGGCCTAATTGCATTTCCCTGTGTCCTCTGTGTCTCCGTGTTCTCCGTGGCGAATGCGGTTAGTCGTGAAATCACAGCGGAATATTCCCGTGCTTGCGCCAGGGATTCTTGATGTCCTTGCCGCGCAACATTGCGAGGCTGCGGCAAACACGCTTGCGGGTTTCGTTGGGCATGATGACGTCGTCGATGAAGCCGCGCGCGCCGGCGACGAAGGGGTTGGCGAACTTGGCCTTGTACTCGGCCTCGCGCCCCGCCAGTTTGGCCGGGTCGTTCTTGTCCTCGCGGAAGATGATCTCCACCGCGCCCTTCGGCCCCATCACCGCGATTTCGGCGCTGGGCCAGGCGAAATTGACGTCGCCCCTCAGGTGCTTCGAGGCCATCACGTCGTAGGCGCCGCCGTAGGCCTTGCGCGTGATCACGGTGATCTTCGGCACCGTGCATTCGGCATAGGCGTAGAGCAGCTTGGCGCCGTGCTTGATGATGCCGCCGTATTCCTGCGCGGTGCCCGGCATGAAGCCCGGCACATCGACAAAGGTAATGATCGGGATGTTGAATGCGTCGCAGAAGCGCACGAAGCGGCCGGCCTTGATCGAGCTCTTGATGTCGAGGCAGCCGGCCATCACCATCGGCTGGTTGGCGACGATGCCGATTGTCTGGCCCTCCATGCGGGCAAAGCCGATCACGATGTTCTTCGCGTGGTCGGGCTGGACCTCGAAGAAGTCGATGTCATCGACCACCTTGAAGATCAGTTCCTTGATGTCGTAAGGCTTGTTCGGGTTGTCCGGCACCAGGGTGTCGAGCGAATGGTCAAGGCGGTCGGCCGGGTCGTCGGTCGGCCGCGATGGCGGCTTTTCCTTGTTCGACAGCGGCAGGTAGTTGAAGAAGCGACGCAGCATGACCAGCGCCTCGACGTCGTTCTCGAAAGCCAGGTCGGCAACGCCCGATTTGCTGGTGTGGGTCACCGCGCCGCCGAGTTCCTCGGCCGTGACTTCCTCGTGGGTCACGGTCTTCACCACCTCGGGACCGGTGACGAACATGTAGGAGGAATCCTTTACCATGAAGATGAAGTCGGTCATCGCCGGCGAGTACACCGCGCCGCCGGCGCAGGGCCCCATGATCATCGAAATCTGCGGAATCACGCCGCTGGCCATGACGTTGCGCTGGAACACGTCGGCATAGCCGCCCAGCGCCGCGACGCCTTCCTGGATGCGGGCGCCGCCGGAATCGTTCAAGCCGATCACCGGGCAGCCGACCTGGATCGCCTTGTCCATGATCTTGCAGATCTTCTCCGCATGCGCTTCCGACAGCGCGCCGCCGAACACGGTGAAGTCCTGCGAAAAGACGAAGACCATGCGGCCGTTGATGGTGCCGTAGCCGATCACCACGCCGTCGCCGGGGATCTTCTCCTGCTCGGCCATGCCGAAATCGACGCAGCGGTGCTCCTTGAACATGTCCCACTCTTCGAAGGTGCCGTCGTCGAGCAGCAGTTCGATGCGCTCGCGCGCCGTCAGCTTGCCCTTGGCGTGCTGGGCGTCGATGCGCTTCTGGCCGCCGCCGAGCGCCGCCCGTCGGCGCTTTTCGTCCAGCTGGTCGATGATTTCATGCATGGTCGCTTCTCCCGTAAATCCGTGAATGTTTCACTCTTGTTGCCCCGCAAGGCCGAGCAGACGCCTTGCCGCGGCCGTCGGCGTGAGGCTGCCGGCCTCCACTTCGGCCGCGGTATCTGCCAGCCTGTCGCGCACCGCCGGATGGCGGCGAAAACCCTCGCGCAGGCCGCTGTCGACCAGTTGCCACATCCAGGCCAGGGCCTGATGGCGGCGGCGCGCGGCAAATTCGCCGCTGGCCTGCAGCGTGTCGCGGAATTTTTCCAGTACCTGCCAGAACTCCTCCAGCCCGTCCTTGCGGATCGCGGAGAGCGTCAGCACCGGCGGCTGCCAGTTGGCTGATGCCGGATGCAACATGGACAAGGCCGAACGCATCTGCGCCGCCGCGAGTTGCGCTGCCGCCGGATCGATGTCGGCCTTGTTGAACACCACCAGGTCGGCGAGTTCCATGATGCCCTTCTTGATCGCCTGCAGGTCGTCGCCGGCATTCGGCAGTTGCAGCAGGACGAAGCAGTCGGTCATGCCGGCCACCGCGGTTTCGCTTTGGCCGACGCCGACGGTTTCGACGATGATGATGTCGTGGCCGGCGGCTTCGCACAGCAGCAGCGCCTCGCGCGTGTGCTCGGCGACGCCGCCGAGGCTGCCCGACGAAGGCGTCGGCCGGATGAAGGCTTCCTCGCGCTGCGAGAGCAACTCCATGCGCGTCTTGTCGCCGAGGATGGAGCCGCCATGCACGGTCGACGAAGGATCGACGGCCAGCACCGCGACGCGGTGGCCGCGCCCGATCAGGAACATGCCGAGGGCTTCGATGAAAGTCGACTTGCCGACCCCCGGCACCCCCGAGATGCCGATGCGCAGTGAACGTCCGCTGTGCGGCAGCAGCTCGCCGAGCAGTTTCTGCGCCCGTTCGCGGTGATCGGGACGCGTCGATTCGACAAGCGTAATCGCCTTCGCCAACGCACGGCGTTCGCCGGCGCGCAAGCGCTCTGCCAAGTGCATAACCGCTGCAAGATCGGAAACCTTGGGCGCGTTCATGGCGGTCAGACGATCGCGAATGGTCGTCCGTCCGGAAGACGGTAACGCTCGAAGTCGTTTTGGTCGGTGGTCATGATCTCGATCACGCCCGTA
>JBIKKY010000065.1:0-15130 GCA_044360105.1 Sulfuritalea sp.
TCGACATGGTGGCCTCGCAATTGCAGTCCGACAAACGTACGGCCGAAAACTACCTGCGCAGCAATGCCTCGCGCCTGGGCGCCTCGCGCCTGCGCCACACCCTGAAGACCCGCGGCGTGGCGCCTGAAATGATCGAGGAGCAACTGGCCCAGGCCGACCTGCCCGACGAGATGGAGCGCGCCCGCGCCGCCTGGAGCCGGAAGTTTTCCGCCGCACCCGCCAATGCCAAGGAATGGGCACGCCAGGCGCGCTTCCTGCAAAGCCGTGGCTTCGCCAGCGATATTGTGCGCCGCTTGCTCAAGCAACCACTGGAAGAGAACGGCGAATGAAAATCGACGCCCCCGACCAACTCCCTCTCGGCTACGAAAATGGCGCTGCGCCGTCGCGCCCCGCCGTGATCCCTATCGCGACAACGGTGGCCACCCTCTCGGCACACAATCTGCGCAAGAAATACAAGTCGCGGACGGTGGTGACCGACGTCTCCTTCGAAGTGGCTGCAGGTGAAGTGGTGGGCCTGCTCGGACCCAACGGCGCCGGCAAAACCACCTGCTTCTACATGATCGTCGGCCTGGTGGCAGCCGATGGCGGCGAGATCCGCATCGAGAACGGCGGCGAGCACCAGCGCCTGACCCACATGCCGATCCACCGGCGAGCCAAACTCGGCTTGTCCTACCTGCCCCAGGAAAACTCGGTGTTCCGCAAACTCACAGTGTCCGAAAACGTGAGGGCCGTGCTGGAACTGCAGGGGCTCGACGAAGCTGCGATCAATGAGCGGGAAGATATCCTGCTACAGGAACTGCACATCACCCACATCCGCAAAAACCTGGCCGCCTCGCTTTCGGGCGGCGAACGCCGCCGCGTCGAAATCGCCCGCGCCCTGGCAACCAGCCCGCGCTTCATCCTGCTCGACGAACCCTTCGCCGGCGTCGACCCGATTGCCGTGATCGACATCCAGAAGATCATCCGCTACCTCAAGGATAGCGGCATCGGCGTCCTGATCACCGACCATAACGTGAGGGAAACACTGGGGATTTGCGATCGCGCCACCATCATCAACGCCGGCGAAGTGCTTGCCGCTGGACACCCGGCCGAGATAGTCGATAATGAAAGTGTGCGCCGGGTCTATCTCGGCGAGCATTTCAGAATGTAAGTACAAGAACAAGAAAATGAGGCAAGGACTTCAGCTCAGGGTTTCCCAGCATCTGGCGCTGACGCCGCAGTTGCAGCAGTCGATCAGGCTCTTGCAGTTGTCGACTTTGGAGCTGAACGCCGAAATCGACCTGGCCCTGCAGGAAAATCCGCTGCTGGAACGCGACGACCCGGGCGAGCCGGCGTTGTTCAGTCTCGGAACGGCGGGAGACGGGCCGGCAACACCGCAGACCACGACCCCGACCGGAAGTGACGAGCGCGACGAGCGCCAGGAAGCGCGGGGCGGCGACGATGAAGGCTGGGGCATGGATTTCTCCGGCAGCCATGGCCAGCGCGATCCCAACGATGACGACATGGACAGCGGCGAGTCACAGGCCGCCTCGATTTCGCTGCGCGAGCACCTCGGGACCCAGGTGGCGATGACCCAGTTGCCCGATCGGGAGCGGGCGCTGGTCGGTTTCCTGATCGAAGCCCTGAATGACGACGGCTACCTGACGCAACCGCTGGACGAACTGATCGACCTGCTGGTCACCGACGACGACGAGGTGCGCGAGGCGCTGCTGGAAGAGCTCGCCATCGCCCTGCGCCATTTGCAGAATCTCGATCCGCCGGGCATCGGCGCGCGCAACGTGAAGGAGTGCCTGTCGCTGCAACTCGGTTGCCTGCCGCACTCCGTCACGCGCGCCCTGGCGCTGCGCATCGTCAATGAGCATCTCGAACACCTGGCGGCGCGCGACTTCTCCCGCATCAAGAAATCGCTGGGCTGCGACGACGACCAGTTGCGCCCGGCGCAAGACCTGATCCGTTCGCTGAATCCGCGTCCCGGCGCGCAGTTCGCGCCGATCGACACGCGTTTCGTGATACCCGACGTCGCCGTCAAGAAGCAGCAGGGACGCTGGCTTGTCAGCCTCAACCGCGACGCCATGCCGCGCCTGCGCATCAACCGGCTCTACGCCGACATCCTGCAGCGCCACCGCGGCGGCAGCAGTTCCTCGGCCGGACTGGCCAGCCAGCTCCAGGAAGCCAAGTGGCTGATCAAGAACGTGCAGCAGCGCTTCGATACCATCCTGCGCGTATCGCAGGCCATCGTCGACCGGCAGCGGGCCTTCTTCGACCACGGCGAGGTGGCGATGCGGCCACTGACCCTGCGCGAGATTGCGGAAACCGTCAGCCTGCACGAGTCGACGATTTCGCGGGTGACGACCCAGAAGTACCTCGCCAGCCCGCGCGGCATCTACGAACTCAAATACTTTTTTGGCAGCCACGTCGCCACCGATACCGGCGGCGCGGCCTCCTCAACCGCAATTCGGGCGCTGATCAAGCAATTGGTCGACGCCGAGGACGGCAAGAAGCCGCTCTCGGACGCCCGGCTTGCGGAAATCCTCGGCGAGCAGGGCATCGTCGTGGCACGTCGCACCGTTGCGAAGTACCGCGAACTGCTCAATATCCCGCCGGTTAACCTCAGGAAGGTTCTCTGAGAACATACTTCTGACAAGGAGACATCATGAATCTCAATATCACTGGACACCACATCGAAGTTACCCCGGCCATTCGTGAATACGTCACGGGCAAGCTTGATCGCGTGCTGCGGCACTTCGATCAGGTGACCAGTTCCCACGTCATCCTGTCGGTTGAAAAACTGCAGCAGAAGGCCGAAGTCACGCTTCACGTCAAGGGCAAGGACATTTTCGCCGACGCCACGGACGCCGATCTTTACGCCGCGATCGACCTGGTGGCCGACAAGCTTGACCGCCAGGTGGTCAAGCACAAGGAGAAGGTCTCCAACCACAACCACGACAAGCGCAGCCAGGTCGAGTAGGCATTTTGGTGCCGTGAAATGTGAAATGTGAAACGTGAGACGGGAAGGGTAGCCTTCCATCACATTTCACGTTTCACGTTTCACGCAGCACCCTTGGCGTTATACTGCGCGCCGCCGGACGCTCCGCACATTTGCCGTTCAATTGCATACCCCCCCGCCATGAACCAGATCGCCAGCCTGCTGCCACTCGACAACGTGGTGGCCAACCTCGACGCCAGCAGCAAGAAGCGTGTATTCGAGCAAGTGGGGATCCTGTTCGAAAACCACCAGGGCGTCGCCCGCAGCACGGTGTATGACGCCCTGTTTGCCCGCGAGAAACTCGGCTCCACCGGGCTGGGCCAGGGCATCGCGATTCCCCATGGCCGCATCAAGGGCCTCAAGACGCCGGTCGGCGCCTTCGTCCGCCTCGAGTCGGCAGTGCAGTTCGACGCGCCCGACGGCAAGCCGGTCGGGCTGATTTTCGTGCTGCTGGTGCCGGAAGCCGCCAACGAGCATCACCTGCAACTGCTCTCGGAGCTGGCGCAGATGTTCTCCGACAAGACCTTCCGCGACCAGCTCACCACCGCAGCGGATGCCGCGGCACTGCACGGCCTCTTCGCCAATTGGCACGCCAGCTAGTCGTTTCCCAACTGTTCGAACGCAACCGGGAGCGGCTCCAGCTCTCGTGGGTCAGCGGCGCCATGACGCGGGCGATTTGCACCAGCGAACACGTGGTATCGCCCGCCGACCTGATCGGCCACCTGAACCTGATGCACCCGGAACGCCTGCAGGTCATCGGCACGCCGGAGGTCGCCTGGTGGGCCCGCCACGCGCCGGAAAAAGTCGCGCATCACATGCAGGAAATCTACAACGCCCAACCACCCGCAATCATCGTTGCCGACGACTGCCCGATTGTCACCGACGTCATCAAGGGTTGCGAAGCCTCCGGCACTCCGCTGCTGAAGACCCCGCTTTCCTCGGCTTTCGTCATCGACACGCTGCGCTATTTCGTCTCCCGCCAGCTGGCCGAAACCGGCACGCTGCATGGCGTCTTCCTCGACGTGCTGGGCATGGGCGTGCTGATCACCGGCGACTCCGGCGTCGGCAAGAGCGAGCTCGGCCTCGAGTTGATTTCGCGCGGCCACGGCCTGGTCGCCGATGACGTGGTCGACATTTCGCGCGTCGGCTCCGACACGCTGGAGGGGCGCTGCCCCGAGTTGCTCAAGGACTTCCTCGAAGTGCGCGGGCTGGGCCTGCTCAACATCCGCACCGTATTCGGCGAAACCGCCTGCCGGCGCAAGATGCGACTCAAGCTAATCGTGCACCTGCAAAGGCCGACCCCGGGCGTGCCGGAAGCGGCGCGCCTGCCGCTCGATGCCCAGAACGAAACCATCCTCGGCGTGCCGGTGCGCCGCGTCACCCTGCCGGTCGCCGCCGGCCGCAACCTGGCCGTGCTGCTGGAAGCCGCGGTGCGCGCCACGGTGCTCAAGTTGCGCGGCATCGACAGCATGCAGGAGTTCGTCGAGCGGCAGGAAGCCGCCCTGCGGGCCGATTCCGGCAACAACTGAGCGCTTGTGAATAAATCTACTGCGCGTGCCGGATCGGGGCTTGGGCGGTGCTCTTCCACGGCCCGGTTTGCACACCGGGCCGGCTGCGGCGGCGCAAAGCATGCTTTGCGAAACCCCGCCTCGCACTCACATATAACGGCATATGTTCCGGTAGCTGCCACCGCAAGGCACGCAGTGCGCTTGCGCGCCTGCTTGGGGCCGCACCCCACTGCGGCCCGCTCGCTACGATTTCTTCGCAAGCTCTGAGTCAACCAAAAGCCTTACCTTGCGTTAAACGGGAACGGCACAGCAATCCATTGTCGCCGTCCACATATCCAGGAGACTCACCATGAACAAGCTGATCACCGTTGCCCTGTCCGCCCTTTTCGCCAGCGGCGTAGCTCTGGCGCAAGCCCCCGCGGCAAAGCCGGCTGAAGCCGCGAAGCCTGCTGCCGCCCCCGCCAAGGCCGCCGAGCCGGCGAAGCCTGCCACCGCCCCGGCCAAGGCTGCCGAAGCCGCCAAGCCCGCCGCCGCCAGCGACTGCGAAGCCAAGGCGGTGAGCAAGGATGGCAAGCCCCTGCACGGCGCCGCCAAGGCTGCGTCGATCAAGAAGTGCGAAGGCGCCGGCAAGCCCGCAGATGCCGGCAAGCCCGCCGCAGCCAAGAAGGATTCCGGCTGTGCCGAAAAGGCCGTGAGCAAGGACGGCAAGCCGCTGGCCGGCGCCGCCAAGACCACCTTCATGAAGAAGTGCGAAGCCGACGCCAAGGCCGCCAAGTAAGAAGGCTCTCGTTTTACAAAAGCCGGTCCCTTTCGGGGCCGGCTTTTTTTTGGGCGTTCCCGCCCACTGAAAAATGCTCTTTGGCGGCTAGAATCTCCGCGAAACCCCTTATCCGCCCCAACTTTCGCCACGGAATCCCGAACCCATGAGCACCCCCTACCCGCAGCTGCTGGCCCCGCTTGACCTCGGCTTCACCACGCTGAAGAACCGCGTCCTGATGGGTTCGATGCATACCGGCCTGGAAGACATCGGCAACAGCCACGGCCGCATGGCGGCCTTCTACGGGGCGCGCGCCAGGGGCGGCGTCGGCCTCATCGTCACCGGCGGCTTCGCGCCGAACCCGGACAGCATCGTGATGCAGGGCGCATCGATCCTCGACAACGAGACGGAAGCCGCCAAGCACCGCGTCATCACCGAGGCCGTGCATGCGCATGGCGGCAAGATCTGCGTGCAGATCCTGCACACCGGGCGCTACGCCTACACCAAGCGTCCCGTTGCGCCGTCGGCGCTCAAGGCACCGATCAATCCCGCGACGCCGCATGCCCTGACGGAAGAGGAAATCCAGAAGACCATCGCCGACTACGCGCAATGCGCCGCGATGTGCCGCTTCGCCAACTACGACGGCGTCGAGATCATGGGTTCCGAGGGCTACCTGATCAATGAATTCCTCGTGCCGCACACCAACCACCGCGAGGACCGCTGGGGCGGCAGCCTGGAAAACCGCATGCGCTTCGGCCTCGAAGTGATCCGCGCCGTGCGCGCCAAGGTCGGCGCCGACTTCATCATCATCTTCCGCCTCTCCATGCTCGACCTGGTAGAAGGCGGCAGCACCTGGGACGAAGTGGTGGCCATGGCAAAGGAAGTCGAGAAGGCCGGCGCCAACATCATCAATACCGGCATCGGCTGGCACGAGGCGCGCATCCCCACCATCTACACCGCCGTGCCGCGCGGCGCCTACAGCGGGGTGACGCGGCGCATGAAGGGTCAGGTAAAGATCCCGCTGATCACCACCAACCGCATCAACGACCCGCAGACCGCAGAGGACATCCTCGCCCGCGGCGATGCCGACATGGTCTCGATGGCGCGGCCCTTCCTCGCCGACCCCGACTTCGTGAACAAAGCCGCCGCCGGCCGTGCCGACGCGATCAACACCTGCATCGGCTGCAACCAGGCCTGCCTCGACCACATCTTCAACCGCAACCTATGCTCCTGCCTGGTCAACCCCTACGCCTGCCACGAGACCGACGTCGAAGTGCTGCCCACGACCGCGCCGAAAAAAGTCGCCGTGGTCGGCGCCGGCATGGCCGGCTTGGCCGCCGCCACCACCTTGGCCGAACGCGGCCACAAGGTCACGCTGTTCGAGGCGCAGGACCGCATCGGCGGCCAATTCAACTACGCCAAGGCCATCCCCGGCAAGGAGGACTTCGAGGACACGCTGCGCTACTTCTCGGTGCGCCTGAAGGAAACCGGCGTCGACCTGCAGCTGAATCGCCGTCCCGCCGGCGCCGACTTTTCGGGCTATGACCACGTCGTCGTCGCCACCGGCGTCACGCCGCGCACACCGCCGATTGCGGGCGTCGACCATCCGAAGGTGCTGTCCTACCCTGCGGCCATCGAGCATCCCGAGCGCGTCGGCAAGAGCGTCGCCCTGATCGGCGCCGGCGGCATCGGCTTCGACGTCGCCGAACTGCTGACCCACGTCCACAGCGACGACGAAATCGATGCCTATCGCCGCCAATGGGGCGTCGACATCCACTACACCGACAAGCGCGGCGGCCTCACAGAACCGCAGATGCCGCCCTCGCCGCGCGAGGTCTGGCTGCTGCAGCGCAAGGCCACCAAGCTCGGCGAAGGTCTGGCCAAGACCACCGGCTGGGCGCGCCGCCTGCTGCTACAAAAGCGCGGCGTACACATGCTGGGCGGCGTCGAGTACCTGAAGATCGACGATGCCGGCCTGCACCTCCGCGTCAATGGCGAGGAGCGCCTGCTGCCGGTCGACAGCGTCGTGCTCTGCGCCGGCCAGGAATCCGAGCGCGGCCTCATCGCCGGACTGGAGGCGGCCGGCATCGAACACACAGTGATCGGCGGCGCCGACGTGGCGACGGAACTCGATGCCAAGCGGGCGATCTGGCAGGCGACCGAGTTCGCGGTCGAGTACTGACCCAGGAAAACCCAGACGCCTTCGACACAGAGAACACGGAGGCACGGAGGGCACAGAGAAGATCCAAGACAAACTGCCTTGCTCGAATTCCTGTTTTTCCTCCGTGTTCTCCGTGCCTCCGTGTTCTCTGTGTTGGAAGCGCTTAGCTGAGGAACCCATCCCATGTCCCCGGCGCGCGAACCGGTAGCGGCTCGTAGCCGGGCAGCGCACTCAGGCGCTGGCGGAAGGTGTTGCCCTGCAGGCGGGCGAGGAACTCCCTGCCTTCCGGACTGGCGGCGATCGCATTGGGCATCGCAAAACCGTAGCGCTCGCTGATCAGCGGCACGAAGCCCAGGTCGTAGCGCGCCGCCGCCGCCTCGATGCCGAAGCCGGCATCCGCCTGCCCGGCGGCGATCGTCGCGGCGACCGCCTCGTGGGTGAACTCCTCATGGTGGTAGCCGGTGATGTTCTCCGGTTTCAGACCATTGGCCGCCAGCAACTGGTCGATCAGGCTGCGCGTGCCGGAGCCGCGCTGGCGGTTCACCATGCGCAGGCCGCGGCGCGACACATCGGCCAGGGACTGCACGCGATGCGGATTGCCGCGCGCGACGATCAGGCCCTGGCTGCGGCGCATCACCGCCAGGCAGACATGGCGCGCCGGGTCCAGCCAACGCCGCAGCCAGTTGTCCAGCTGCGCCACGGTCCAGCTTTCCGGCACGTGGAAGCCGGCCATTTCGCATTCGTCGCGGCCCAGTTCCGCCAGGGCTTCCTCGCTGCCGCGCCAGAACAGTTCGAAGCGGATGCGGCGGCCGTGCTCGACCCAGTCGGCCAGCGCCAGGTCGTGGCTCGCCGCCAGCCGCAGGCGCTCGGGCGCAACGCGCACCACCGGCGCCAGCAAGGCTTCCAGCCGACGCTGCCAGGGCGCATGCACTTCGTCCAGCGCCCGCCGTGCCGCCGCGTCCAGCTCGACCAGGGCGGCGCCAAATTCCGTCAGACGCGTGCCGCGGCCGCGTTCCATGATCACCATCGGGGCGCCCAAGGCCTGTTCGCAGTCGCGCAGCAGACCCCAGGCCGAACGGTAGGACATGCCGGCCTCGCGCGCGGCGGCGCCAAGCGCCCCGCCGGTAGCCAGAGCGGTCAGCAACTGGAGCAGGCGCGAACCATCGACCTCCCCCAGCAGCGGGCCGAAATTCCAGTTCCAACGCAGGCGCGGAACGGCGCGAGTAGTTGCAGGCGACGACATATTTAATCCAGTAAAGACCAACTTTAACATGCACAGCTTATGCACGAAATTTCATAAATACCGGCATGACCACCCTCAGCGACTCCTTCCTCACCGCCTGGCAACTGGTTGCCGTAGCCGATGCCCGTCTGGCCGGAATCGTCTGGCTCAGCCTGCGCGTCAGCCTCGCCGCCACGCTGATCGCCTGCATCGTCGGCATGCCGATCGGCGCCCTGCTGGCGGTCGGCCGCTTCCCCGGGCGGCGCGTGCTGATCGTCCTGTTCAACGGGCTCATGGGCCTGCCGCCGGTGGTGGTCGGCCTGCTGGTGTATCTGTTGCTGTCGCGTGCCGGACCTCTGGGGCAATTCGGCCTGCTGTTCTCGCCGGAGGCGATGATCATTGCCCAGGCCATCCTGGTGACGCCCATCGTCGCCGCGCTGACGCGGCAGGTGGTTGCCGACGAATGGAGCGAATACCGCGAACAATTGCGTTCGCTCGGCGCCAGCCGCACGCGTGCCGCCGCAACGCTGCTCTGGGACGGACGCTTTTCGCTGTCGACCGCCGCGCTGGCCGGCTTCGGCCGCGCGATTGCCGAAGTCGGCGCGGTGATGATCGTCGGCGGCAACATCGACGGCGTGACCCGCGTGATGACCACCACCATCGCCCTGGAAACCAGCAAGGGCGACCTGCCGCTGGCCCTGGCGCTGGGCCTGGTCCTGATCGCCGCGGTGCTCGCGATCAACGCGGTGGCCTACGCGCTGCGCGGCTGGGCCGAGAAAAGGTGGGGTTGATGGACTGGCTCAAGATCGACGGTCTGGGCCTCACCGAGGGCGGCACGCGCATCATCGACGATGTGTCGCTGGTGCTGGGCGCGCAACGCACCGTGGTCCTCGGTCCCAACGGCGCGGGCAAGAGCACGCTGCTGCGCCTGATCCACGGCCTGCTGCATCCGAGCGGAGGCACGCTGCATTGGCCGCAGCCGCTGTCCCAGGCCATGGTGTTTCAGCGGCCGATCATGCTGCGCACCACGGCGCTGGCCAATGTCATCTACGGCCTCAAGCTTAAGGGTTTCGCCGCTGCCGAGTACGAACGGCGCGCCCGTGAGTCGCTCGCTCGCGTCGGCCTGGAACACCTCGCACTGCGTCCGGCACGGCTGCTCTCCGGCGGCGAACAGCAGCGCGTCGCGCTGGCCCGAGCCTGGGCGCTGGAACCCGAACTGCTGATCCTCGACGAACCGACTGCCAGCCTCGACCCGGCCAGCAGCCGAGAGGTGGAACGCATCATCAACGAGATCGCCGCCAGCGGCACGCGCATTTTGATGACCACCCACAACCTTGGCCAGGCACGGCGCATTGCCGAGGAAATCGTTTTCATCGACCGCGGCCGCTGCGTCGAACAGACACCTGTCGCCGCATTTTTCAACCTGCCGCAAACCGCCGCGGCTCAAGCCTTTCTTCAGGAGGAAATCCCATGATCACCCGTCGCCTGTTCTGTTCCGCCCTCGCCGCCGCCAGTCTGCTGACCGCAGGCCTGACCCAGGCCCAGGAGCGCTTCATCACCGTGTCGTCGACCACTTCGACCGAACAGTCCGGCCTTTTTGGCCACCTGCTGCCGGCCTTCGAAAAGGCCAGCGGCATCAGGGTGCGCGTCGTCGCCCTGGGCACGGGCCAGGCGCTCGACATGGCGCGGCGCGGCGATGCCGACGTGGTCTTCGTGCACGACAAGGCCGCCGAGGAAAAATTCATCAGCGAGGGCTTCGGCGTCAAGCGCCAGGAAGTCATGTACAACGACTTCGTCGTGATCGGCCCGCAAGCTGATCCGGCCAAAGCGGCAGGCAAGGATATCCTCGAAGGCCTGCGCCGCATCGAAGCGGCAAAGGCGCCCTTCGTCTCGCGCGGCGACAAGAGCGGCACCCACGCCGCCGAACTGCGCTACTGGAAGGCCGCCGGCGTCGACCTCGACAAGGTCCGCGCGTCAAACTCCGCCTGGTACCGCGACACCGGATCCGGCATGGGCCCGGCGCTGAACACCGCGGCCTCGATGAACGCCTACATCCTCGCCGACCGCGGCACCTGGCTCGCGTTCAGGAATCGCGGCGACCTCGGCATCATCGTCGAGGGCGACACGAAGCTCTTCAACCAGTACGGCGTGATCCTGGTCAATCCGGCAAAGCACCCGCACGTCAAGCAGGCCGACGGCCGGAAGTTCATCGACTGGTTGGTGTCGGCCGACGGCCAGAAGGCCATCGCCGATTACAGGATCGGCGGCGAACAGCTGTTCTTCCCCAACGCCGGGCGCTAAGCGGGCGGGTTTGCAGCCGCGGGGGCGGTAGAATACGGCCCCCGCCGAATTTCCCCGGCGCATCAACCGGTTGCACTCCCATGCTCGTCGCATCAAACGTCACCATCCAGTTCGGCGTCAAGCCGCTTTTCGACAACGTCTCGGTCAAATTCGGCGAGGGCAACCGCTATGGCCTGATCGGCGCCAACGGCTCGGGCAAGACCACTTTCATGAAGATCCTGGCCGGCGTGCTGGAATCTTCCGCCGGCAATGTCTCGCTCGATCCCGGCGAGCGCATGGCTTACCTGAAGCAGGACCAGTTCGGCTACGAGAGCGTGCGCGTGCTCGACGTGGTGATGATGGGCCATGCCGAGATGTGGGCCTGCATGTCGGAGCGCGACGCGATCTACGCCAACCCGGAGGCCACCGAAGACGACTACATGCGCGCCGCCGAACTGGAATCGCATTTCGCCGAGTACGACGGCTACACCGCCGAATCGCGTGCCGGCGAGCTGCTGCTCGGCGCCGGCATCCCGATCGAGAAGCACAACGGGCCGATGAGCGAAGTGGCACCGGGCTGGAAGCTGCGCGTGCTGCTGGTGCAGGCCCTGTTCGCCAACCCCGACATCCTGCTGCTCGACGAGCCGACCAACAACCTCGACATCAACACCATCCGCTGGCTGGAGGACATCCTCAACGAGCGCGAGTCGACGATGATCATCATTTCGCACGACCGCCATTTCCTGAACCAGGTCTGCACTCACATGGCCGACCTCGACTACGGCACGATCAAGGTCTATGGCGGCAACTACGACGACTTCATGGAAGCCTCGACCGTGGCGCGCGAGCGCCAGGTCTCGGCCAATGCCAAGGCGAAGGAGCGCGTAGCCGACCTGCAGACCTTCGTGCGCCGCTTCTCGGCCAACAAGTCGAAGGCGCGCCAGGCCACCAGCCGTTTGAAGCTGATCGAGAAGATCCGCCCGGAAGACATCAAGCCCTCGTCGCGCCAGTATCCGTGGATACGCTTCGACTACGACGAGAAGGAAAAGCTGCACCGCCTGGCCTGCGAAATCGAGAACCTCGGCTTCGGCTACGAGCCCAGGGTGCCGATCATCAAGTCCTTGTCGACCAGCATCGAGGCCGGCGACAAGGTCGCCATCATCGGCGAGAACGGCGTCGGCAAGACCACCCTGCTGCGCCTGCTGGCCGGAGAAAAACTCGGCGGCCTGACGCCCCAGGGCGGCAAGGTGAAGTGGGCCGAGAAGGCGCGGCCCGGCGTCTTCGCCCAGGACCACGCGGCGGATTTCGCCGACAAGACGCCGCTCACCGAATGGATCGTGCAATGGGTGCGCGCCGGCGGCTACGACGGCGGTGACGTCGAGACCCTGGTGCGCGGCACGCTGGGCCGGCTCTTGTTCTCCGGCGACGAAGCGAAGAAGCCGGTGAACGTGATCTCCGGCGGCGAACAGGGCCGCATGCTGTTCGGCAAACTGATGCTGCTCAGGAACAACGTGCTCTTGATGGACGAGCCTACCAATCACCTCGACATGGAATCCATCGAGTCGCTCAACACCGCGCTGGAGAAATATCCCGGCACGCTGATCTTCGTCTCTCACGACCGCGAGTTCGTTTCATCGCTGGCCACACGCATCATCGACATCAAGCCGGACCGCAGCATCGTCGATTACCGCGGCAGCTATGAGGAATATCTGGCCAACCAGGGTATCGCGTGAAGTTTTTGCGCGGCCCCGCCCGCCTGATCCTCAAGCTCATGGGCTGGAAGCTGCTCGACCTGCCGCAACGGCCGGCGAAGGCCGTGGTGATCGCCTATCCGCATACCTCGAACCGGGATTTTCCGATGACCCTGCTGGCGCTGGCCGCACTGCCCTACGGCGCGCAATGGGTGGCGAAGGACACGCTGTTTCGCGGCCTCTGCGGTCCGGTGATGCGCGGACTCGGCGGCGTGGCGGTCAACCGGCGCGAGCGCACCGGCTTCGTCGAGCGGTTGGCGGAGGAATTCCGCACGCGCGACGAGTTCCACCTGATCATCGCCACCGAGGGCACGCGCAGCCTGCAGGCCGGCTGGAAGTCGGGCTTTTACCGCATCGCTCTGGCCGCCAAGGTGCCGGTCGTCATGGCCACCGTCGACTACGGCAAGCGCGAAGTCGGCCTGCTGGCCAGCATCATGCTCAGCGGCGACGAAGCCGCCGACATGGCCGCGATTGCCGCCTGCTACGAAGGCCGTCGCGGCTACCACCACCACAACGCTTCGCCGATACGACTCCTATGATTCTTCTGCGCGATCTGGGTTTTTCCCGCAACGGCGAGGCGCTGGTCACCGGCGCTTCGCTGCAGCTGCATCCGGGCTGGAAGATCGGCCTGATCGGCGCCAACGGCTGCGGCAAGTCCTCCTTCCTCGGCCTCCTGCGCGGCGAACTGCATGCCGACCGCGGCGACCTGGAGCGGCCGCCGGGCTGGGTGCTGGCCCATGTCGCGCAGGACACGCCGGCCCTGCCCGATGCCGCGCTCGACTTCGTGCTCGACGGCGACACCGAGCTGCGCCAGATCGAACGCGACCTCGTCGCCGCCGAAGCGCATCACGACGACCACCATGCCGGCGAGCAGATCGGCCTGCTGCATTCGCGCCTCGGCGAAATCGACGGCTATGCCGCGCCGGCACGCGCCGCCGCCCTGATGCACGGCCTGGGTTTTTCCGACGAGGACTACCAGCGCCCGGTGGCGGAGTTTTCCGGCGGCTGGCGCGTGCGCCTCAACCTCGCCCGCGCCCTGATGTGCCGCTCGGATTTGCTGCTGCTCGACGAGCCGACCAACCACCTGGATCTGGACGCCATCATCTGGCTCGAAGAGTGGCTGAAGGGCTATCCCGGTACGTTGATCCTGATTTCGCACGACCGCGATTTCCTCGATGTCATTACCAGCCACATCCTCGCCATCGAGGCCGGCAAGATGCAGCTGTTCACCGGCAACTACTCGGCCTGCGAACGCGCGCGCGCCGAACGCCTGGCCAACGACCTGGCGCTGGCGGCCAAGCAGAAGCGCGAGGCGGCGCACCTGCAAAGCTATATCGACCGCTTCCGCGCCAAGGCTTCGAAGGCGCGCCAGGCGCAGAGCCGGATCAAGATGCTGGCGAAGATGGGCGACATCATGGCCGCCCACATCGACACGCCGTTTTCCTTCAGCTTTCCAGAGCCGAGCGGCTTCTCCGACCCGCTGCTGCTGCTGGACGATGCAAAAGTCGGCTATGGCGATACGGTAATTTTTGAAAAGCTCCGCTTCACGCTGCGCCCCGACAGCCGCATCGGCCTGCTCGGCCGCAATGGCGCCGGCAAGTCCACGCTGATGAAGCTGCTGGCCGGCGAACTCCAGCCGCAAGCCGGCGTGCGCGAGGAAGGCCGCAACCTCAAGCTCGGCTACTTCGCCCAGCACCAGCTGGAACAGTTGCGCCCGGCCGAATCGCCGCTGTGGCACATGATCAAGCAGGAGCCGCGCACGCGCGAGCAGGACCTGCGCAATTATCTCGGCGGTTTCGATTTTCGCGGCGACATGGTCGAGGCGCCCTGCGGCCGCTTTTCCGGCGGCGAGAAGACGCGCCTGGCGCTGGCGCTGATGATCCGCACCGCGCCGAATCTCCTGCTGATGGACGAGCCGACCAACCACCTCGACCTCGAAATGCGCGAAGCCCTGACCATCGCGCTGCAGGAAACCGAAGCCGGCATGGTGCTGGTCTCGCACGATCGCCATTTGCTGCGCGCCACCTGCGACGAACTCTGGCTGGTGGCGGACGGCAAGGTGACGCCCTTCGACGGCGACCTCGACGACTATGCCGACTGGCTCAACCAGTCGCGCGCCGCGGAAAAGTCCGCCGAGCGCGAGAAAGCGCAGCAGCGCCGGGAAAGCGAAGCCGAAGCGGCGCGCAAGGCGGCGAAGGCGCCGCCCGAAAAGTCGGCGCCGGCAGCACGGCGACCGCTGCAGAAGGAAAGCGAAAAACTTGAACAGCAGCTCGCCGCCTGGCAAGCCGAGCTCAAGCTGCTGGAAGCCCGGCTCGCCGACCCCACGCTGTATGCCGGCGCGGATGCGCGCCTGCTGGACGAACTCACCCTGCGGCAAAGCCTTTTGACGCAAAATATCCAGGCCGCCGAGTCGCGCTGGCTGGAAATTAGCGAATTGCTTGAAATGCCGTAGGAGCGAGCTTGCT
>JBIKKY010000026.1:0-42631 GCA_044360105.1 Sulfuritalea sp.
CGGCCGGCGGAGTGGCGGCGATGTGGCGCCATGTGTTCGCGCCCAACATTCGCGACCACGCCTTCGCCATCCTCGGTGAAGAGCCGAAAGCTCCCGTACGCGCCAGCTTCGACGAATGGAAACTGGATGCCTGCCCGCACCACGGGCCGGGCCTCGCCCCGGCGGCGCAGGGCGGCTTTCACGCCGTCTGGTTTGGTGACAAGGCCGGCCACGCCGCTGTTCGCTACGGGCGTCTGGCGGCCGACGGCACGCCCCAGGGCGAAGTGCAGGAACTGCCCGACCCGCGCGCCGAACATGCCGATGTCGTCAGTGCCGGACGCCAGGTAGCGATCGCCTGGCGCAGCTACGACGGGACGCAGACGCGGCTTCGGGCCTGGGTGTCGGCCGACGACGGAGCAAGTTTCATACTGCGCGAACTGGCGGCCAGCAAGGAGGCGAACGATCACCCGCGCCTGCTGGTGACGCCGGTGGGCGTAAGAGTCCTGTGGCGCACTGCAAAGGAAGTCCATGTCCTGCCGATTCTTCCCTGAGCGCTGGCCAAGGCTCGTCGCAATGCTGGGTGCGCTGCTGGCGCCGGTTGCGGCGGTAGCAGCCGCGCCGCTGGCTGTCCTTCCGTTCGGAGCAAGTACCTGGAGCGAGCTGACTCAGCCGCAGCGGCGACCGCTGGTGGTGGTGTTTTCGACCACCGATTGCGTGCACTGTCCCAAAGTGATCGATGATTTGGCGATGGCCATACGCAAGGCCGATTCACGGGTCCGTCTTGCGGTCGTGGTGATGGACGGCGCCGGACAGGAAGGCGCCTTGCGTGCGGATCGCCATTACCGCATGGCCAGTGCCCTGTATGCCTTCGACGGTGACGCCATGGCGCTGCGCTTCACGGTGAATCCGGATTGGCGCGGGCTGACGCCTTACGTTGCGCTCATTCCCGCCACCGGCGCGACGCGTTTCCATGCCGGGGCGCCGCCGTCCGATGTCCTGCGGGCTTTCCTGCAGCCCTGAGCGCGCGATCAGGATGAGGTTTCGGCCGACATGGGACAAACTTGCCGGACTGTTGCTGGTCGTGGCCCTGCATGCCGCTGCCCTGTGGGGCCTGTGGCAGCACCGGCTGTTGCCGACTCCGCTGGACGTGACGACCCTGTTCGTCAATTTCGTCGCACCGCCCAGCCCGCCCAGAGTCGAGCAGTTGCCACAGCGCGAGCCGCCCAAACCGCGGCCCGAAGTGAAGCCGCAGCCCCGGCAACTGGCGGTCGAAGCTTCGGTCACCTCGCCTCTCGAAGTCGCCGTGCCGCCAGCGCCGACTCCCGTGATCACATCACCGGCGGCGCCATCGCCGGTGCCGGCCGGGCCGGTGACGCTGGGCGCGGAACTCTCCGTGTCGTGCCCGGAACGTACCGCGCCAAATTACCCGATGCTGTCGCGCCGCATGGGCGAGACCGGTACCACGGTATTGCGCGTCGAGCTCGACGAACAAGGCCACGTCGCCGTCGCTCGCATCGCCACCGGCAGCGGTTTTGCGCGGCTCGATGAAGCGGCGCTGGCCGCTGTAAAAACCTGGCGCTGCAACCCGGCGCAACGCAACAGCCAACCGGTGCGCGCCGTCGCCCTGCAACCCTTCAAATTTGTCCTGCAAGGAAACTGAACCATGGAACAGGAACTCGGCTTTGCCCACTTTCTCGCTCACACCGACGGCGTCGGCAAGCTGGTGCTCGCCACGCTGCTGCTGCTCTCGGTGGCAAGCTGGTATCTGATCGTCACGCGGGCCCTTGCCAACACCCTGGCAAAAAGGCGTGCCGCGAAATTTCTGGCCGGTTTCTGGGATGCGCCCTCCCTGCGGGAAGTCTCCACCGCCTTGGCGGCACAGCCCGTCGACAATGCCTTTGCCGAACTGGCACAGCAGGCGCTGCAGGCGGCCAGCGACAGTGTCGCGCACGAGTCCCACAAGCTGGCGGCGGCCGGCGGACTCGGTGAATTCCTGACGCGGGTGCTGAGGAACGGCATCGACCAGGAAGCCGCGCGCGCCGAGCATGGCCTGACCGTGCTGGCTTCGGCCGGCTCGGCGGCGCCCTATGTCGGCCTGTTCGGCACGGTGTGGGGCATCTACCATGCGCTGGTGCAGATAGGCCTGTCCGGGCAGGGCACGCTGGACAAGGTCGCCGGCCCGGTCGGCGAGGCGCTGATCATGACGGCGCTGGGCCTGGCGGTGGCGATCCCGGCCGTGCTCGCCTATAACGCCTTCAACCGCCGCAACCGCATGTGGCTGGCGCGGCTCGATGCCTTTGCCCACGATCTCTACGTGCTGACCACGGTCGGCGCGCCGGCGCGGAGGAGCTGAGATGGCGATCGGCAGCTTCAACGCACGCGGCCATCAAACGCCGATGGCCGACATGAACGTGGTGCCGCTGGTGGACGTGATGCTGGTGTTGCTGGTGATTTTCATCGTCACCGCGCCGCTATTGACGCACTCGGTGAAGATCGACCTGCCCAAGGCCGCGTCGAGCGCCAACATTACCAAACCGGAACACATCGAGTTCGGCATTCGCGAGGGTGGCGAACTGTTCTGGAACGGCGAGAAGCTTGCACTCGCCGAGCTCGGACCGCGCTTCGCCGCTGTATCGAAACAGCAGCCGCAACCTGAACTGCATATCCGCGCCGACCGCAATGCGCGCTACGAGAGCGTGGCGCTCGTGATGAGCGCGGCGGCGAAAGCCGGCCTGACGCGGATCGGCTTCGTCACCGATCCGGCGGCGGGATCGTGATATGCGCCGTCCTGCCTTGCGCGCCGTCCCGCCAGCGCCGACTTTTCATCTCGATCCCGGCGAGCATCCGGTTGATTGCCAGGATGTGCGATTGGACAAGTCTCTCAGCATCGGGTATTTTTACTCAGTATATTGAGTAAAAAGAGTCAAACCATGTTCACCCGCCCCCAGCTTGATATCCTGACCAGCCGTCTGCGCGCTCCGCGCCGCTTCCTGCAAGTCCTCGCGGGGCCGCGCCAGGTGGGCAAGACGACTCTGGCGCGGCAGGCGATGGCCACGTTTGCCGGGCAAAGCCATTACGCCAGCGCCGATTTGCCGGCCGCGCCGGATGCGAACTGGATCGAGCAGCAGTGGCGGCTGGCCCGCCTGCTGGCTGAAACCGGACCGGCCTTGCTGGTACTGGACGAGGTGCAAAAGGTGCCGCGCTGGTCGGAGGCCGTGAAAATGCTGTGGGACGAGGATGGCTTTGCCGCACGGCCCTTGCATGTCGTCCTCCTGGGTTCCTCGCAGTTCCTCATGCAGCAGGGCTTGGGCGAGAGCCTGGCCGGGCGCTTCGAACTGATTCGCCTGCCGCACTGGTCGTATGCCGAAATGCGCGATGCCTTCGCTTGGGATGTGGATCGCTACATCTATTTCGGCGGCTATCCCGGTGCGGCGACCCTTGCGGACGACGAGTTTCGCTGGAAGAGCCATGTGCTCGACGCCATCATCGAACCCACCTTGTCGCGCGATGTCCTGCAGCTTGCCCGCATCGACAAGCCGGCCTTGCTGCGCCGCCTGTTCGTGCTGGGCTGCGCCTACTCGGGGCAGATACTCTCTTACCAGAAAATGATCGGCCAGTTGCAGGATGCCGGCAATACCACCACGCTGGCCCATTACCTCGGCCTGCTTGGCGCGGCGTGGATGGTGGCGGGGCTGGACAAGTTTGCCGGCGACATCGCCCGCAGTCGGGCGGGAAGCCCGAAATTGCAGGCGCTGAATACGGCACTGATAACGGCCCAGCGACCGGAGGGCTTCGCCGCCGCGCGGCAGGACGGAGAACTGTGGGGACGACTGGTCGAATCCGCCGTCGGCGCCCACTTGTGCAACACCGCGCCGGCGGGAATGACGGTGACCTACTGGCGGGAGCGCAATTTCGAAGTCGATTTCGTCCTCCGGCACGGCGGGGCGGTCATGGGCGTGGAAGTGAAGAGCGGCAGGAACAAGGGGGCGCTGGCGGGGCTGGAACGCTTTACCCGCGACTTCGGCGCCCGGCCCGGTCTGGTGGTCGGTACAGGGGGCATTCCCCTGCCGCAGTTTCTCGAACGACCCGTAGCGGAATGGGTCGCCGCCTGAACATGGTAGACGCGACCCCTTCCAAACCCGATTCCAACCTGCGGCTGAACCAGCGGCGTGCGGTGATTTTGCGTTGGTGGCTGCTTGCGGCCGTCACGCTCGCCGTGTTGTCGGCGCCGACTTTGCTCGATATCGCCCTGCCGCAAGCGCCGATGTTCGCCGTGCTGGCGCTGATGGCGGCCTTCAATGCGTATGTGCAGTGGCGCGCAGCGGGCGACGAGCCGGTAAGCGCCAGCGAGTTGTTCGGCCAGTTGTGCGTCGATCTGGCGGCGCTGGCGATCCTGTTGTACCTGTCGGGCGGGGCCGCCAACCCGCTGATCTCCTTCCTGCTGGTGCCGGTCGCCGTGGCGGCATTGTCGCTGCCCGGAACACTGACCGCGGCGGTCGCGCTGCTGGCCATCGCGCTGTATTCGCTGCTGATGTGGCAGTTCCTGCCGCTGCCGGTGGCCGATGCCGAGCGCGGGGCGCGCCTGCATCTGGCCGGCATGTGGCTGACCTTCGTGGTTTCGGCGACCATGATCGCCTGGTTCGTGGCGCGCATGACGGCGTCGATCCGCGAACGCGACAGCCGCCTGGCTGCCGCGCGCGAGCAGACATTGCGCGATGAACGCATGGTGGCGCTGGGCGCGCTGGCCGCCGGAGCCGCGCATGAGCTGGGCACGCCGCTGGCCACCATGGCCGTGCTCGTCGGCGAACTGGAACGGGACGCCGGTCTCGATGCCGCGACGCGCGAGGACCTGGCCGTGGTGAAGGAGCAGATCGCGCTGTGCAAAGGCATCATCAGCGGCATGGCGGCGCGCGCCGGAACCCTGCGGCCCGAGCAGGTTCAGGTGCAGGATGCCGGCGCCTGGCTGGAGGGCGTGCGCGCGCGCTGGCACACGCTGCGACCGCGGGCGTCCAGCCGGCTGACGCTGGCGGGGGGCGGTGCCGTGCCGCGGATCGCGACCGAGGCGACGCTGGAGCAGGCCCTGGTCAACGTGCTGAACAATGCGGCGGA
Source organism: Sulfuritalea sp. (assembly GCA_044360105.1). Lineage (GTDB taxonomy): Bacteria > Pseudomonadota > Gammaproteobacteria > Burkholderiales > Rhodocyclaceae > Sulfuritalea. The sequence continues at coordinate 5,089 of JBIKKY010000026.1, forward strand.
TGCCAGCGCCGGCGAAATTGAAATCGAACTCGGCTGGGACGCGGCCGGACTGAAGATTGCGGTCAGGGACAAGGGCCCCGGCTTTCCCGTCCCGGTGCTGCGCCAGGCCGGACGCGAGCCCTTGACCACGCGCAACGGCGGCGCCGGCATCGGCCTGCTGCTGGCGTTTTCGGCCATCGAGCGGCTGGGCGGACGCATTGCGCTGGAAAATCCGGCGGAAGGCGGCGCGCGGGTCAGCATCGAACTGCCGATCGCAAGCCAGAACGAACAATGAACCTGAAAACCTCATTTGACACAGAGGACACAGAGAAAAGCCGAAAGAACGCAGTGCCTTCCCCAGGTCGAGCGCTCCACCCACCGGGTGAAGCCGGATCACGCAGATTTTTCTCTTTGTGCCCTCTGTGTCTCTGTGATCTCTGTGTTGAAAGCGGTTTTCAAAGCGGAATTTAGGATGAACCGGAAATCGGGAGCGACATGAACGAACGCATATTGATCATCGAGGACGACGACACTTTCAGCGCCACATTGTTGCGCGCCTTGAAGCGGCGCGGCTATGCCGCCGTCGCGGCGCAGAGCGCGCCGGCGGCAATCAGCCTGGCGCAGGCGGAGCCGCCCGACAGGGTGGTGCTCGATCTGAACCTCGCCGGCGCTTCCGGGCTGAACCTGATCCCGCGCTTGCTGGAAATCAATCCCGCCTGCCGCATCGTGGTGCTGACCGGTTATGCCAGCATCACCACGGCGGTCGACGCGATCAAGCTGGGCGCCGTGCAATACCTGGCCAAACCGGTGGACCTGGCGACGCTGCTGGGGGCATTCGACCACGCACTGGCGGCTGGCGAGAACTCGCCGGCGACCAGCGCGCCGGCAGCCGTAGCGCACGCACCGATGTCGGTGGATCGCATGGAATGGGAGCACATCCAGCGCGTGTTGCGCGAGCACAAAGGCAACATATCGGCCACCGCACGGGCGCTCAACATGCATCGGCGCACCCTGCAGCGCAAGCTTCTGAAGCGGCCCGCCAACCGCTAGCAAGCGGAGCGGGGCACTAACTCAGTGTCCGGTGTCGAAGCGAAACGGCACCGCGATACGCTGGCGGTCGGTTTCGACCAGCACCGTGGCGACCCAGGCCATGCCGCCGGACGTACAAACCGGCAGCGCGATTTCTCCGGCATAGCGTCCGTCGCCCGTGGCAGGGAGTTCGCTGCGGTTGTAGCCCATGTTCATGCTCTCCCCGGCAAAATCCACCTGGACTTTCTTCGGCTTGAAGCCGCTGACGGTCACTTCGACACGCAAGGCCTGGAGCAGCGGTATCGGGCGCGGCGTAATGGAAAACTCCAGGCGTCCGCCGTCCGCCACCTTTGCCGTGCAGGCTCGCCGCTGCAAGTCGCATCCGGCTTCCACCACGCCGGTCAGGTCGGCCTTCGGCAGCGACAGGGGCGAAAACCGGTTTCCGACAATGCCGATGGCAAGCAGCGCAAACAGCATTGCCAGGCTGACCCAGTGGGATTTGCTGAATTTCAAGGCGATGGCTTGCTGCGAGGAATCATGTCTTTGGTCAACGAATGAAGTGTCGGCCGCAATGGGGCAGACAGTGTAGCAAGCGGGCCACTGCCCGCGCCAGACCTTGCCTGCGACACCATGTCGACGTTCGCGCCGCTGGCGGCACGGCGCTTGATGGATATCAAGCCGGAGGCGGAAAGGCGGCCTGCTGCGACATCATGCCGCAGCAGGCGTGGTGCGGGTCTCCATAGAATCGGGCGCTGTTGATTTTCCTGTTCCGGAGAGCTTTATGTCCTGCAAACGCGCCACCCTGGCGGTCGCCCTCGCCGCCCTGCCTTTTTCCATATTCGCCGCCGAGCCGATCCTGACACCCGTGGTCGTCACGGCGAGCAAGGATCAGGCACCGCCCTTGGCGACGACGGTCGGTGCGGCCGGCGTGCAGACCTTGCGTTCCGCCACCAGCGATACCGCGAGTCTCCTGCGCGACGTTCCCGGCGTCAGCCTCTACGGCGCCGGCGGCGTCTCCAGTCTGCCGTCGATCCATGGCCTGGCCGACGACCGCCTGCGCATCAAGGTCGACGGCATGGACCTGATCGCCTCCTGCCCGAACCACATGAATCCGGCGCTGTCCTATCTCGATCCGAGCAATGTCGGCTCGCTCAAGGTGTATGCCGGCATCACGCCGGTCAGCGTCGGCGGCGACAGCATCGGCGGCACCATCATCGCCGATACGCCGGCGCCGACTTTTGCGGCACCCGGCCAGGGCAGCCTGTTCAGGGGCGAAGCGGGCGCCTTCTACCGCAGCAACGGTAACGCCAGGGGCGCCAACCTCTCGGCGACCTATGCCACCGAATCCTTCAGCATGACGTATTCGGGCGCCACCGCCGAATCCGATAACTACGACGCCGGTGGCGATTTCAAGAACTACACCTTCACCGGCCGCGCCGGCCATACGCTGTCCCGCGACGAAGTCGGCTCGACCGCGTATGAGACCCGTAACCACACGCTGGGCGTTGCCTTCAAGGGCGGCAATCATCTCTTCGAAGTCAAGCTGGGCTATCAGGATTTGCCCTACCAGCTCTACCCGAACCAGCGCATGGACATGCTCGACAACGAGCAGAAGCGCCTGAACCTGCGCTACCTCGGCCAGTTCGACTGGGGCAAGCTCGAAGCGCGTGCCTACCACGAGAAGGTCGACCATTTCATGGATTTCGGCGAGGACAAACGCTATTGGTACGCCCCCGGTGCATCAGGCCTGCTCAACGGCGTTCCTTGCTCGCCGATAGGTGCTGCCTGCGCCGCCGGTATGCCGATGTACACCGAAGGCAAGACCACCGGCGCCAGCGTGAAAGCCGACATTGCCCTCACCCAGCAAGACCTGCTGCGCGTGGGCGGCGAATATCAGAGCTACCGGCTTGACGACTGGTGGACACCCTCAGGTGCCGGCATGTGGCCGAACACCTTCTGGAACATCAGGGATGGCGAGCGCGACCGCACGGCGTTCTTCGGCGAATGGGAAAAGCAGATGAACCCACAGTGGATGACACTCGCCGGCCTGCGCTTTGAGCGGGTGACGACCAGTGCCGATACCACCCATGGCTATAACCTCAACACCTTCCCGACCAATCCCGTACCCGCGGGACCCGGCAACCAAACCCGGGATGCCGCCAATTTCAACAAAGCGGATCGCGGTGCAACCGACAACAACTGGGATATGACCGTATTGGCGCGTTACACCCCGAGCGCCACGCAAGACTTCGAATTCGGCTTCGCCCGCAAAGTTCGCTCGCCGAACCTGTACGAACGCTATACATGGTCGACCTGGCAGATGGCGGCGCTGATGAACAACTTCGTCGGCGACGGCAACGGCTATTTCGGCAACCCGGATCTCAAGCCGGAGAAGGCGCATACCGTTTCCGCCACTTTCGACTGGCATGCGGCGGATCGCGTCTGGGAATTCAAGGCCACGCCCTACTACACCCGCGTCACCGACTACATCGACGCGATCCAGTGGAACGCCACGACGAATGCGCCGCGCAGCCCGCTCTTGCAGAACCAATTTGCCGTATTGCGTTACACCAACCAGTCGGCGCGGCTCTATGGTCTCGACCTCTCCGGCAAGATGCCGCTGGGCAAGACCGGCGTCGGCGAATTCGGGCTGAAGGGCTTGCTCAACTACACCAACGGCAGGAATCGCGATACCGGCGACGATCTCTACAACATCATGCCGCTCAATTCCAGGCTGACGCTGACGCATCAGCATGGCGGCTGGGACAACGGCGTCGAACTCGTGATGGTGAAGTCAAAGAATGACACCTCCGGCGTGCGCAACGAGATCGAAACTTCCGGCTACAGCCTGATCAACCTGCGCGGCAGCCATTCCTGGAAGCAGGTGCGTGTCGATTTCGGCATCGAGAACCTGTTCGACAAGCACTATGACCTGCCGCTGGGGGGCGCCTACACCGGCCAGGGCACGACCATGACCAACCCGGCATTGCCCAACTACCCGCAGTGGGGTACGGCAGTCCCCGGCATGGGCCGCTCGATCTACGCGGGAGTCAATTACAAGTTCTGAGGCGATTCGTACGCAATGCCACGAAGCCGGCTCCGCGCCGGCGTTTTTCCCCGTGCATCCGGAAAAAGTCGGCGCCGGTGGGACGGCGCTGGATCGGGCGTGGCAGCGAAACCGATGTCACGATTCAATTCGTGTCGAGCGGATCGGGACTGTCAGTGCACGATCGGCTTGAATCCGGCGTCATCAAAGTAGGTCCCATACTTTTCCAGCGCTCCGATCACGACAACTGCGCCGCTTTGTCGTTTTGCTTTCTTGACCTTGCCGGCCATTTTTTGGGCACCGTCGAGCATTTCAGCAACGATCAGGTGCAACTGCGCATCGGCCTTCGGTTCAAGTTTGCAGTTGGCAACGATGTCACCCACGCCGCGTTCGACCTTCTGTGCCAGCTTGTCATATTCCTTGTTCGACAGGCGATTTTCGTGAATCTGGTGCAGCGATGCTGCCAATTCCTGGCGAATGTTGCCCATGGCTTGCCGCAAGGCGGCATCGGATTGCCATTTCTTTCCCGCATTGAGTTGCAGCGTCGCCGTGGTCCCGGTCGCGCCATGTTCATGACCATGGGCCGTCGCCTCCGCGGCGGCGAAAGAATGCCCGGCAGATCCCATGTACATGGCGACAAGCACCAACAATGTAGTCCGCTTCATTTTTCTGCTTTCCTTTCAAAAATAACGACGACCGATACGGGATGTACCGATTCGTCGGTAAAACTACAGGTCCTTGCCTTCGCCCTAGCGCATCTCGAAAGCCTCCTGGTGAAAGCGCGGCTGCAAGCCCATGGCCAGAATTCCACTGCGCAATGCGGTCGCCAGGCCACTGGGGCCGCAGAACCAGATTTCGGCATTCGTCATCGCTCCCAGCGACTCGGCCTTCAGCACCGCACCCTGGCGTGCGTCATGAATGTGCAGGTGTATGCCGGGCAATTCCGCACACAGAAACTCAAGCCGCGGCACGAAGCCATCCATGGCCCGGTCGCGGGTGCAGTAATGCAGGTCGGCAGCGGGTGCCGTTTCCGGACTGGCTTGCAAAGACTCCAGCCAGGCGAGGAAGGGCGTGACGCCGATGCCGCCGGCGATCCATATCTGCCTGGCCCGGGGATTGCGGCGGGCGATGTCAAAGCGACCGTAGGGGCCTTCCACGCGCACCGCCTGGCCGGGCTGCAGGCGGGCCGCAAGGCCGTTGGTGTAGTCACCCAGCGCCTTGATCTGGAAACTGATGGTGCTGTCGCCGTGGTCGGCGCTGGCGATGGTGAAGGGATGTGCACCTTCCTTGTCGTCAAAGGTCACGAAAGCGAACTGCCCCGGATGATGTCCGTGCCAGCCTTGAGTCAGGTGGCAGCGCACCGTGGTGACGTCATGCGACGGATGTTCGATGGCGATGATGTTGCCGCTTGCCACGCGCGCGCGTCCGATGCCGCCCAGCAACGAACGGATCGCACCATACACGCCGGCGGCGAGCAACACCGCCAGCAGTGCGCCTGCCGGTTGTACCCAGTAGTCCCGCGGCGCCAGCAGCGCGGCATGGAACGCCAGCATCAGGTAGAGCACGGGCATGGCACGGTGCAGGAAGCGCCAGGTCCGGTAGGGAAACTTTTTCCACAAGGTGATCACCAGCATCGCCAGCACGGCGTAGATCGCCCATTCACCCATGTCCTCGGCCAAATCGCGCAGGATTTCCAGAAGCCCGGCGAACTTTTCCTTCGGCAGGCGGCCTTCGCGGCCGATCATCGATTTCAGGATGTCGCCCGACATCTCGATCAGCCAGTGCAGCGCGGCGAAGGATACCGCCAGGATGCCGGCCCACTTGTGCGTGCGATAAATGCGGTCCATGCCGCCTAGCGGCACTTCGAGCCATGCCGGGCGGGTTGCCAGGAACATGGCCACGGACATCATGGCAATCGACAGCAATCCGCTCAGGTAAAGCGCTTCCTGGCGGGCGATCCACAGCGGATGCGCTGCCGAAGGCGTTGCGGTATTGATCACGTCCCAGCCCCAGCCGAGGGCGACAAGAACTGACAGGCTGCCGAGTAAGGTTTTCATGGCGATTCGTTCAGGAAATTGAGAATGTATGGCGATCAGGGCGCAGGCCGACCAACTGCATCACTTTGCCGCTGGCGTGCCGGTCGCGGGCTTCTGCGGCAGATCGTCGCGGCAGCGGCGCTCGTTGCAGTCGGCAGAATTGCGCTTGCTGTCATCGTCACCGGCGCCCCTGGCGCGCTTGCCGTGAGAGTTCCGGCTAATGATCGCGCCGGTCTGCGGATTGATGTAGAGCTTGACCCGCTCGCCCTTGCCATCGATGGCGCGTGCCTCGTAGCCGCCGCCTTCGCGCTCGATCTTCTCGATCTGCCGGTATCCGGCCGCTTCCAGCTTTTCATGGACCTGGGGAATCGACAGCCACTGGCGTTCGCCAGCCGGCGAGGTGCGGCTTTCCCCGGCAAAGGAGGGCGCCAGCACGGCACCGGCGACGGCGAAGGTGCCGGCAAGGGCGATGGACGAAATCATTGTTGCGCGTTTCATGATGTAAACCTCCGTGGTTTCCGGCCCCCGCAGGGGCCATGAATCGATTTTGAGCGGATGCTGCGTAAGCTTTGCTGAAGCGCCTGTTCACCCGGCGTTAAGGCTGCGCGGTGAAGAATGCCAGCCATCAGTCGTTGTAGGAACCAAGCTCGGCGTCGGCATGGCAGGCGGTGCAGTTCGCCCGGGTACGGACATCCTTGTGCTTCCATTCCCAGTCCGGCACTTTCCGGTGTTCCTTGACCCATTTGGGCAATTCGGTGATGCGTTGCGGCGCACTCGCCAGCGACACGCCGCGCAGCAGCTTGTCGCTGTAGCGACGGCCGGCGTTGTCGGTCGCATTGGCGACCAGGTAATCGGTGATCCTTTTCGCGGTGGCGGCATCGACGCTGGCGTCATCGCCGAAGTGATTCTTCAGTTCGCCCATCATGCGTTGCCAGGAACTGGCCGGCAGCATCGCCGGGGCGAAGGCGAGGTGGCAACTGCCGCACTCTTCCTTGACCACCGGATCGGTTACCGGCGGATAGTAGTGATTGCCGCCGGCCTGGGCACGGCCGAGCACGATCGCCGAGAAACCGAGAACGAGCAGGCCGAGGGCCAGGGGACGATAGGGGATCTGTTTGGTGATATTCATGGTGGTTTCCTTTCCTCTGGATGTCTTACTGGGCGAGCATGAAGCTCAGCCAGTCGCCCTTTTCCTGCACATTGCATTCGCGCCCGAGCACTTCGCTGCAGTTGCGCTTGAACCACTTCTCGACTTTTGCCGGATCGGTGTAGCGCGACGGAGCTGCCGAAACCGCCACCGGGTCTATCGCCTTGCCCGCCAAAGTGCGCCCCGCGGCACGCGGATCCTTGCCGTGACAGCTGGTGCAGGCCGGCGTATCGGGCTTGCCGCCGGTGAATGCCTGGTTATGCAGGGTCTTGCCGCGCTCCGCAGAAAAGCCGGCGAAAGCCGGGTTGGCGGCCTTGGCGGCGCTGGCATACTGGGCCATCTGGTCTTCGCGCGGACCGGCGCTGGCGGTGGCGGAAAACGTCAATGCCAGGGTGGCGGCAAGCAGGATGGCAGTCAGGTTTCGATGCATGGTGTAGTCCTCGTTGGGGTCGGTGTGAGGCGTACTATGCGCGGGGACAACTGAATGGAAAGTGAATCCCCCGTTCATCCTGTATTCATCCTGGCGGGGCTATAAAGTTGCATACCGGAACAGGAAAACTCCAGTCATGCCGAATCGACCCACCACCCACCGCTGGCACAGGCTGTTCATTGCGCTGTGCGCGGCGCTCCTCGCCGGCGGCAGTGGCGTCAGCACTGCCGCCGATGATCACGAGCGCGCCCGGCAGGCGCTGGAAGCAGGGGAAGTGCTGCCGCTACGCACCATCCTTGAACGGGTCGAACGCGAAAATCCCGGCCAGGTCATCGATATCGAACTCGAGCGCGAACACGCGAACGGCGCAGAGCGCTGGATCTACGAGCTGAAAATACTGCGTGCCGGCGGCGCCCTGGTAAAACTCAAGGTCGATGCCCGCGATGGCACCATCATCCGCCGCAAAACACGGGACGGCCATGACGGAGAAACGCCACGCCAAAATCTTCCACGCAGCGGAGCCGGACGCTGATGCGCATCCTGATTGTTGAAGACGAGCCGACCCTGCGCGCACAACTGGCGGAAGCGCTGGGCGCCGCAGGCTACGCGGTGGATGTCGCCGACAACGGCGTGGATGCGCACTACATGGGCGATTCGGAACCCTATGATGCGGTGGTTCTCGATCTGGGCCTGCCGCAGATGGATGGCATCAGCGTGCTTCGCAAATGGCGTGCAGGCGGTCGCAGCATGCCGGTGCTTATCCTGACGGCCAGAGATGGCTGGCATGAAAAGGTGGCCGGCATCGACGCCGGTGCCGATGATTACCTGACCAAGCCTTTCCACATGGAAGAACTGCTGGCCCGGCTGCGTGCGCTGATCCGCCGCGCCGGCGGTCACGCCAGTTCGGAACTGGTGTGCGGCCCGTTGACGCTCGATACCCGCAACAGCCGCGCCACCGTAGCGGGGCAGGCGCTGACCCTGACCAGTCACGAGTACCGCGTGCTGGCCTACCTGATGCACCATCGCGACGAAGTGGTTTCGCGCAGCGCCCTGGTCGAGCATATCTATGCGCAAGACTTCGATCGCGACTCGAACACGGTCGAGGTTTTCATCGCCCGGCTGCGCAAGAAACTGCCGCCGGGATTGATCGAAACCGTGCGCGGTCTCGGTTACCGCCTCGGCACGCCACCATGACTTTATCCGGCTTGCGCGGCTCGCTGCGCATCCGCCTGCTGGCCGGCACCCTGTTCTGGATCGCCGCGTCGGTTCTCGTGGCCGGCTGGGGCCTGGCCAGCCTGTTCCGCCAGCATGTGGCCACCCAGTTTCACACCGAGCTGACGAGCCACCTTGACCAACTGACGGCCCAATTGACGCTGGACGCAAAGGGGAACCCGCAACTCGTCCTGCCGCTGAGCGATCCGCGCCTGAGGAGACCTTACTCCGGCTGCTATTGGCAGATCGACCTTGTAAGCAACCGCGGCGAGGGCGATTCGGTCATCGCCGGGCAACTGCGTTCGCGATCGCTATGGGACCACGTGCTTGTGTCGCCGCCCGGCATACCGGCCGATGGCGAACTTCACCAGCATCGAATTCCCGGCCCGGAAGGCAAGATGCTCGGCATGGTCGAGCGCAGCGTGCGCGTCGATGATGCTGCCGATGGCAAACCGCGAACATTTCGCCTGATCGCCGCGGCGGATGAAAGCCTGATGTCGGAGCCCGTGGCCCGCTTTAGCGGCACCTTGTGGCTGGCGCTCGGATTGCTCGCCGCCGGACTGATCCTCGCCGCGCTGGTGCAGGTCTTCGTCGGGCTGGCGCCGTTGCGCAGCCTGCGTACCGCGCTCGGCAAGGTTCGCAGCGGTGAAACCCAGCGCCTGGAAGGCAGCTTCCCGGACGAAGTTGCGCCGCTGATAGACGAATTCAATTCCGTGCTGGCCCAGAACGCGGAGGTCGTCGAACGCGCACGGACACACGCCGGCAATCTGGCCCATGCCCTGAAGACGCCCCTGAGTGTGCTTGCCAACGCGGCCGATCATGCCGGGGACGCCAAAACTTCTGAACTGGCTCGCCTGGTGGTGGATCAGGTGGCCATCGCGCGAAAGCAGGTCGACTATCACCTCGCCCGCGCACAGGCGGCAGCCAGCGGTCGCGTGCCCGGGGCAAAGACGGTCCTGCAACCCGTGGTCGAGGGATTGGCGCGCGCCATGCGGCGCATTCATGCCGAACGACGGCTGGAGTTGATTGTTCAGCCATTTCCGGAGTCGCTAAGCTTTCGCGGCGAAGCTCAGGATCTGCAGGAAATGCTGGGCAATCTGATCGATAACGCCTGCAAGTGGGCAAAACGGCAGGTCGTAGTCAGCGCGCAGGGCAATGCAACGGCATTGACGGTAACGATTGATGACGACGGTTCCGGGCTTGCTGTCGATAAGCGGGATGCCGTTGTTCTCCGCGGAGTTCGCGCCGACGAGAAAGTAACGGGATCCGGGCTGGGACTGGCCATCGTCGACGATCTGGCCCGCCTCTATGGCGGCCTGCTGGAGCTGACCGATTCGCCTCTCGGCGGTCTGCGGGTAGTTCTGACGCTACCCGCATGTCCGTAGACCGGCTTATTCCAGGTTGCACCTGCTCGCAAAGTAGGCTTGACAACGCCTGTAATTTAGGAATCCGGCCTACTCTGGACGAGGAGTGGGTGCACGCATGGGTGCACAGTTTCTGAGGGTGTAGGCACTCATGGCCAAAAGAATACCACCGCACAAAGCCAGCCCGTCACAACCACCCTGGCGATTGCCAATGGTCTGCCAATCGATAGTTTTTTCCGATGCATGGCACGAGTTGCGATAGTCTTCGGTATAGTGTTAAATGATGCTGCTTGATGTTTAACTTAGGTGCCCTGGGGCAGTAAGTCAGCGGTCAGTAACCAAGGACCGCTTGAATACGAAACCGCCGATGGCGGGAGTTGGTTTGGAGTGCAGAGTTCTTTCGGAATTCCCATCGGGGTAGAGGTGGGAGGTTCCGGCTGAGGGCCAAACCAGCAGCCTGAGAAACATACCCAAAAGCCCACGCTGACGCCGTGGCAAGTGCAGTGAGCGTCTCCATCAACTTTGCCGACTACCCGCGGCGATGGAGACGATTGTGAAAACTGCCCTACCCTTACCCGCCATTCAGGCGGAAACCAAATCAATCCCTGACGCCCTACGCAACTACAGTAGCCTACCTGATGAGGCATTCGTAAGGCTTCCCGTCGTTGTCCTGCTCGATTCCTCTTCGCCAGCCACAATCTGGCGCAAAGCAAAGAAGGGCACCTTCCCTGCTCCGGTAAAACTCGGAGAAAAGTCCACAGGCTGGAACGTTGGCGCACTTCGCCGGCATTACGCCGCGCTGATCGCCGGGAGCGCGTCATGAGCGCCCGGAACGTCAAAGCCTTGACCCTCGTAGAGTTTCGCAATCAAGCTGAGACAGCAGGGAGTGCCATAGCGCACGACATGAATGACGCTGTGCTGAATTCGGCCGATCAGGCCGGGGCGTGCCGCGCAATCATGGCGGCGCTGAATCAGTGCTTCAATCCTGGCAACGACCCGATTGTTGACGCTGCTGCTGGCGGCTTTGCCGGCATCATCGTCAATGTTCTCGAAGTCGGAATGGCCAACCTACCACGGATGACCTTCGAGGAAATGGAGGCCGATCATGCGGCAGCCTAAAGTGACAACGCCGCTGGTGGGGGCCAGCGGCGCGAAGGGACTTACAGGAGACGACACCAAAAACTTTACCACGCATGGCTCGGCCGCTTGCCAGTGTCGCCTCAATCCAGGCTGCCTGGTATGCCGGCGCTGGTCGAAGACGATCAACGGCGGTGATGCCAAGCGCGCGGAATCGTTGCGCCGCCAGAGCATGGGCGACTTGATGCGGGCAGGAGGTTGATGATGGCCAGATCCAGAAACATCAAGCCAGGGTTATTCCAAAACGAAATCTTGGGAATTGCCGACCCGCTCTACACGCTGGCCTTTCAGGGTCTGTGGCTGGTCGCGGACCGAGAGGGTCGCCTTGAGGATCGGCCGCAAAGGATAAGAGCCCAGACGTTCCCATACCGAACCGTCGATATGGATGCCTTGCTTGATTGGCTCCACGCGAATGGATTTATCTTGCGCTACAAGGTCGGCGAAAAGCGGTTTATCCAAGTGCTGAACTTCGGAAGACATCAGAACCCGCACAAGAATGAAACCGAGTCGGTCATACCCGCTCCGGATGAAACCGGGAGAACTCCCGAGAAAATCGGTACACGTTCCGAGGAAATCGGAAGCGCTCCGGCTGATTCCCTCTTACTGATTCCTGATTCCCTTAACCCTTCAACTGCAAAGTCGGCTGGCGCCGACCCGCTGCACTGTCCGGCAGAGAAGGTCGTTGATGCTTATCACCGTCTGATGCCAGGCAACCCAAGGTGCAAAGTGCTCAACACAGCGCGGAGGGGAGCTATCAGGGCACGATGGACCGAGGCGGCAAAACTTACGTGCAAGCCCTTCGGATACTCATCCGCCAGTGCCGGGATTGCAGCATGGGAGCATTTTTTCTCCATCTGTGCGGAATCGCCATTTCTGACGGGCAGAGCAAACGCGCAGCCAGGTAAGCCACCGTTTCTTGCTGACATCGACTTTCTGATGTCGCCCCTCGGCTTTGCAAAGTGCCTTGAGAACAAGTATCACAGGGAGGCCGCATGAACGCCATCGACATTCGCCTGCCGCCCCACGCCGTCGAGTCCGAGCAGTCGGTTCTCGGCGGATTGATCGTTGGCGGTGAGGCCGCCTGGGACCGTATTGCCGACGTGGTATCGGAATCCGACTTCTACCGCGACGACCATCGGCGGATTTTCGGGCACATTCGCCGGCTGGCAGAAACCGGGAAGGCGGTCGACGTCCTGACCGTTTCAGATTCCATCGCTGCATCGAACGAGGTTGATCAGACTGGCGGGCTTGGCTACCTGGCCGAGATTGCCAACGCGACGCCATCGGTGGCGAATATTGCCAGCTACGCGCGAACAGTCGCCGAGAAGGCGCGCATGCGGGTGCTGTTGGCGTTTGCTGATGAGGTTCAGGGCTTGGCCCTTCGTGCCGGACAAATGACCGCGCAGGAACGGATTGACGAGGCGACCGGCAAGCTCCTGGCGCTGGCAGAGTACGGGGTCGGCAAGGATGAGCCGAAAGCCATGGGCGCGCTGCTGGGCCAGGTCATCGGCGCGATCGAGGCGCGCATGGAGCGCGGCGGCGAGGTATCTGGATTGCCGACTGGGTTCGCCGACGTCGACCGCGTGCTCGACGGGCTGAAGGCCGGCGACCTAGTAATTGTCGCGGGGCGCCCATCGATGGGGAAATCGGCGTTTGCGCTCAACGTCGCCGAGAACGTCGCGCTCGCCGGTAAGCCGGTGATGGTGTTTTCGTTGGAGATGGGCGATGAGCAACTGGCCACACGCTCCCTTTCGTCGGTGGGGCGCATCAACAGCACGGCGCTTGCCTCCGGGAAACTGACGAACGACGATTGGGATCGCGTGACGGCAGCATTGGGCCGGCTGCATGAGGCACCGCTGATCATCGATCAGACGCCTTCGCTGTCGGCCGGCCAGATGCTGGCCCGCGCCAGGAGGCAGAAGCGCCGCGGCGGACTTGCGCTGATCGTGATCGACTACCTGCAACTCATGCGCGGCGCCGGAGAAAACAGGCACCAGGAGTTGTCCGGCATCACCAAGGCACTGAAGGAGATGGCGAAGAATCTGGGCGTGCCGGTGGTCTGCCTGTCGCAGCTCTCGCGCAAGGTCGAGGAGCGCAGCGACAAGCGGCCGATGATGTCGGACCTACGCGAAAGCGGCGCCATAGAGGAAGACGCCGACGTGATCGCCATGCTGTACCGCGACGAGTATTACCGCCCGGACAGCCCGTTTCACGGCTTCGCCGAAGTGCTGATCCGCAAGAATCGAATGGGCGCCTGCGGTGACGTGCGTCTGGTGTTCCAGCCGGAGTACAGCCGATTCAGCGACGCCGACCCCGAAGCGTTGTACCAGGCCAACGAGCGAGCCAAGGCGGCGGAAAAGACCAAGCCGAAAAAGGGGCGCGGCTTCGATGAGTAAGCCTCTCAAGCCAGAACAGGTACGCGCGGCCCTACGGTTCTATGCGATCGCGCTGGGACCGCCTGGCAAGCCGAAACCTTGGCCAGATTTCAAAACGCCTGCAGCGCCGCCATTAACCGCCCCGCCCATCAATCCCGAGCCCAAGGACCGCCCATGACCGGAACCCCGCCTCGCCTACCGTCGTTGTTCGAGCAATTCATGTCGGCCACCGCCAGCGCCGCCGCAGCAAATGCCATGGCAAAGCGCCATCCATCGAGAGTCATTCAAGGTCTGGAAGCACCTTTACTCGCTATGCTGCCGAGTATCAATTCCTTGCGAAGACGCTGGCCCGTGCGATGCGCGATTTCGGCGCTAGCGGCGGGATGATCCGAACGACTACGCTTGATATCTATTCCGTAGAAATAGGAAAGTCGGCGCTGGCGGAACGGCGAGAAAGCATTTTTCCGAATCGGCCTGCCGATTGAAACGTTCCTACGACTTGTCCGGCCGCTGTCGTCGGAGCAACAGCGCTATGAACTCGTCCACGAGTGCTCGGTTTCCTGGCGTCAATGTCGAATACTTGCTGGCAAGGGTAAGGGAAGGTAAATGATGCTTCCTACCCGTGGCAGCGCTACTTGCCTTTGTGGGCGTATTGGCAGCTTCGGCGCGCAGATGTAACTCCGACACTGTCACGCCCAAGGCTGAAGCTACGCGCTCCAGCGTTTCCGGCGAGTAACCCTGCGCTCCGCGTTCGATGCGAGATAAATTACTGGCGTTTGTATCGGCGGCGAAGGCTATTTCCTCCAGCGTCGCCTTGCGCGCTTCCCTGATCTCGCGGATGACTTGCCCAATATGCATGGGCTGAATATTCGTTTGCATTGACGTACCGCGCAAAGCGCCCTACGTCAATTAGAATGACGCCACACGTCAAGTATTGGTCATTTTGAGCACAGGGTGATCTTTATCCGCCGCTTAACCACTTGGATCAGAACGCGCCATGCTGTTTCTAGATTCAGTCAGCAAGATGCAAGCCCAGCTTGACGGCTCCTCGCAACGGCGGGCGATACTACGGCCGCGTCTGCTTTGGGTTCTGGCACTACTGACTGTATTGGCCGGGTGTAGTGATGCTCAGCAATCTGGTCTTGTGACCAAGCTGAAGACTTTGCTGGGCAGCGAGACGGCCAATTCAACTGCGGCTGCCGAGCCTGATCCCCTTCGGACTCGCGAGAACAAATTGAATGAGTTGCGCAAGAAGGCCGAAGCCGGCGATGTTTCGGCAATGGTTGAACTTGGGCATGCATATGAAGATGGCCGCAGCTGGCGCTCAGGCTCAGGCGGTAAATTTGGCGGAATCGCCATCGAAGAAACGTTCGTGGAATTCGACAAGGCCGCTGAGTGGTATCGAAAAGCGGCCGAACAGGGACACGCTGAGGCACAAGTCCGTCTGGGACTGCTTTATAAGAAGGGTACTGGCGTGCAGAAAGATTTGGCCAAAGCCCTTGAGTGGTTTGAAAAGGCAGCGGCACAAGGGTATATCGACGCCCAATATCGTGTTGGTGAGATGTACTACTTTGGTGAGCATAAAAATGTTGCCAAGGCCCTCGAATGGTGGCAACTCGCGGCAGAAAAGGGGAATGCTGCAGCTCAGAATGTCCTTGGAGTTTTGTACGGCACTGGTGAGGGAGTAAAAAAGGACGTAGTGAAAGCAGTCGATCTATTCCAAAAAGCCGCAGTGCAGGGGTTTGACCAAGCCCAATTTAACCTAGGGGTAGCCTACCGCGACGGCACAGGGGTTTCTCGTGACGATGTCAAGGCATTCGAGTGGTTTCAAAAAGCAGCAATCCAGGGTGAAAGCCGCGCACAGAACGAGGTTGGGCGTTTGGTATCGCTTGGTGAGGGCGTGCCGAAGGATGATGCCAAGGCTTTTGAATGGACTCAAAAGGCTGCTGCACAAGGGGAGGGAGATGCACAGTTCAGGCTTGGAATGGCTTACGTGTGGGGTAACGGGGTTGCTGCTGATAATGTTCTTGCCTATGCATGGTCAAATCTGGCGAAGGCGAAGGGCGTAGAAAATGCGTGGAATATGCGAGAAATGGCGGCGGGCAAGATGTCTCCTGCGGAGATTGCCGAGGCGCAACGGTTGTCATCGGGCTGGAAAGTTGGCATGGTGCTGGCACGCGAAAGCGGTACGGTCGGAGGGTCCAAGCAGCCGTCATCGTCGGGCAGTCTCGCCAAAAAGGGAACGGGAACCTTGTTCGTGGTTGGAAAGTCCGGCCATGCCATTACCAACAAACACGTCACCGATGGCTGCGTTGAACTGCGAATCGAGGGACGCGATGGCGTCACAAAGCACGTCACCGAGGATGCAGTTAATGATCTTGCATTGGTTCAGATTCCCGGTGAAGTGACAGCCGTCGCGTCTATCGCCAGCGATCCGGCCAAACTGCGCCAGGGCGAGGACATCGTTGTGTTTGGCTTTCCGCTCAACAGCGTGTTGTCCTCTGGCGGGAACCTGACTCCCGGCGTAGTCAGTGCGGTTACCGGCTTCGGCAACAATACCAATCAGATTCAGATTACCGCGCCGATTCAGCCAGGTTCGAGCGGTAGCCCCGTGCTGAACAAAAAGGGTGAAGTCGTTGGTGTGGTGTCGATGAAGCTGTCCGACTCGAAGATGGCGAAGGCAACCGGGCAGATTGGTCAGAACGTCAATTTCGCCGTCAGCGGGCAGACGCTGAAGACCTTCCTCGATGCGCACAAGGTTGAGTACCGCACCGGCGGTGTCCTGTCGTTCGAGAAATCTACGGCCGACCTCGCCGACGAGGCACGTA
Organism: Sulfuritalea sp.; assembly: GCA_044360105.1. Lineage (GTDB taxonomy): Bacteria > Pseudomonadota > Gammaproteobacteria > Burkholderiales > Rhodocyclaceae > Sulfuritalea. The sequence continues at coordinate 21,672 of JBIKKY010000026.1, forward strand.
AGTGGACGCTGGTGGTGGAATGCTGGAAGTAGCAAGTTGAAGACCAGTTCAATGACTTGCCCAAACGCGGATCGCGGCAATCTGGCGGATAAGGACGAATGAACACCAAACAACGGAAAATACTTCAGGGCGCACTGGCAAGTGTCGTAATAACACTGTTCTTTCCACCGTTTCTGTTCGGCTGGCCTGCCGGCGGCTACGCTGGCATGGGCTACGGTTTCATTCTCTCTTGGCCGATGAAATCCTATCACATGGCATCCGTGCATGTCGGCCTGCTGCTCGCTGAATGGTTCGCGATAGCCATCGTATCCTGCATCTTGTGGACGCTCACCCGCGATCCGACAGCGCCAACATTTCTTGAGCGCTTGGTCCGGCTCTGGGCTGGAACTATGGCAGATGCCACCTGCGAGGCGGCAAGAATTCATGCGGCGGCTGTTGAGAGGGCCGCCGAGATCAATGCGCCACGCCCTGCACAGAGGGATCTTCTCGATCATCACCGATAGTGACTACCGCCCTCCGCATCCCCTACTTCAACGCTTTCGATACAACTGCGCCGGCCTAAACGCCCCTGTGCGCATTTCTCCCTGCACCGACTCAAGTAGATCCCGCTCATCTAGGCGCCGCCGGAAGCTCGACTTGTCCAGGCGACGACCAAGAAGCGCCTCGCAACATGCCTGGAGTTCCCCTAGCGTGAATGCGTCTGGCAGAAAGCCGAAGGGAAGTTCAAGGCGCTCGATCTCGCCCCGCGTGGCTTCTGCGGCGGACCGGATCAGGTCGGCGTGATCAAAGGCAAGTCTTGCGTCTGCCATGGCTTCATCAATGGGGCACCACCGAATCGCTTCCAGCCGTTTGCCGGCTTGCGGATCGATCGCTTCGACGGGGATCAGCGCGCGATAGGCGACACTCAAGGCCCATGGCGCGCGCGAGTCGCGGTTCTTGCTGCCAACGGCCAGCAACTGGCGCAGATAGGGCAGCGTCACACCGAGACGTTCGCCCGCTATCCGTTGCGCTGCGGCTTCCAGGTCACGATCCAGATCGATCCTCAGCACACCACCTGGCAACGTCCATTTCCCCCTGTGGGGTGGTCCTGCGCGCTTGCCAAGCAGCACAGAGAGGCCACCATCGACGATCGACATGATGACCAACTCGATGCGGGTAAAGGGCATCGGATGGATCTGGCCTGTTGCTGGAATACCACTTGATACCGACAATTGTTCGCCCATAGTTGCAAACCGCCACTAAGTAATCTATAGTTCGTAGTGTAATGCAACTAACAAGAGAGGGCAACAACCATGGACTACGACATCATCGGCGACGTGCACGGGCAGGATGGCAAGCTGACGGCGCTCCTGGCTAAGCTGGGGTACCGGATCAAGGATGGCGCCTATCGTCATCCCGAAGGCCGCGTTGCCCTGTTTCTTGGCGATCTGATTGACCGCGGCCCTGGACAGATTGAAGTTCTAAACATCGTTCGGAACATGATCGAGGCGGGAAGCGCAAGGACGATTCTAGGAAATCACGAATGGAACGCGATCGGCTTCGCCACAGAAAGTCCGGACGGCAAAGGCTATTTGCGAGGTCGTAGCGTGAACAGGACCAAGCAACACGCTGCCTTCCTGGAACAGGTCGGGATTGATTCGCCGCGGTATAGAGATTTAGTCGGTTGGTTCAAGACCTTGCCGCCATTTCTTGACCTTGGAGCGATTCGGCTCTGCCACGCTTGGTGGAACAAGGAGCTCGTCGATCTCGTCACCAGCAATTCACGCGAAGACGGCTCTTTGTCTGAAGAATTCCTGTTCTCCTCCTTCGAGAGGAACAGCGAAGCCTCCAGGGCTATGAAGGGAATAACAAACGGCTTGGAGATTGTTCTCCCGGAAGGAAGCAGCTTTATCGACCACACCGGTATTGAGCGGAGGGACATCAGAGCGGCATGGTGGGATGAGAGTGCGACAACCTATCGTAAAGCGGGCATGGTTCCCGAGGTCGGAAGGGATTGGATTCCTGACCTAGATCTCCCCGAAACCGTGAAGCTCGGCAACGACGGTGAAGTTCCAACGTTCCTCGGACACTACTGGCTGACGGGAGCCCCGGCGATACAGAATACAAAGACTGCGGTCCTAGACTACGGGGCGGCGCTAAAGGGGCCACTGGTGGCGTATCGATGGGAAGGCGAGAGCGATCTTACGAACGACGCTTTCGTGCAAGCAGGCTAGCCATGGTCTTCGCCAAACGCACAACGCCCGCCGACAATATCCACGTCGTACTTTCCTTTGACGGCGTCCCGAAAAAACAGCGGGCGAAGTACCTGGAGTCGAGATGCGGCATCCCCGAAGTCAGCGCGCTGCGCCTGCTGAGAGGAATCGACCCAGTTTTGCCGGAAACACGCAAGGCTTTGGCCGCGGGACTCGACATCAGCGAAAGGTGGCTGACCGAGGGCGATCCCGATTCGGACCGAGTACGGGACTTGGAAATTTGGCTGGTACTGAACGGTTATCCGATCTCGGACGCCAAACGCCTTTTCAAGTTGCGCCAGGACCTTCTCAACGAGGATCCCGACGCCGAACGAATCTTCAACCTCTGGCGCCCAAACGGAGTTTACCCGCTCACCGCTGCCGCCAAGCTCTACGACGAACACCTAGAGGCAACACGCTTGAAGCTGGTAGCGCCAGAACCGGTCGCCGAAGCCGATTTGTCCGGCGTGGGAAAAATGGAAAACGGAGGGCATCATGAAGTATCAGGATTTCCCGAGTGAACTGATGCAGAAGCAACCGCTGGACGCCGTCTTGAATATGCTGGGTTTTGTGCCTGCGGACGTGGGTGTGGCCAGGAACTATGGTGGGCTTGAGTTTGGGGTATGCGAATCTATTGACTGTAGCTTCCTTAGTCGTGACGGATGGGTGACCAGCCGCACTTGGACGCCACCCTACGAAGTGCGCATCGCTTCGCCCATTTCACCGATTGAATTGATGGCGACCATCTATCGACTATGGGCGGAGGTATTCCCGAACAAGGAGCCGCCCGAAACCGACCTTTACCTCGGCAAGGAATGGCTGGCCTACCAGCGCGAAGTTAAGCGGCTCATACCTCCGCCACCGACTCTCTGGGCGGACCGTGAATTTCTGCGGTTCGACTTGACCTACGTCGAGCGACAGCACGATTGGGTCGAGAAGGACTACGAAGTCCGCTTCTCCCAAGCACCAGGGCAGCTGCGGATCAACGCCATGGATACCGAGGTCTATTGCCCTGCCCGCGGCAACTGGGTCGGTGTGGCCGTCGTGCAGGCCAAGGTGCTGTTCCGCCAGTTGCCGAAGCGATTTCTAGGACACGTTGTGATGCTGGAGGCCAAAGCGGCTCATCTGAATATCGAACGACATGCGATTCCGGCACGATGGGTTGATCCAGATGGCGTTCAGCCCAACGAAGGGGAAGGAAAGTCATGAACGCAGACAAGACACCAAGCGCACGGACAGCGAGGACACGGCGCACACGCGTTGTCGCCCCACCGGTGCCGGTCTTTGGAGCGGAACATGTGTGACAAAGCAGGATGAGGCTGCGACCTTTGCCGCCAGTGCATTCAATCGTAAGGAGGATGTGAAATGAGCATTAAACCGGGAACTGTCTGCCTCATCGTCGGCGGACCAACCGAGAACCTCGGAAAAACAGTTTTTGTGGTGGGTAAGCCAGAAGACCCGCGTCTGCCGGACCTTCAAGGGAGCGGGAAAATGTGGGATGTGCAGATGCTGGCCACCGAACTGATTGGTTCTGACGGTGAGGGATACCTTCGCGGGAAGATTGGCGAAACCTGCTTGGCGCCCCTCAACTTCACGATGGACCAGGCGCGAGAAATGCGTGAGCGTGGCTTGGCAAAGGTCGTTGAGCGGGCGATGACTGAACTACTCAAGGAGGAATGGTGGGGGGAGTCGCCGGAATGAAGAGCAAGCATCCCGATCAGCATTGCCTAAGCATCGAAAGACATTTCAATGTCGCTCAATAAATCGCGTGCGATCAAGAACACCAAGACAGCGGTCCCGGACAACGGCGCGGGGATTAAATGGCCTCTGGTGGCGTATCGGGGGGATGGCAAGCCGGTGTTGAGGGACAGCGGCCAGATACGGGTGGATGGTTCGGGATCAGAGCCGTTGGAGCAATCATTATGACCACAAACCACGGCTACGTCGACGTAGGTAGCGAGAACATCAATTTTCCCGGAATCACCAACGAATTCATCTGTTGGAACGTGGAACTAGAGGCTTGGTGTGCTCGGAACAGGCATCACTGTGAGCATAAGGACCCGTTCTGGGTGACTGCTCTTATGACAAAGGACCAATTGCTGGGCTTTCTGAGCGAGGTCTATGCCCCAATCCTGGCGCGCGATAGAAATCGCGAAGATGCTGCGCCGCTACTCAAGGAACTAAATACGCTTCAACAGCTGATCGACTCCCGTCTCGCCGACGACGATCGATATGTCGTGACGGGTTTCGACTATTAGCAACTTAGCCACTGAACGTGTGGCTTCTGCGCAAAGGATAGTGAGATGTCAGGTTTTTCTCGGTTGATTGACACGAAGAGTGCTGACAATGCTTTCGCGATGGTCGCTGACGCGGCTCAGGCCAGCCTCATGCGAAGCAGGCACGTGCTTTCTAGTGATGACTCGGGCCTTGAGACCACATGGGATGAAATCTGTGTTCAGGTTCAGGGTGAGCAAACCAATTTTTGGGATGCCTACGAGGCTGCTATGCACGATGCCACTCTGGGTGTTCTGCAGTACCTGGACCGGACCGTGCTGGAGACGCTGTGGCTGCATACCGACGAAGGCTGGGACTGCCGGTGTGACCTGCGGGCTGATGAGGAATCCGGACGCACTTGCCGCGCCGACTACAAGAAGCCGGATATGCCAGTTGATGATGAGGCGATCGTTCGCGACATCATTGCCAATCAACTTATTCCGCTCGCTATCAACTACAGGAATTCTCGGATCGAAATGTTTCTCTGTCCTGGCGGTGATGATCTCTGTGATGTTGGTGACGACGCTGATAACTGCCCCCCTGAGCAAGATAGCGAACTTCCGTCGAAACCTATCGAAGTACGCGAGATCGAGTATTACGATGACACATGGGACTCAAGCAACTACCTGGTGTGCTTCGATCGGCACTACATTTTTGCCATTCGCCCGAAAGATGCAGAGCCAAAATGGGAGTTCCTGCACCCTGATGCCGCGCGTTGGGACGCGGTTCATCAGCGTGTCTATCGGAATTGCCGAGCCGATCGAATCGACCGCGATCAGTTACCTGCGAATCTTCCGCCGCCGCCTGATTCCATTGCGCCCGAGCTACTCCTTCCATTACCGCCGCCGCCACCGGAGATCTTTTTGCGCGCCGACTATCCGAATCTTGATAAGCGCTTGCAGGACAGGGACGGCGCAATGCCCCTTTACCTTGTCCTGATGGAAGATTTATACGAGTCACGGAATGGTGATGGCAAGTTCCACTACCCGGAGACGCTTTACTTTAGCGAAGAAGAGGCATTTAGATTCAAGGCCACAAGCGACTATGACTATACGTATTACGTCCGTGCCGGCCTAGCTTGGCTCTCAGGGGATGAAATCGAATGCAAGATGCCATGTCGAACCTTCGATCACTTTAGCTATGGCAAAGTATTGCGGCTGGCCGAAGCAAAGTTGAGCTCCATGGATAAGGGCGGCCAGTAGAGCCATGCACTCGATCGATCCTGCGATCACGGTTTACCTGCTGGGAGTAGCACTGACCCCCTTGCGGTTCGGTTGGCATATGGTCTTTCGTCTTGACCGTTTCGATTGGCAGTATGCACGACGTGACGTCTGGCTGATATTTGTCGTGGCGTCTCTACTGTGGCCATTGCTACTCTTTCGCCCCAAGGTGCTGTTGAATCCCGGTAATCTTTTTCAAATGGACTTCAGCGAAGCGGCAACGGCGCGGAAGGACGCCCGCTTCTGGAGCAATCCCCCACCATGCGGAATGTGGATCCGCTATCGCCCGCAGAAGGTTGGTCTTTCACGCGGCGAAGGCGAATTTGCGTTTTGTAGTGCCAAGGTGGAGGAGGCGATAATTGAAGAATTGCGCGAGCATCCTCACCATGCCAAAGATCAACTTGGGTCGGTATTGAAATGGTTGAAGCAGCGCGACGAATCCATCGCTGAGCCGACTTCTGTACCGCCCCAATGGTGGAATCTCCACGCCATTGCCGACAATATGCTGCGTCAAGGTCACGGCGAGACCCGTTGCCTCGCGTGCAATCAACACATTCCAAACGAATTGGTCCAGCCGAATGATGCTCGGGGTCTTCCTGGCTGGAACTTCAATCAGTTGCGCTGCCCCGATGGTCATGTGTTGCTTCGCGTAGAAAAAATGCACATTTTCGTCGGATCACGCAAAACAACCGATCCCGACCCCACTTAACGAAGCATTCAAAGAAGCTTTTATTGACCGGAGAATCCCGACTTGATATATTGGCATTGAGGGTTGCGGTTGCTGGAGCTTGACGGATTAGCCCGCTAGTGTTGAAAGCAGCATTTGGCCCTCCCGATTCACCAGGCCCGCTCTTGCGGGCCTGTTCATTTGTGCGGCCAGTGAGTGCGACAATCGACTTCCGATGTTGCGAATGGACCGGGCCGTGCGTAGCACGAAGTTGAAATTGACAACAGCCTCGTCAGATACTATCGTGAGGGTTCGGTCGAAGGTGCTAACCGTGTGTGTCGGTGGAGGGAACTTTCCCTCCTGCATGGACAAGTAGGGTCCAGACAGTAAACCCCGGAGGCGGCCGATTTTCTTCTCTGGCATTTGAATAACGTGTCAGATCAGTGGCTCGGATACCACAAACTGCGCTAGCGCCTGCGCCGCAATCTCCAACGCAAGATGCCGTGTGATGGTTGCCTCATGGGACATGAATGCTGATCACTGTGGCGCAAGAGATGAGTTCTGAGAAAAGAATTCTGGCAATTACCAGCCTTCTTGTTTTCGCCTATACTCGATTTGCTCCCCGCTCCCGCTGGGCCGCCTCTCTCAGTAGAGTCCCGGCGCGTAGCCCGATCCAGTGATGGAATGGACGCATCGGGGGCCACGGTTCCAGCACCCAACCCGTCGCGGGAGAGCGAAGCGGCGGATTGCGTAGGCGCAGCGGTGGCATATCCCGCCGGGCGCGCATCTGGACCAACCTCATACCCCGTAGGACCAACCTCATACCCCGTACAACCCAAGCATTCGAGCTGGGTTGGACCGTCAACTAGGCCACGTAGCCATCGTTTCTGGAAGGCTGAACCCTGAAAACAAAAATCCCGCCTTTGCGGGGCGGGATCTTGTGTCGGCCTTGGGAGAGATCAACGCTGCCCGGTCTAATACCGTTTTGGCTACTTCCCCGATCTCCGACAAGCCAACTATAGCAAAAGACGGCACTTCCGACAAAGCGAAGGCGACAAGCGACTGCCGAGATTGTTGCGAATGGCCCGGGCCATGCGTGGCACATTGTAGTGATGAATCCTACGAATCAGCCTGCAGTGACGACAGAAGGCGCGATCCAACGTGCCAACCATTTGATCTTGGAATTTCTCAAGGTCGGACCTTGCAGCGCCACCGAAATCCTTGCTGCTGCCGAAGGCGCCAAGATTTCAGTGCGAACTGTTCAGCGGGCGGCTATTGATCTCGGCGTGGTTAAGACCAAGGCCGGATTCGGCGCAGGCTGGATCTGGCGCCTTCCCGCTGACGATGGCGACACAGCGAAGACGCCAAGCGAGCAACCGGCGCCCGGCATGTTGAAGGATGCCAATGTTTCGGCAAGGGTAGAACCCTCACGTGCCGAGGTCATCGCGGCCAGGTTGCGGAAGCTCGAAGCCAGACGGGGAAGGAAAGCGCCGGTCTACGCGGCCGATCCGCGCGTTATAGCCTGGGTGACTGCTGGGCTATCAGATCCTGATTTGCGGGAAGCCTACGAGGCCGCGGTGTTCGCTATGGAAGGGAAGCAAGATCAGCCTATGCTTACCGTTGGCTTCCTGGATCGGTTCGTTTGGGACGTAATGAGGGAGACAGCATGAACATTCAGATTGAACGGCGGATCAGGGCCGCAGAAAAAACCGTCGCAGTGCTTCAGCCGTCAGCGCGTCAGGTGAAGATAATGTGCTCCCCCCCCGATGATAGTGACGAAACGGAGGTTGCGCGCTACCGCGCCGAAGTCGAGCAGGCGGTGCGGGATGGCTTCTTCGTTATCCAGCTGGTGCCACTCCAACCCGTCGCCGAAGGCGCCAAGACGTAGCAAGGGTTTCAGGCGGGAAAGAGCACCGGCATCAAATACAGGCGAATTCTGAAATATTCAGGGAGTTATCAGGGTGGCGACATTCAAAAAGGGGCAGTCGGGCAATCCGGCCGGCAAGCCGAAGGGAGCCAAGGACAAGCGCACCGAACTGCGCGAACTCCTGAAGCCGCACGCCGCAAAGCTGGTCCAGAAGGTTGTCGACCTGGCGCTGGCCGGCGATGTCTCGGCGCTGCGTATCTGCATCGATCGCATCATTCCACCCGTCCGCGAAAACCGCCTGAGCATCGCCCTGCCGGTGGCCAAGGACGTAGCCGGCTGCACCGCGGCGCAGGCAAAGGTATTGCAGGCCGTAACCGCCGGCGATCTGCTGCCAGGTGAGGCTGAATCCCTGTCGGCACTGATCGAGCACCAGCGGCGCGGGCTGGAAAGCAGCGACCACGAAGCCCGCATGCGCGCCATCGAAGAGAAGCTGAAGATCAGGAACGGAGGGAGTGCACGATGAACCCGATAGAACGCAAGTTGCAGAAACTGGAGGCGCTAGTCGGCGCCGGAGTAATCGCCCCGGATCAGCGCGACCCGAAACTGATTCCGGTCTTCCAGATGCTGATGGGGGATCGCTACTGCCTTGATGCGGTGCCGCTCGGGGTTTCGTGCAGCGAAGTTGTTGCCTGGCTGATGGCCACGGTAAGCGGGACTGGCTTTAAGCCGGTGAGGCTGCCGGGCGGGTAGATCAGGCCGCGTGATGGCCTTACTTTCGGACTTCTGCCAGCGCCGACTCGACATCAAACGACGCAACCTGGCATATTTTTTCTAGTTCCCAACGGTGTTACACTTCTTACCCCATGCCAATCTATATAGCAGTACCTCTCAAGACTGACGGCGCCCCGTTGGCCACAGCCATCGAGTTGAATATCCCCGAGTCGGACCGGTACGAATTGCAGGCTGAGCGCGGGTGGCTGATTCATTTCAGCGGTACAACCAAGGAACTCAGCGACAAGATCGGACTCACCGGACAGCCTAAGGGAGAATCATCTTCGATCGGCTCGGCAATTGTGGTTCCCGTCACCGGGTATTACGGACGTGGCCCGACCGATATGTGGGAATGGCTGAAGACGCGGCTTGAGCAATGAACGCCACTCGCTCGAAATCCGCCAACCCGACGCCGGATGAGGCTCCCGCGACTGTCCCACAGACGACGCCTGTAGGGATCGGATACGGGCATCCCGAGTACAGCTTCATCCAGATCAGCATGGAGCTGCAGAAGTCCGTAACGCGGATGGAGACTGTCCTTGAGGAAGTCAGGAAGACCACGGACGACACGAAAGCAAAGGTTTCGCGGTTCGAGAAAATTATCTATGCGGCTGGGGTCGTTCTGGTTGTCGGCCTGGCAATCGGAGGATGGATGCTGAACACGGCAAAGGACTTCGCGATGGCGTACTTCAAGGCAAGCATCGAAGCGCAGTCCAAGTCGCCTGCACAGCCGCCTGCACAGCCCCCGCCACCGGACAAGAAACGTCCGTAGCGCCGACGACGCGGCCCTCGATGGTCTCCGCTTTGGCGGCTTGAGCGAAGGGCAGGATGGCCAGTGCAGCAGAAAACGGACCATCGCGTGACCTAGCGCTTGGCGTAGCGCTTCGTTCCGCTAGACGTGATGCAGTAGTGCCCGCCACGCGGCCCCACGCAGTATTTCGTCCCCGAGCAAGGGCAGGACTGCGCCGAAGTGGCCGGCTTCGCCTTGTCCTGCGCGGCGTAGCCTATGTTCGTGACCGCGGCCAGGGCGATCGCCAGGAGAATGCGCTTCATGTGGGACCTCCGTCGAATGGATCTATCGGCTTGAATATCCCGGTCTTGGTCATGTCGCGGCGCAACTCGAACCGGCTGAATGCTTCGACAACATCCAACTGCTCCAGATTGGCGAAGTTGATCTCTTTCCAGTCCTGGCGACTGATCCGCACCGAGTAGAGGTATTCGTCGCCGATCTGCCCGGTGGCCTTGTTCGGGCGCTGCGAGTAGGCGGAAAGCACGACTTGTTCGATTACCGGGGATGCTGCGAAGGCTTCCCCGGCGAGCCGAAAGCCTATCCCATGGACGTGCCGCATGTAGAGCTTCTGAATCTGCGTCGGCCCCATTTCCTTGATGGAAAGTTTGTAGCCGCGCTGCGGAACCGAGGCGGTCTTGTTCGGCATAGCCTCGATCTCTGGCAGGTCGACGTCTATGGCGATAGTCTTGTCCTGGCGAACATCGAACGCGACCAGCGTTTCTTGCGGCCAGGTGATGTCCTGCAATACCGCCTCGAAATACTGCTCGACCGCGGCGAGGTCTCCGGCATTCACTCGGTTGATGAAATCCCTGTCGGCTTCGACTTGCTGCTCGAATGCGGCTTTCTTCTGCGTCCATTCATCGAGGCCGGCCTGGAATCGCTCTGCGGCAAGCCGGTTCGCGTCCTCGACCTTGGCGACGCACGACTTGAAGAGCTTGCAGAAGAATCCTGGCACCTTCGGGATAGGCGGAACCGGCTTCGGTTCGCTGAACCGGGGCGTCTCGAACTGATGAGCGTAGGGCGGCGACGTATCCTCATGCAGGCGGCCAAGGGATTGCACCCGGTCGTTCACCTCGTCGCACTTGGTCTGGATCAGACCCTTGATCTTGTCGCCTTGCTGCTTCTTGACGGCATCAATCTGGTGTTCTGGAATTAAATTGCCTTGACTGTCCTTGAAGGTCAGCGCGCCGTCGTCGCTGATCGAGACGGTTATCGCTATGGTTCCGGTGCTGCCCGGCGGTTCCCGCGATGTAGTGCCACCTGAATCCAAGCGCTGCCGAGCATAGAGCCCGGTTCCGGGAATGCCTGAGTTGAGATAGGCGCCGCGTTTGCCGATGCCGATGGATGCGCCCCTGGGGCCGACCGTCCAACTTGCACCGCTACCGCTGAAATTCATCCTAATGCCGGGCGCCAGCTTGATTGACTTGCGGAAGCGGATGGCCATTCAGTTTCCCCCCCTGAGTCCAGCCGTTGGCAGAAAGTACGGCGTCATGTTATCAGAAAGAAAAACCCCGGCCGGAGCCGGGGCGGTATCTCACTTGCCGAGGGGCTTCGGCCTTCGGGTAGCCCGCAGCAGCTTGAACCGCTCCCGCTGCCCCATCCTGCGGAAAGCCGCCAACAGCGCGGCCTCCTGCTTCGCGGCTGGGGTACGGCGATTCGTGAGCGGACTGGTCATCGCGCGGGCTTCCCGGCCCGCTTTGCCTGAGTCCGTCAGGCGGCGGTTTTTCCCTCCCTGTCTTGCGGTGTGCTAGTGCTGCTTCCTTTAAGCGGCACTACGTTGTCGCCCAGGTCGCCGCGTTCCAGTTGGTCGAGTAGGTCGGCCCACTTTTGCAACGCCTCTTTGCGTTCCTCATAGAAGTCATGCCGCATGTATATTCCCTCAACGCCTTTCACCGCGTGATTAAGGCAACGTTCGCCAACGTGGGGCGCAACGCCCAAAGCGGCAAGATGCGTCCGCGCTGTGCGCCGGAAGTCATGCACCGTGAAGGGTGCAACGACTTTCAACATGGGGCGGATGTTCTTCGCCAATGACGCGCCAACGGTGTTCAGGTCAATATGCGGAATCATTCGGCTTTGCATCTTGCGCGCAGGTAGCAACCAACTCGAACCGCCTGCCAGTCGTTCTAGTTCGCGCAGGATCGCCACCGCTTGCCGGGGTAACGGTATGTCAATGGCCTTGCCGGTCTTGGTGCGCCCTGCGGGCAGGCGCCACACTGCCCCGTCAAGATCAAACTCCGCCAGGGGCGCGGCTATCAATTCCTCGCGCCGGACGGCCAGCAGTAGCAGCAGCTTCACCGCATGGGTGTTTTCAATGTTCCAGCCTTTCGCCGTCCGCATGGCTTCAAAGAGCTTGACCAACTCAGGCCGGGTCAGCCACCGTTCCCGGCTTGCTTCCTTGCCCCCTGCATCAATCAGGCTGAAAGCCGTTGCCGGGTTGAATGTCACCATCTGGCGCTTGATCGCGTAGTCAAACATCCGCTTCACCCAGCGCAGCACGTCATTCGCCATCGTCGGAGCGCCGCGCTTGACGATGGCTTGCAGCATGGCGTCTATGTGCTGGGGCTTCACGTCAGTAACGGCAAGCCTGCCGATGTTGGGCTTTATGTCGTTCTCGATTCGCGCCCGCACGATGTTGGGATGCTTCCAGCGCCCGACGATCTGCGCCGCGAAGTAGTCGTCCGCAAGCTGGCCCATTGTCACGGCCAGCCGGTCGGCTTCGATCTTGGCGACGGCATCCCGCTTGCGTTCTTTCTTTTCGCCTTGCGGGTCATGGCCCAGCGAAACACGGGCGCGCATTTCCTTTACCGTCTTGCGTGCATCGGCCAGGCTCAACGTGCCATAGCTGCCCATGCTGAGAATGCGCGCCTGTCCGGCCAGCCGATAGCGAAACAGCCAGCGGGGGGTAGCGTCCTCTTTCCGGTAGCGCAGATACAGCCCATCACCGTCGCCGCGTTGCTCGAAACGCTCGCCCGCCTTGATCCATCCACGGATTTGCATATCTGACAATTTGCCCATGATCGCCGCCCTTTCTGTGTGCACCCAAACTTTCCGCCTGATTTTGGCTTGGGTGCACGTTTGGGTGCACACGAATTCTGCGCTTACTTGCGACGACATGCAACGGCATGGAATGAAAAAAGCCCCATGAATAGGGGCTTTGTGGGATTTCTGCGCCGTCGTGCGACGGCTTGATACTTTATTCCAAATTCTGCACCTGCTCGCGCATCTGCTCGATCAGCAATTTGAGGTCCAGCGCGATGGCGGTGACCTCGGCCGAGACCGATTTTGAAGAGAGCGTATTGGCTTCGCGGTTGAGTTCCTGCATCAGGAAATCCAGCCGCTTGCCGACCGCGCCGCCTTTTTTCAGTACCCGGTCGAGCTCGTCCATGTGCGTGATCAGGCGCGCGATTTCCTCGGCGACATCGATCTTGGCGGCGAATACGCCGACTTCCTGGCGGATGCGGTCTTCGTCGAGGTTCGCCACGGCCTCGCGCAGCTTGGCCGCCAGGCGTTCGCGGTAGGCGGCCAGCGCCGCCGGCAGGAGCGGTTCGGCGGCGGCGATGCGCTCGCGCATGCGGGCGGCGCGGTCGCGCAAAACGTCCGCCAGCTTGGCGCCTTCGCGCTGGCGACTGGCGACGAATTCGTCGAGCAGGCCGGCGAACACTTCCTGCGCAGCGGCCTGCAATTGATCCGCGCCGAGCGTGTCGTCGCCCAGCACGCCGGGCCAGCGCAGCACTTCGGCCACCGACAGCGGGGCCGCCTGCGGCAGGGCGTTGCGCACGGCGGTATCGAGCTTGCCCAGTTCGGCCAGCAGTGCCGCATCGGGCGTGCGCTGGCGTGCCGTGGCGCCCTGTGCGGGCTGCGCCTGCAGGTAGCCGCGCATTTCGATCTTGCCGCGCGCGATGCGTTCGGCGATTTTTTCGCGCAGCGGCATTTCGAGGAAGCGCAGGTCTTCGCTGAGTCGAAAGCCGATATCGAGGTAGCGCGAATTGACGCTCTTGATCTCGAGGTTCAGTACTGCGCTGCCCAGGTCGCGGCTGGCAGCGGCATATCCGGTCATGCTGTGGATCATGATTTTGTGGAGTCTCCGTTCCTGCCGCCCAAACGAAAGGTTTACAGCGAGGGGGCGAACAAGGAAAATTGAAGAAGTATATAGCCCGTTCCGACATCCCCCACCGTGTTTTCCCAGAATAACCAGCCACTGCCCGCCAACTATGAACTCGAAGGCTATCGCTTCGAGCGACAGCTTTCGGTCGGCGGCTTTTCGATTGTCTATCTGGCGCACGATGCCGGCGGCACGCCGGTGGCAATCAAGGAATACATGCCCAATGCGGTGGCATTGCGCGACGAAGGGCAGATTGCCCCGGTCATTCCCCCCGAATTCCAGGCCGATTTCAATCATGGTCTGAAGCTGTTTTTCGAAGAAGGGCGCGCGCTGACCGGGCTGGATCATCCGAACGTGGTGCGCGTGCTGAATTTCTTCCGCGCCAACGAGACGGTCTACCTGGTCATGCGCTTCGAGACCGGTCAGACCCTGCGCGACCACATTCGCGGCCATCGCGGCAGGCTGGCCGAGCCCTTCATGCGCAAGATGTTCACCGGCGCACTCGACGGCCTCGGCGAGGTGCATGGCCGCGGCCTGCTGCACCTGGATATCAAACCGGCCAATATCTGGCTGCGCGACGACGGCAGCCCCGTGCTGCTGGATTTCGGCGCGGCGCGCTATGCGGTCGATATCGGCCCGCCCGAGCCGCGGGCGATGTATACGCCGGGTTACGCGGCGCCCGAGCAGTATCACGGCAAGTTTACCCTGGGGCCATGGACCGACATCTACGCCGTCGGCGCCTGCATGTACGCGGCCCTGGCCGGCGGTGCGCCGCAGGCCGCCGACGAGCGCATGGTCGATGATCAGCTGCTGCCGGCCCGGCAACGCTGGGGATCGCAGTATTCGCCGCGCCTGCTGGCGACCATCGACGAATGCCTGCGCATGGAACCGACGCGGCGGCCGCAGCATGCCCGGGCGCTGCAGGCCTCGCTGAATACCGACACGGATGCGGACAAGCCGCCGGGCTCATGGTTCTCCCGTCTCGGTCTGCCCGGTTTCAAATGAACTACAGCATCGTCCAGGAAAGCCGCATCGGCGGCCGCGAAATCAATCAGGATCGCGTCGCCTGGCTGGCCACTCCCGATGCCGTGCTGATGGTGGTGGCCGACGGCATGGGCGGCCATCTGCAGGGCGAAGTCGCGGCACAGATCGCCGTCGACACCTTTACCGAGCGCTTTCGTGACGAGGCGAGGACGCTGCTTCCCGATCCGGCGCGGTTTCTTGCGGCGACGCTCAACCAGGTGCACCACGCCATCCTCCGCTATACCGCCGCATGCGGCATTTCGTCCCATGCCGCGCCGCGCACCACGTGCATCGCCTGTGTGGTGCAAAACGGCCAGGCCACCTGGGCGCATGCCGGCGATTCGCGCCTGTACCTGATTCACGGTGGCGGGCAAGCGACCGGCGGCGTGGTGCGCACCCGCGATCACAGCGTGGTCCAGCGCATGGTCGATGACGGCATTCTCGATCGCGCGGATGCGCGCAGCCATCCATTGCGCAATCGTGTTTTCAGTTGCCTTGGCGGCAACGAACTCCCGCATATCGAGGTATCGCCGGCCGTCGCGCTGGAGGATGGCGACCTCATCGCCCTGTGCTCCGACGGCGCCTGGGCGCCCCTGGGCGAAGCGCTGGTGAGCGAACTGCGGCGCTCGCTGCCGGGCGCCGGCGTGCCGGCGGTGCTTGACGCCGCCGAGAACGCGGCCGGCCCGCGCGCGGACAACCTGACCCTGCTCGTCATGCGCTGGGAAGCGCCCGATCCGGATTCCGCCACCCGCGACTTGTCGCGGGCAGTGCCGCCGGGGCGGGCGCTGGCCCCGATCAGCGATGAGGAAATAGAACGCGCCGTCGCCGAGATTCGCCGCCGCATCCCCTTTGATCCCAATGGAGCCTCCTCATGACCCGTCCTCCGCAACGCACGGACCGCGCCGCGGCACAACTGCGCCGCCTTGCCCTTACCCGCAACTACACCCGCCATGCCGAAGGCAGCGTGCTGGTCGAGTTCGGCAACACCAAGGTGCTGTGCACCGCCAGCGTCGAAGAATCGGTGCCCGGCTTCCTGCGTGGCAAGGGTTCCGGCTGGGTTACCGCCGAATACGGCATGCTGCCGCGCGCCACCAACACGCGCACGGCGCGCGAAGCGGCGAAGGGCAAGCAGTCCGGCCGCACCCAGGAAATCCAGCGCCTGATCGGCCGCAGCCTGCGCGCGGTGACCGACCTCGCGGCGCTCGGCGAGCGCCAGATCACGCTCGACTGCGACGTGCTGCAGGCGGACGGCGGCACGCGCTGCGCCTCGATCACCGGCGCCTGCGTGGCGCTGCACGACGCGCTGTCCACCCTGGTCGCCGCCGGCAAGCTGGCGACCCATCCGATGCGCGAACTGGTCGCCGCGGTGTCGGTCGGCATCGTCGGCGGCGTGCCGTTGCTCGATCTGGACTACGCCGAGGATTCCGGTTGCGACACCGACATGAACGTGGTGATGACGGCCGGCGGCGGCATCATCGAAGTGCAGGGCACGGCCGAAGGCGAGCCCTTCTCGCGCGCTGAACTCGATGCCCTGCTGGAACTCGCCGCGGCCGGTATCGGCGACATCATCGCCGCGCAAAAGTCGGCGCTGGCGACACGGCAGTAATCGCGCAAATCGTTCGATTTGACCGAATCGAACGATTTAACTATAGTGATCCCGTCAATTTCTCGGGAGCGCGCGTCATGCAAACCTATACCGCCAACGAAGCCAAGACCCGTTTCGGGGAAATGCTCGACCGCGTCCAGCGCGAGCCCGTGCAAGTGACCCGGCACGACCGCGTCGTCGGGGTCATGGTCAGCGCCGAAGACTACGAGGCGATGCGGCAGTTTTATTCGGAGCGACTGATCCAGGCGCTCAAGGCCTCCGCTGCCGAAGCCCGCGCGAATGGACTGACCGAAGAGAAACTCGCCGAGCTGCTCGCGGATGAAAGTTGATGGTCCCGTCCCGGTAGCCTATCGTCGGATCGTGGTCGATACGAACGTCATTCTCAGTGCCGCACTGTCGCCGGATGGCACGGCGGCCCGGTTGCTTGAGCGACTGCTGCACGGGTCGCGCCTGGTGTTTTCGCGCGGCACGTTCGACGAACTCGAAACCCGGCTGTGGCGCAAGAAGTTTGACTCCTACCTCAGCCATGAACGACGCCACGATGTCCTGAAAAATGCCGGCCTCCAGGCGCTGTGGCTGGAACCGGTTCAAATTGTCCGCTACTCCCGCGACCCGGACGACGACAAATTCATCATTCTGGCGCTTGCGGCCAAGGCCGAACGTCTTGTTACCGGCGACGACGACCTGCTCTGCCTCGATCCGTTGGGCGATCAGCGCATCCTGACGCCACGCGCGGCGCTCGATGAAATCGCCGGCGCCGAAAAATAATGGATGAGGAACGCGCGCCATGAAGAAACTCGTCCTCGCCTCCGGCAACGCCGGCAAGCTGCGCGAATTCGGGCAACTGCTGGCGCCCTTCGATTTCGAGGTATTGCCCCAATCGGCCTTCAATGTGCCGGAAGCGGAGGAACCGCACATCACCTTCGTCGAAAACGCCATCGCCAAGGCGCACCATGCCGCGCGCCTGACCGGTCTGCCGGCGCTGGCCGATGATTCCGGGCTGTGCGTCAGCGCGCTGGGCGGTGCGCCGGGAGTCTGGTCGGCACGCTACGGCGGCGAGCCGAAGTCCGACGCGCGCAACAATGCCAAATTGCTGGCGGACCTGGCCGGCATCAGCGATCGCCGCGCCCACTACGTCGCCGTGCTGGTGCTGATGCGCTCCGCCGACGATCCGCAACCCATCGTCGCGGAAGGCGAATGGCATGGCGAGATCATCGATGTGCCGCGCGGTGCAGGCGGCTTCGGCTACGACCCCTACTTCCTGGTCCCCGGCACGGGGCTCACCGTGGCGGAATTGCCGCACGAGGAAAAGAACCGCCTGTCCCATCGCGGCAAGGCGCTGGCGCAACTTCTGGCGCGCCTGCGGGCCGGGGCGTGATCCCCATCATCCCGGTTGCCGCCGTCCCGCCGGCGCCGACACCCGAGGGTTCCGGCCTGGCAGCGCCGCCACCGCTGGCCCTGTACGTTCATTGGCCGTGGTGCGTCAGGAAGTGCCCCTACTGCGATTTCAATTCGCATGAAAGCGGCGGCGGCATCGACGCCGACATCGAGGCCGCCTACCTCGCCGCGCTGATTGCCGACCTCGAAGCCGCCCTGCCGCAGATCTGGAATCGTCCCGTGGTCAGCGTCTTCATCGGCGGCGGCACGCCCAGCCTGATGCGCGCCGGCACCGCCGACGCGCTGCTGGCCGCGATCCGCATGCGCCTGCCGCTGCATCCCGGCGCCGAGATCACGCTCGAAGCCAATCCCGGGACCGCCGAAGCGGAAAAATTCGCCGCGTTCCGCGCCGCCGGCGTGACGCGGTTGTCGATCGGCGTGCAGAGTTTCGCCGACGATAAACTCGCGGCGCTGGGCCGCATCCACGACAGCGCCGAGGCGCAGCGCGCGCTCGAGATGGCCCAGCGCCATTTCGAGCGCGTCAACCTCGATCTGATGTACGCGCTGCCGCAGCAGACTTTTGCCGAGGCGGAACGGGACATCGCCACGGCGATCGCCTGCGGCGTCGGCCACATCTCCGCCTATCACCTGACGCTGGAACCGAACACGCCCTTTCATCACGCACCGCCGCCGCTGCCCGACGACGACCTGGCGGCTGACATGCAGGAGATGGTCGAAGACAGGCTCGCCGCCGCCGGCTTCGGACACTATGAAACCTCGGCATTTGCCCGGCCCGATCAGCAATGCCGGCACAACCTCAACTACTGGAGCTTCGGCGATTATCTCGGCATCGGCGCCGGCGCCCACGGCAAGCTGTCGAACCACGAGACGATCTGGCGCGAGGCGCGCCACCGCAATCCGCGCGCCTACCTCGCCGGCGCCGCGCGCGGCGACTTCATCAGCACCCGGCAGAACATCGCCCGCGCCGACCTGCCCGGCGAATTCATGATGAACGCGCTGCGCCTCAACCAGGGCTTCCCGCCGGCGCTGTTCACCGAGCGCACCGGCCTGCCGCTCGCCGCCATCGAAAAGTCGGCGCTGACGGCACGGCGTGAGGGGCTGCTGGAAACCGCGGACGGCCATATCCGGCCGACGCCGCGCGGCCGGCGTTTTCTGAATCAGTTGCTGGGCGGATTCCTGACGTAGTTTTTTCTCCCTTGGCTTGATGACGGAGCAATACCCAACCTGATTAGCAATGAACGTCAGCCAAGTGCGATCTCCTTCCCCTTCAAGGGGAAGGCCGGGATGGGGATGGGGCGCAGTAAGACGCCCACAATGATCCCATCCCCCCGCCAACTCCCCCCTTGAAAGGGGGAGAGCGTCATTCGTGCCTCCCGTAGTCGGTCGGCTGACGCTCATTGCTGATCAGGATACCCAAAGCCTTTGGCGTGAATTAACCGTGCAAATCTTACATTTAAAGAGTAAATTGCACGGATGAATCCTCGTTTAGCCCAACAACAACTCGCTGATCTGCTCACCGGGTTCCCGGCCGTTGTGCTGATCGGACCGCGCCAGGCGGGTAAAACCACGCTGGCACTGGCCGAAGCGGCAGGCCGCCGCGATGCGCTTTATCTCGATCTCGAACTTCCCTCTGCCCAACGCCAGTTGGACGACCCAGAGGCTTTCCTGCTCGCGCAGAGCAACAAACTGGTGATTCTGGATGAGGTGCAGCGCCTGCCGGAGCTCTTTGCAGTACTGCGTGGCGTCATCGACATTCGCCGTCGCGCCGGCGAGGCCGCCGGGCAGTTCCTGCTGCTCGGCTCGGCCTCCGGCGTATTGTTGCAACAGAGCAGCGAAAGTCTCGCCGGGCGGGTGGCGCAACTGGAACTGACACCCTTTCAGGCGCGCGAGGTGCTGCCGTCCAAGGCTTCCGCCGCCGACCTCAATCCGCTTTGGGTGCGCGGCGGGTTCCCCCTCTCCTGGCTGGCTGACGACGACAGATCAAGCCTGCGCTGGCGCGAAGCCTTCATCACCACCTATCTGGAGCGGGACATCCCGGCCCTCGGTCCGCGCATTCCGGCGACTACCCTGCGCCGCTTGTGGACCATGCTGGCCCACACCCATGGCGGCCTGCTCAATCAGTCGCAGCTTGCGGCGTCGCTGGCGGTCAGCGGACAGACCGTGGCGCGGTACATCGACCTGTTGTGCGATCTGATGCTGGTACGCCGTCTGCCGGCCTGGCACGGCAATGTCGGCAAGCGGTTGGTGCGCGCGCCCAAGGTCTATGTGCGCGATAGCGGCATTGTGCATGCCCTGCTCGGCCTGCCGGACCTGGAATCCGTGCTTGCCCACCCCGTGGCCGGGGCGAGTTGGGAAGGTTTCGTGATCGAACAGCTAATCGCCGCCGCAACCCGGGCGGAAGCCAGCTTCTACCGCACCTCCCACGGTGCCGAGGCCGATCTGGTGCTGGGCTTTCGCGACGGTGAAACCTGGGTAGTGGAAATCAAGCGTGCTTCGGCGCCCACGGTGTCGAAAGGCTTTCACCTGGCCGCCGCAGACGTCGGCGCCACGCGCAAGCTGGTGATTGCCCCGGTGGCCGCGCCTTACCCGATGCGCGACGGTGTTGAAGTGATGAATCCGCTCGCCGCCGCGTGCCTGGCGGCGGGGAAGTGATTCAACCGACAGCACCGGATTCGAAGCTTGCAGGCCCGATGCGGGAAAAGACTATCAACGACCCCGATGAATCCGCATGGCAAGCGACCGGCCTGCACAGGAAGCCGCCTGATGACCTACGCATTACCTGCTTCTGTTCTGTGCTCTCAAGAGACGGTCACTGTTTTCTGGTCAATGCCCGCTATGCAGAGCGATAAGAGACAGTCAGGTCGGCGGGACGTCGGGCAAGTCCCGGCCATTATGCACAGTGCCCAATTATGAACAGAGCCTGTTGCTCAGCTTCCGCAAAGCCGATGGGCGTTGGCACTGACCCAAGTTGCCCCGATCATGGCTGGACATAATTATTCATCAAGCGCACA
>JBIKKY010000066.1:0-14844 GCA_044360105.1 Sulfuritalea sp.
CCGGCGAAGAAGGCCACCACGGCATCCGGCTTGATGCTGGCAATCTCGGTCAGCAGGGCCTGGAATTCGACCTGGGGGAAAGGCAGGTAGAGCTCCTTGGTCAGCTTGCCGCCTTCCTTCTCGAAGCCTTCCTTGAAGCCTTCCATCATCTCCTCGCCAGCGGCGTATTTCCAGGTGATGAACACGGCGGTCTTGTGGCCCTTGGCCTTCAGCACCTTGCCCAGCGCATGCGTGGTCTGCCAGTTGGAGAAGGAGGTGCGGAAGAAGTTGGGCGCGCAGGCGGCACCGGTCATGGCGCCGGCGCCACCGTTGGGATTGATCCACAGCGTGCCGGACTCCTTCAATACCTTGGCCATGCCCATCACCACGCCCGAATGCACGGTGCCGATGACGACATCGACCTTGTCGCGCTGGACCAGCTTGCTGACGTTCTCGGGTGCCTTGGCCGGGTTGGACTCGTCATCCACCGTGAAGTACTCGATCTCGCGCCCGCCGAGCTTGCCGCCGCGTTCGTCCACCGCCAGCTTGAAACCGTTGGTGATGGCGAGGCCAAGCTGGGCGAAGGTACCGGTGGCGGGCAGCATCAGGCCGACCTTGATTTTTCCCGACTGCGCTGAGGCGATGCCCGCCGGCAACAGCGTGCCCGCTGCTGTCGCGCCGGCAAGGGCGCCGCTGCCCAGCAAAAATCCGCGGCGGTCATAGTTCGATTTTTTTTGCATTTTCGATCTCCTCACTTTATGTTTTCGCGGCAGGCGAAGGCGTTGGTGCCCGATGCCGCATTGGAACTGCAATGACAACACTTCCCTGCAAGCGCGTCAAGCCAAATGCCAAATCAAGCTTCGCATCGGGCAGATCAGCGCAGCTTGAAGCGCTGGATCTTGCCGGTGGCCGTCTTCGGCAGTTCGGCGACGAATTCGATCCAGCGCGGGTACTTGTAGGGCGCCAGCTTCTCCTTGACGTGCGCTTTCAATTCCTGTTTCAGTTCTTCCGACGGTGTGACGCCGGCCTTGAGCACCACGTAGGCCTTGGGCTTGACCAGTTCGTCGGTGTCGGCATGGGCCACCACGGCGGCTTCGAGGATGGAGTCGTGGGTCATCAGCGCACCTTCGACCTCGAAGGGCGAAACGTAGATGCCCGACACTTTCAGCATGTCGTCGGAACGGCCGCAATACTGGAAGTAGCCGTCCGCTGTTTCGATGTACTTGTCGCCGCTGCGCGTCCACTCCCCCATGAAGGTGTGGCGCGACTTTTCGCGGTTGTTCCAGTAGAGCGCGGCGGCACTGGGTCCCCTGATCTGCAACTCGCCGATCTCGCCATTGGCTACGACATTGCCGTCTTCGCCGATCAGGCGCACTTCGTAACCCGGAACGGGCTTGCCGGTGGTGCCGTAGCGCACTTCGCCGGGGCGGTTGGAAAGGAAGATGTGCAGCATTTCGGTGGAGCCGATGCCGTCGAGGATTTCCACACCCAGCAGTTCGGTCCAGCGCCGGCCGATGTCGGCCGGCAGCGCCTCGCCCGCCGACGCGCAGACACGCAGCCGCGAAACCTCGGCGCGAGTGAGCATGTCGGGACTCGCGAGCAGCGCGCCGTAGAGCGTCGGCACGCCATAGAAGATGGTCGGCCGATGCTCGCGCAGGCGCTGGAACACCGCCTGCGGCGTCGGCCGCTCGGCCATCAGTATCGTTGTCGCGCCGACCGCCAGCGGAAACGTCAAGCCGTTGCCCAGGCCATAGGCGAAGAACAGCTTGGCCGCCGAAAAAACCAGGTCGTCCTCGCGTATGCCGAGTACCGGCCGGCCGTAGAGTTCGGCGGTCTGGATCAGGTGCGAGTGCAGATGCACGGTGCCTTTCGGCGTACCGGTCGAACCGGACGAATAGAGCCAGAAACAGAAATCGTCGCAGGTGGTCGGCGCCGGTTCGAAGTGCGGGCTGACGCCCATCATCAGCTCGGCAAGGTTGGGATAGCCCTTTTCATCGTTGCCGGAAATGATCACGTGCTTGAGCGTCTTGTGCTTGCCGACGATGGACGCAAACTGGGGCCACAGGGCCTTGGAAACCACCAGCGCCTTGGCCCGCGAATCGCCGAGCATGAAGTCGTAATCGGCCGTGGTCAGCAGGGTATTGGCGGCGATCGGCACGATGCCAGCCTGGATGCTGCCGAGAAAGGCCGTGGGGAAGTCGATGGTGTCGAGCAGGCACAGCATGACCCGGTCTTCCTGCGCCAGCCCCATGCCGTACAACACATTGCCGAAGCGGTTGACCCGCTCGGCCAGGTCGCCGAAGGTATAGCTGCCGTGGTCGTCGATGTAGGCGGTCTTGCCCGACCGCCCGGCCTGCAGGTTTCTCTGCACCAGGTCATGGGCGGCGTTGTACTGCCGCGGGATGCTCACCCGCGGCGGCGATGTGCTGTGATCGGCACTGCTCAATTGCAACATTGCTGTCTCCTCCTCCGCTCTGTGGCGGGTGTCCGGCCGAATACTTTACAACGGTTCGGCCCGATCCGGCAGCCGGCTCGCCATCAACTGAAGGCCTGTATTCCCGTCTGCGCCCGACCCAGGATCAGGGCATGGATATCGTGCGTGCCTTCGTAGGTATTGACGACTTCGAGATTGACCACGTGGCGGATCACGCCGAACTCGTCCGAGATTCCGTTGCCGCCGAGCATGTCGCGCGCCATGCGGGCGATGTCGAGCGACTTGCCGCAGGAATTGCGCTTCATGATCGAGGTGATTTCGACCGCCGCCGTGCCCTCGTCCTTCATGCGGCCGAGGCGCAGGCAGCCCTGCAGGGCCATGGTGATCTCGGTCTGCATGTTGGCGAGCTTGAGCTGCACCAGCTGGTTGGCGGCCAGCGGCCGGCCGAACTGCTTGCGGTCCAGCGTGTATTGCCGCGCCGCATGCCAGCAATATTCGGCGGCACCCAACGCGCCCCAGGCGATGCCGTAGCGGGCGGAATTGAGGCAGGTGAACGGGCCCTTGAGGCCGCGCACGTCGGGGAAGGCGTTTTCTTCCGGGCAAAACACTTCGTCCATGACGATCTCGCCGGTGATCGAGGCGCGCAGGCCCACCTTGCCGTGGATGGCGGGAGCGGAAAGTCCCTTCCAGCCCTTCTCCAGCACGAAGCCCCGGATCTGGCCGCCGTCGTCCTTGGCCCAGACGACGAAGACGTCGGCGATCGGGCTGTTGGTGATCCACATCTTGGAGCCCGAAATGCTGTAGCCGCCATCGACGGCGCGGGCGCGGGTGATCATGCTGCCGGGGTCGGAGCCGTGGTTGGGTTCGGTGAGGCCGAAGCAGCCGATCAGTTCGCCGGTGGCGAGCTTGGGCAGGTACTTCCTGCGCGTGACTTCGTTGCCGAATTCGTAGATCGGCACCATGACCAGCGAGCTTTGCACGCTCATCATCGAGCGGTAGCCGGAATCGACGCGCTCGACTTCACGCGCGGCCAGGCCGTAGCAGACGTAGTTCATGCCGGCGCCGCCGTATTCCTCGGGAATCGTCGTGCCGAGCAGGCCGAGTTCACCCATTTCGCGGAAGATCGCCGGGTCGGTTTTCTCGTGACGGAAAGCTTCCAGCACGCGCGGCGCGAGCTTGTCCTGCGAATAGGCGGCGGCGGTGTCCCTCACCATGCGCTCGTCGTCGGTCAGCTGCTGGTCCATCAGCAAGGGATCTTCCCAGTTGAAACGCGGTTGGCTGCTCATGTAAGTTCCTTCAGTGAATTGTCATGCCGCCGTCGGCAGCGAGAATTTGGCCGGTCACGTAAGCCGATGCGTCGGAGGCGAAAAACAGGAATACCGGTGCGATTTCTTCGGGTTCCGCCCAGCGTCCCAACGGAATGCGGTCGAGATACTTGTCCTTGAACTTCTCGTCGGTGCGTATCACTTCGGTCATCGGCGTTGCGGCGCCGGGGGCGATGGCGTTGGCGGTGATGTTATAGCGCGCCAGCTCCTTCGCGGTGCTCTTGGTCATGCCGAGGATACCGGCCTTCGCCGCGCTGTAGTTGATCTGGCCGATGGTACCGAGCACGCCCGCTGCCGAGGTGACGTAGATGATGCGCCCGTACTTGCGCTCGATCATGCCGCCGACCACCGCCTGCAGGCAGTTCATGGCCCCGGTCAGATGCACGGCGATGACCTGGTCCCACTGCTCCGGCGTCATCTTGTGCAACATCGCGGTACGCGTGATGCCGGCATTGTTCACCAGGATGTCGATGCGCCCCCAGGCGGCATTGACCTTCGCCGCCATGGCCGCGACCTGTTCGCGATTCGACACGTCGCAGGCGACGCCGATCGCCGTACCGCCAGCGCCGACTATTTCCGCGGCGACCTTCTCCGCCGCCTCGCCGTTCATGTCGATGACCGCCACCCTGGCGCCTTCGCGCGCATAGGCCGTGGCCACCGAGGCGCCGATGCCCTGCCCGGCGCCGGTGACAATCGCTACCTTATCCTTGAGTTGCACGATCAGCCCTTCGGCTTGGCCATCACCTGCTCGGCGAACTTGTCGTCGAACAGCGCACCTTCGGCCACCAGTTGGCGGAACTTGATGAAGTCGATGACGTCCTTGCCGGTCGGCTTCTTCGCGTCGAAGGCATTGAAGCCCAGCCAGGCCTCGTGGTTCATGTTGGCGGCGAGCCAATGGCGGTTCGGCAGCTTCATCTGGTCCCAGAAGAACTTCTTCTTGCCGCGGATGCCGTCGATGGAATTGATCAGGCAATTCGGGAACAGGTTGGCGAACTTCCACACCAGGCGATTGACTTCGGCATCGAGCAGCTCGAAATCGGTCTTGCACTCGGCCATCAGCGCCTTGGCGGCGGGAATCTTGTCGGCGGCGACAGGCTCGCCATAGACGATCTCGCCGTCATCGACATAGGTATCGGTGCGCACCAGCGGGTTCCTGACCCACTGGCCGTCCTTCTTCAGCACCGGCACCGCCTTGGTGACGAGGCCCTTGGACTTCATCTTGTAGGCGCTCCAGGTCTCGCAGGAGATGCAGTTGTACATCGCATCTTCCATCGAGAGGAACCAGGGCAGGAAGTCGGTCGAACCGCCCACCGGTGCCGAGCCATGCTTCGGCCCGGCCTGGCCGAACACGGCGAGGTCGGAAGTCACCGTGATGTCGGTCGCCATGCCGATTTCCTGGCCACCGGCGACGCGCATGCCATTGACGCGGCAGATCACCGGCTTCTTGCAGTTCAGGATGCCGTCGACCATGGCATTGAACAGGTCCATGTACTCGCCGTACTCGTTGGGCCGCTTGGAGTAGTAGGACGCGTACTCGGCGGTGTTGCCGCCGGTACAGAAGGCCTTGTCGCCGACCGCGGTGAATACCACGGCAACGACCTTGCGGTCGCTGGAGGCACGTTGCATGCCGGCGATGACGCCCTTGACCATGTCGGTGGTGTAGGAGTTGTACTGTGTCGGGTTGTTGAGCCAGATCCAGGCCGAGAACAGGCCCGGCACCACGGCCCCCTTGTCGTCCAGCACCGGACGCTCTTCGTAGATCACCGTCGGCGCGTCGGTGGCAGATGCGCCGCCGAAGTGCGAGTTGTCGATGAGCTGGTGATCCTTGAGATCGTTTTCCCTGCGTAGCCATTCCAATGCCATTTTATTTCTCCTCGTTAAGTCGTTGAACCTCTTTTAACACAGAGGACACAGAGACACGGAGAGCACAGAGAAATACCATTCATAAAGGTTTTCTCCGTGTGCTCTGTGTCTCCGTGATCTCCGTGTCGAAAGCGCTTGGTTTCCATCAAAAATCCGGTGTCAAAATCACGCGCCGCTTGAGCTTGCCATGATGGGCCTCGTCGAAGACCTGTTCGATCTGGCTCATCGGCCGCGTCTCGACGAAGGGGGCAAGATCGATGCGCCCGTCGAGGCACATCTCCAGCACCTGCGGATAGAACTCGGGCGGACAGCCCCAGGTGCCGATCAGTTCGGCATCGAAGGCCATCAGCTTGGACAGCATGTAGCTGGTCTCGTCGGTGCCGTAGCCGACCACCATCAGCAAGCCGGTGAAGGACAGCAGCGACAGGGCCAGTTCCTGGCCCGGCTTGGTGCCGGTGACCTCGAAGATTTTCCAGCCGTAGTTCGAGGGGATGCCCTTTTCCTTGCAATAGGCCTTGAACAGCTCCTTCACTTCCTTGGGTGTCTTACCCTTGGGGTTGATCGTGAAGTCGGCGCCGTAGCCCTTCATGAATTCAAGCTTTTCCTCGTTGATGTCGATGCCGATCACCGTGCCGGCGCCCATGCCCTTGGCCACCTGGGTCATGAAGCTGCCGACGCCGCCGGCGGCGCCGATGACGATGACGCGATCACCGGCCGCAAGCCGCGCGCGGCGCGCGGCCTGGTAGGGCGTGGTCACCGCGTCGGCGATCACCGAAAGGTGTTCCAGCGGCACGCTGCCGCGATTGCCGACGATGCACAAATCGGCGCCCGGCACCGGGATGTGGCTGGAGAAACCGCCGTAGATGCCCATCGAATTGCCCGGCATCTTCTGCGCCAGGCAACGGTTGCCGCGGCCCGTCTTGCACAACTCGCACTTGTTGCAGGGGAGCACGGCGGGGATGATGACTTCCTTGCCGACCAGCTTCGCGTCACCCGCCACCACCACGCCCGAGATCTCGTGGCCCAGCGACAGCGGAGGCGGATGGTCGGTGCGCACGCCCATGTAGAAGTAGGAAAGGTCGGTGTGGCAGACGCCGCAGCCCTTGACCTCGACCAGGACTTCGCCCGGTTGCAACTGCGGCACCGGGATTTCCGTTTTGGTCAGCGTCCCCGGTACGGTCATCTGCCATGTTTTGATAGTGCTCGGAACCATGCTTTTTCCCCTGATTGAATTACTTGTTTTTCCAGACCGGCTTGCGCTTTTCAATGAATGAATTGAGGCCTTCCTTGGCATCTTCGGTGGCCATCAGGTCCTTGAGGTAGTGCTGTTCGATATGGAACAGCGCCTCGTAGAACGGCCGGGTTGCCGCCTCCTTGACCGCCTTCTTGGTGTGCAGCAGCGCGACGCGCGACAGCGAGGTGAATTGTTCGAGGAACTTCGCCGTATCGGCGGCAAAACTCTCCTTCGGAAACACGCGATTCACCAGGCCGATGCGATGTGCCTCCTGCGCATCGATGATGCCGCCGCCGAGCAGCAGCTCCATGACCTTGGTCATCGGAATCTGGCGCGGCAGCAGGATCGCGGCGATCGGCGGAAAGACGCCGAGCTTGATCTCGGGCTGGCCGAGCTTGGCGTTTTCCGAAGCCACGACCATGTCGCAGGCGATGGCCAGTTCGCAGCCGCCGCCCAGCGCCGCGCCATTGACCGCGGCCACGGTGGGTATCGACACCTGCATCAGGCGCTTCAGTATCCCGTGGAAGACGTCGATCATCTTCACCACCTTGTCCGGCGTGTGGTCCACCACATCGACGCCGGAAGAGAAGGTCTTGTCGCCGTTGCCGGTGATGACCAGCACCTTGGCCGTGGTGTTCTCCATCGCCAGGTCCAGCGCCGTGTTCATCTCCTCCATGGTGGCGATATCCAGCACGTTGTAGGGCGGACGGTTGATGGCGATGCGCAACGTCTCGCCCTGGTCCTCGTAGGAGATGAATTTGAAATCAGGCATGAATGTCGTCCTCGTAAAATTCCGTTATTGCTTTCCCCAGCGTGCAGTCGGCCTGCCGGCTGCCAGCCGTCGCCGGATCGCTCTGCAAGCGATAGGGGCAAACGGTCTCGCAATCGGCACAGCAGACTTCACCCGATTGATTGATATGCCACAGGTCGGCTCCGCAGATGCTGCAATGGCAGCGCGCCTCGGGCGCCGGGACTGGCCGGAACTCGCGCGCCGTGTAGAAATCGATGACTTGTCCCATGATCAGAAAAGATCGTCCATTTCGTCCGCACCGACGCCGGGCGGCATGCCGCCGTACTGCTGCATGTAGGCCTGCACCATCTGGTTTTCGCGCTGGCTGAAGAATGGCGCGTCCTCCCAGACGAAGTACTTTGCGATGTCGGCCTTGTCGAGCATGGCTTCAAGGCCTTCGCGCAGGTTCTCGACGCCCTTGATGACCAGCACCTTCTTGTCGGCATCGAGCAACTGATACACGCCGGACTCGGTCTGCACGCCGGCCACGTTCTCGGCGTTGAGTTCCAGCCAGGATTCCGGTGGCAGGACCATGTCATCGATCTTTGCCGCGAGGTTGCACTTGAGGCAACGCAGGGCTTCGGCACGCGCGGTCGCGTCATCGAAGCCGAGCTCGACTTCGTCCCAGTTGTTGCGCTTGGCTGGATCAATGAAGATCGGGTGCAAACGCTTCTTCTGGTTGAAACCCTCCTCGCGGCCGATACGCGGATCGGTGTCCCAGTCCGGCAGCAGCTTTTCCTCGATGTTGCCATCACCGCCCAGAAAGGTATCGATCGCCGCGGCGGCCTTGCGGCCCTGGGCCACCGATTCGATCAGGGTCGAGGGGCCGAGCACGCAGTCGCCGCCGGCATAGACGCCGGGCCGACTGGTCAGCATGCTGTCCTCGCGTACCTGCACGCGGTTGTTCTTCGCCAGCTGCACGCCGTAGCCCTTGATTTCTTCGGGGCGCTGGCCGATGGCCGAAATCACCAGGTCCACATCTTCGGTGAATTCGCTGCCGGCCACTTCCATGGGGCGGCGGCGGCCCGAGGCGTCGGGTTCGCCGAGTTCCATCTTGATATAGGTGATTCTCAGCCGCGAACTGCCGCTGTCGTTGAGTTCGATTTTCTTCGGCGCCAGCAGGAAACGGAAATTGACCTGCTCCTCGACGCAACCCTGCACTTCATCGTCGCGCGCCGGCATTTCCTCGCGGGTGCGGCGGTAGACCATGTCCACCACTTCCGCTCCGAGCCGTTTCGACGAACGCGCATTGTCGGTCGCGACGTTGCCGCCGCCGATCACGGCGACGCGCTTGCCGATCACAATCGCCGTCTCGCCAGCGCCGACTTCCGCGCCGATCTTGCCGAGAGTTGCCGCACGCAGGAAGGTCGGGCTGTCGATGACATTGGGCAGATCGTCGCCGGGGATGCCCAGCGGATCGCCGTTCTGCGCGCCTATGGCGAGGAAAGTTGCATCGAAGCCCTGGGCCTTCAGCTCATCGACGTTTTCGATGCGGGTGTTGAAGCGGAACTCCACGCCGAGCTTCTCGACCTCGGAAACTTCCTGATCGATGACATCCAGCGGCACGCGATACGAAGGAATGCCGTAGCGGGCCATGCCGCCGGCAGCGGGTAAGGCGTCGAACACCGTGACCGCATGCCCCTTCTTGGCCAGGTAGTAGGCGGCGGTCAGGCCGCCGGGCCCGGCGCCGACCACGGCGACCTTCTTGCCGCTCGGCGGCAGCTGATAGGAATGCTTGCGCCACAGGCCCGTATCGTTGTCGGCGGCGATGCGTTTTAGGCTGCGGATCGACAGCGGATCGTCGAGGTCCTTGCGCCGGCAGGCCGATTCGCAGGGGCTGAAACAGGCGCGACCGAGGATGCCCGGGAAGGGCAGCTTTTCGCGCACCACGGCGACCGCTTCGCCGTACATGCCCAGACCGACCAGTTGCACGTAGCGCGGCACGTCGATGCCGGCGGGACAGGTGGCCTTGCAGGGCACCTGGGTTTCTTCCTTGCGCGCAGGATCGAGCGTGCGGTCCATCAGCGCACCGGTCGGACACACGGTGACACAGGCGCTGCAGAACTTGCAGCCGGATTCGAGCAGCGTCGGCGCGATGGTGCCAACCCAGCTGCGTCCATCGGTATTCTTGACTTCGAGGCAGCCCACGCCGCGCACGTCATTGCAGGCCACCAGGCAGCGCCGGCAGTCGATGCAAAGGTTGTAGTCGCGGTCGTAAAAGGGCTCGTCCTTGATCACCGGCAACTGGACGTGCTTGTAATTGGGGGTCGTCGGCGGAATGCCGACGTAATCGGCAACCTTGCGCAGCTCGCAACTGTTGAAGATCGAGCAGCAGCGCTGCTCGACCGCATTGCCGAAGGAACAGGTGGTGCGGCTGCAGCCGTCGCGCTGCGGACAGGTCAGGCAGACGTGGGGATGCGTGCCAAGGGTTTTCGCGATGCCATCCTTGCGCAGTTTGTCGATGGCGGGAGACGTAGTTGTCACGACCATGCCCGCTTCGACCGCAATCGAGCAGGAAGTACGCATGCCGGTCATGCCGGCGATTTCGACCACGCAGAGATTGCAACCGCTGGAGCCGCCGCCGCGCTGGGCGCTGGGCGGCAGATCCGGGTGGGCGCAGAGGGCCGGAATGTAGATGCCGGCGGCCGACGCGGCCGACAACAGCGAAACCCCCGCCGGCACCTTGACTTCCTTGCCATCGATCGTCAGGACCACCAGACTGTCGCCCGTCACGCCACCGGCGCCGGACGACTGCCGGTTCTTGTACCACCTGATTTCCGACGTCTGTACAGCCTCCATGCTCTCCTCCTCGACGTTCTTGCCCGGCCCGGCCCGGAATCGCCCGGGCCCGCTGTGCGGCTTCCGCCCTATTCTTTTGCGCCGCCCGTGTAAGGCGGGTAATACGCGCCGCGGCAGGCGCCTGCCTTCACCGCGGCGATGAAGCTCGCCATGTCATGCACCGCCTGCGAAAACTCCGTCGCGCAACGTCCGACCGCAACCGTCTTGTGGCAATCACTGCCGCCCAGCGTCGGCAGCCCCAGATGCGAAGACGCGCTGATCGCCAGGTCGTTGTCGCTTTCGGCATTGACCCCGTTGTGCGACTCCACGGCAGCGATGTCCTTCAATTCGAGCAAGCCTTCCATCAGGCTCGCCAGCCCCACGTTGCGAAACGGATGCGCCGGCGCACAGATGCCACCGAGTTCATTGATCCGGTCAATCACTTCCTCCAGCGGCAGATAGCTGTCGCGCCCCCAGATGTTCCAGCCGTCATCTTCCACCCCGTAGGCCAGCAGATGCCCTTTGTCCGTCGCGATCTCGACCCCGCGCAAAATCAGGAAGCCCTCATCGCGGCCGACCTGCTCCACCGGCTCCGATGCCTCGTAGGAGTAGTGCTCGGTAATCACCGCTCCGTCGAGGCCCAGCGCCTTGGCGCGGCGGATCAGGTCAAGCGGTTCGAGCCAGTTGTCGTACGAGTATTTCGTATGGCAATGGGTGTCGATCCACATGACCCGTCAGCGTGCCCGCAAACTCAGTGCTTGTGAAGAAATCGTAGCGAGCGGGCCGCAGCGGGGTGCGACCGGAGCGCAGCTACCGGAATGTACGTTTCTGTACATGAGGATAGCGAGCACCGCCCAAGCCCCGATCCGGCACGCGCAGTAGATTTATTCACAAGCACTCAGGGAAGCACGCACTCGAGGTTGATCCGCTTCGACGGCACGAACTTGTTCGCCGAGAAGAATTTTTCGAGGGCGAAATCGTCCCAGTTCACCAGCGTATAGACCTTCTTCACGCTGGCGGCCTTCATGTTCATCATGAACTGGTCGAGCATCTCGGCGGCGACGCCGTGCTTGCGGAAGTCCGGATGCACGCCCAGCGTATCGATGGTTGCGGTCGCATCGCTGATGCCGAATTCGCCGAAGAACACGTAGCCCATGACGAAGCCGACCACCTTGCCCTCGACTTCACAGACGATCGAGGTATTGATGTTGGCGTTCCTGTTAAGGATGCCGGCAATCTTGCGCTCGTAGTATTCGCGCCGCGGTTCTTTCGAAGCGAAGGCGTCGATGGCGACAATGGCGTCCAGGTCCCCCTGGCGCAAAACGCGCATTACTCTTTTCTGATCAGGCATTTCATTCCTCCTAGTAGTGTCGGTAGCGCCTCAGACGCTCCCAATTTTTAAAACAGTTCGTCTTCGCCGGCCGGTTCGCTGCGCTTGCGCACATAGACCGTGCCATACATGAAGCCCAGTCCCTGACCGGCATCAAAACAGGTGGTACAGCCGCTGTCCCCTTCGGTCTTGAACTCTTCGACATGGACTTCGAAACCCATCGCCTTGTAGTTCTGTACGATTTCGGACAGACGCGGCTCGCCGATGACGGTCTGGCGCACCCAGCCCTCCTTGAGCAGGGCGTCCTCCGGACTGAGCACCTTGGCCTGGGCGATCGGGATTACGCGCCGTGTCTCTGCCATGGGAATCACTCCGCTTACCACGAGTGCTTGATCGCGCCCGGCGTACAGGCGGTCATGCAGGGCAAACTGGTGTAGCCGCTGGACGGCTTGCAGTCCGCGCAGTCGTACGACAGGGTGCGGCAGTTGGGTTTCTTGACCCAGGCCACCTCGTCGTCGTAATCGTCGGTGATGATTTCGAACATCTGCTTCGGACACGCCGTCAGGCAGGCGCGCTCTGCAGTGCAGCCGATGCACTTGTCGGTGTCGATGCTGATGTAGTACTCACCCGAGCCGTCCTTGTAACCGTAGTTGGCGATCATAACTTTTCCCTTCTGGTCAGGTCCCGCGACAGCCGGCACAGAGCCGGCCGTCGCAAGATGCTATCAGGCAGCGGCGGCTTTCTTCGACATCAGCGTATAACCGAACAGCGCGGCACCGAGGGCGCCCGCAATCTGGCTGTCGACCTTGGTTTCCATGGCCTTGATGCCGAGGATCTTCTCGATGCGCTTGACCACGCCCGGATTTTTCGCGATACCACCGGTGATGAAGAAGCCTTCCTCGACGCCGATCCGTTCGAGCAGGGACACTACGCGCTCGGCCATGGCCTGGCAATACGCCGCGATCACCTTGTTCTTGGTGTAGCCGGCCTTGAGCAGGCCCAGCGCCTCGGACTTGGCGAACACGACGCACACCGACGAAACCGCTGACGGCTCGACATCGACGTCGAAGGAACGCGGACCGAGTTCGGCGATCGGGATCTGCATCAGATCGGAAATCACTTCCATGCCGCGACCGGTGCCTGCGGCGCACTTGTCGTTCATCAGGAAGTTGGTGACCTTGCCTTTTTCGTCGCAGTGGATGGCCTTGCAGTCCTGGCCGCCCATGTCGAGGATAGTGCGCACGCCGTTGCCACCCATGTAGTTGGCGCCGCGGGCATGGCAGGCGATTTCGGTGATCGCCTTGTGCGCAAACGGCACATTGACGCGACCGTAGCCGGTGCCGACGACGTAGTGGATGTCTTCCAGCTTCATGCCGCACTTGTCCATCACGCCTTGCAGCGCATTGGTGGCGGAATCCGGCGAATTGTTGCCGGTGCGCATGCTGTTGAAGCCGTAGAGTTCGCCGTCCACCACGAGTACGGCCTGCGACGACACGGAACCGACGTCGATACCGCAGGTGATGATCTTGGCGGTCTTCCAGTCCTTGGTCTCATCGACCCAAACGTTTTCCTGCCAGCGCCAGAATTCCTTCTTCTCCGGGACCGTTTCTGCAACCACGGGGGCTGCTGTCACTTCTGCATTCATGTTTTCGCTCCTTATCCGTGGGGGTTCAGTGCTGACGCTCGGCGGCAATCATCGCGCATCCCAGCGCGCTGATGTACTCGGGCATGTCAGGCAGGGAAATCGTATCGACGCCCATCGCTACCTTCAGCGACTGGACGAAGCCGGCGTTATGCACCATGCCGCCGATCAGCACCACCTCGCCTTCGATGCCGACGCGACGCACCATGGCGCAGACGCGGCTGGCGACGGCGTCGAGCACTGCCTTGGCGATGTCGTTCTTCGGCGTCGCCGAATGGATCAGCGACACCACTTCGGACTCGGCAAATACCGTGCACTGCGCGTTCATCGGGATCGACTTGTCCGACTTGAGGCTGGCGTCGCCGAATTCCTTGAGCGTCATCTGCAGGGCGCGCGACATGGCTTCGGCAAACGACCCGGCACCGGCGGCGCATTTCTCGTTGCCGGCAAAGTCGATCGCGCGGCCTTCGGCGTCGGTCTTCATGCCGCGACCTTCTTCGGCACCGACATCGACCACGGTACGCGCCTGCGGATACATGAATACGGCACCCTTCGCGCCGGCGGTCATCTCGGTGATGCCCTCAGCGGCAAAAGAAACCTGCTTGCGTCCGGCTCCCGTGGCAAACACCGCCTTGACGTCTTCACGCTTGAGGCCGGCCGCGGCCAAGACCTCGTCATAGGCCTTGTCGGCCGCGACGTCCTGATCCAGGTCGCCTGGCATCATGATGTGAACTTTCTTCACGCCGTATTTCAGCTGCGGCGCACCGTCTACATTAAGTTCCTCGAGCAGTATCACCTTGATGCTGCGGGACCCCATATCGATTCCAGCGGTAATCATCCTTGATTCCTCCTGTCTTAACTTGTAAAGGTCAGGCGGCCTGACGGCGCAGACCAAGCTGTTCCATGAAGGCATCGACGCGGGCCTGGGTGCGCACTTCATCGAACTCGCGCTCGTCGCCCATGTTGCCTTCGAAGGTCATGATCGGCACGCCGGCCTTGGCGATGCCGCCACGGTTTTCCATGATGCCGAGGCTGAGGCCTTCGCAACCGCGGTTCAGGTGCAGCATCACGCCATCGACCTGCCATTCCTTGACGATGCGCAGCATCATCTCGGTCTTCAGGCGCGGATCGAAGAAGTGCTGCCACTGCGGCTTCGACAGGTTCCAGTCGGCGTAAAGGCGCAGGATCTGGTCGCGGGTATTCATCTCGATACCTTTTTCCCAGGGCAGCGAACGACCGCCCCAGCTGCCGTCCGGCTTGTCTTCCCAGATGCCTTCGAGGGCGAAGGTATAGAGCGAGCCGATCGACACCGCACCGTAGGTTTCGAGGTAGCGGAAAATCTTGAGGAAGGACCAGGGCGGCTGCGTGTCGGACATCATGCGGCACTTCTCGTTCGGCACGGCGGCGATGCCGCGCGCGACGCGATCCTTGACCTCGTCGTAGAGCTCGTCGTAGAAGTCGGCGCACCA
>JBIKKY010000027.1:0-41962 GCA_044360105.1 Sulfuritalea sp.
CGTCTTGGCCATTTCCTCGCTGTATGGAAGACGCGCAGGACTTCCACCGCACCGCCGCGCACACGATAGGGCAGGATGTATGAAAATCGCTTCACGACAAGTTCGCGTGTTCCCGCAATCCGGCCCGGACGTCCCATGTCGGGATGATCGGTGAGCATGGCAGCGCTGTCGCGCATGTGCCGGACAAACTCGGCCGCCATGTGCGGGCTGTCTTTGGCAATGTAGGCCGCTTCTTCGTCGAGGTTCTCCAGGGCGCGTCGCAGCCACTTAAGCTGCATACTTCCTCACAAGGGCATCAACCTCATCATCGGACGCGAAATCATTGGCGTCCGCCTCCTTCAGAGCCTGCTGGACTTCACCGATCTGCCAAGACTCAAGCTCCAGGTATTGGCGAATGGCTTCGCCTGCGAGGTAGGATTTCGATCGACGGGTGGCATCAGCCAGTTTGTCCAGTTGATCTTTCATCTCCTCCGGAATGCGCAAAGTCAGTGTCGTTGTTTCCATGGCAGCCTTTTGTATCAATATGTACACAAACGAATACTAACATCGAATCGCAGGTCATGCCCGTCGCGTTCACGTCGCGACTCTTGTTTTCTGCGACACGATTGCCGTGTCGCCGGCGCCGACTTTTTTATTCGACCCTGGCCCCTTTAATCTCGCCGGCGCCGACTTTTTTATTCGACCCTGGCCCCTTTAATCTTTTAACGACCCCGCACGAGGGAAGGCGCCCGGAAAACCCGAGGCCCCTCAAATTGGACATAGAGACGGTCGCCGTGTCGCCAGCGCCGACTTTTTATTCGACCCTGGCCCCTTTAATCCTTTTATTCGCTGGCCCCTTTAATCCTATTCGACCCTGGCCCCTTTAATCCGTTTCTTTTTATTCGACCCTGGCCCCTTTAATCGTTTAATTCGACCCTGGCCCCTTTAATTAAATCCCTGTGGACGTAAAAACGGCCACCCGAAGGTGGCCGTTTGTTTGCTGCTTGAACCAGATCGGGGATGATCCCCCGACAGGAACAATTAGAACGTGTGACGCATGCCCATCGCGTAGCCAGACGAATCCTTGCCGGCGTCCGGAGCGCCGAGACCGGCGCCCACGCTAATTACACTGCCTCTATCGTTGCTGATATCGTTGTAGCCGATATACAGCGTGGTGCGCTTGGACAGGTTATGACGGTAGGAGATGCCCCAGCCATCAGCATCGGCCGAGGACTTCACGCCGGCTGCGCTAGTGGTGTTACGGTCGAGATCTGCGTAGGACACGGTGATCGTGCCAACCTTGAAGACCGGAATACTGGCACCGATTTGGTAGAGGTCGCCGTCGATCTTCGCGAGGGCAGCAGCAGCACCGCCAATCGAAGCCATGTTGTCACCGTCGAAGTCCTGGTAGGAACCGAACAGCTTGACCATGCCGAAGTCGTAGCTGCCGCCGACGATCCATTCGGTCAGATCACGCGTAGCCGCGCCGGCGACGGTGCCCAAATAATCGTTGAAATTGTGATAGGCAACGCCAACAGCCAGCGGGCCCTTGGTGTAGTCGACACCGAGACCCCAGAAGCGCTGGTCATCGGTCGTGCCGACTGCTGCATTGCCATTTTCGCCGAAGGAGTACTGCACTTGACCGCTGAAGCCGCTCCAGTTGGGCGACAGCCAAGCGACCGAGTTGTTCAGACGGGAACGGTCGGAACCGCCATCAATCGTGTTGTTAATGCCGGTGGCCAGGCGATTGTTCGGGCCGAAGTACGCACCGTTTTCAGCCTCGAACTTGAGGAAGGTATTCGTGCCGGGGGTGTAGATGCGGCCAGCCTGGACGGTGCCCCAATCCTTCCCGCTCAAGAAAACGTAGGACTGGCGGATCGAGCCCATACCGGAAACGGAAGCAACGGAAGCAGCCGCGCCACCGTCCGGACCCAGCGTGCCGAATTCGTACAGGGCGCCAGCCGTCATGCCGCCGCCGAGGTCTTCTTGAGCGCGGAAGCCGAGACGGCTGCCCGACAGAACGCCAGTGGTCAGGCCGCTGAATTTGGCGTCGCCGAAAGTAGCAGCGCCGCGATCCGACGACCCGTTGGCATAGCCAACGTCAGCAACGCCCCAGATCGTGACGTTGGTCTGGGCCAGAGCGCCCGTGGAAGCCAGGCCAGCGATGGCCAGAGCGATTAGTTTCTTTTGCATAGATTTCTCCAAAAAGAGAGTTGGTGCTAACAGTGCGTAATGTTTCAAATGGTTACGCACTGTTTTTTGTGTCATGCAGCGCACAAGAAAATGTCAAACAAACTGTATTTGCATAAATTTATGCAAATGACGTACGGTTTTCTATGCAAAACAAGGCTTACTTCTATGCAAAAGAAAAAGTCGACACAAAAATCCGCCATCTGAACCAGCGCAATGAGGATGCTGATCAATGGCGGACTACGCGGTAAATGCTGAGGATCGTTGCTAAACCGCAGGCAGCGGATTCAAAACGTCTTTTGCATAACTTTTGCGAGAGAACAACTTTTGACGAGAACGCAAACGCTGCTACTCAGTCGGTGCGACCGCGTACAAAAGCAAAATGCCCGCTGCTAACGGGCATTGAGGAGTCGTGTAAAACGACACTTACTGCAAAACGGCTGCAGTTTGCTACGCGGCGAGTGCGATGCCCGCTCTTGCTTTCCGTATGGCGGCGATGCGCTGCATTTGCTCCGCGATTTCCCGTACCGAGCCATTGCAACGTGCAATGATCGGCAGCAGCTTATCGTCAGCGACAGGATTTGCAGCGCAGTCACTTAGAACCTGCTTTGCAATGGGCAGATAGTCCTGCGCAGGTCCTGCATTGCAATTTACTTTTACGCAGCGATTCTGCACACCCGCATCTATCTTGCCAATGTGGTTCGTTGTCAGTATGAAAATCGTCTGCGGAATGCCCATCGCCGACTTTAACGACGCCTGCGCCAGCTTCGTCAAGTTATCAACTTCATCCAGCACGAAGTAGTGATAACCGCTTCCGTTAGCCGACATCAACATTGATCGCTTGCTCAACTGCGCCATCAGCACGGGTCCAGTAAGCGCTTGCCCGCATCTGATGAAGTCGTAGTAAGCACTGCTACTGCTTTTGCCTTGCTCAATTGCGTCTGGCAACAGCCGCGCAAGCGTGGTCTTGCCAGTCCCGTAGTCGCCGTATAGCAAGATGCCGTTCTTGCCACATGCTGGAAATGCTCGAACGCCAGACGCGATGTCAGCAATCAACTGCCGTTCTGTTACAGAGTGATAGACGATGTCGCCGATCACGTTGGGTGCTGCGATAGTAATGTTACTCATTTGCTTCTCCTTTAAAACCCCACATAAAAAACGCAGAGCAAGCACCATTGCCCGCCCTGCGTGTCCAACAATTACCCTGCCGCGTCGTTCAGAAGCTCCTCCAGCTTCTTTTCGTCGTTTGCTGCTTTGTCGGTTTTCCCGACAGCTACAGTTGCGCTGTAAGCGCTAACCCGCGCCGCGTTGAGCACGGTCGTGCTATTGACCAGCGCTTTGACGACAAAGCTGCCGTCTGCTTGCTGCGTGAGAATGGCAACAACATCGTCGCCTGCCGATTTGCCAGCTTGCTGCGCAAGCACTGCCAGCGTGTCGCTGGTGAAGGTCGCCAGTTGCTGCGTGGCGACTGCCTGCTTGCCAAGCTCGGCTTTCTGCTGCGGCGTCTTAGCCGTCGGGCTCTTTCTGCGCCGAATTTCTTCAACGCCACCGCCTTGCGTAATAAACGCTGGGATTTCGCCTGCCTTCTTATTCTGCGTCAGTGCTTCACGCAAAACCAGGCTGTACGCCGACACGCGACGACGATCAACCCCTTCAAACACATACTTGACTAGCTTTGTGAGTACGTGCGTCGACTCACTAAAGCTGTACGCCTTCGCTGCCATTTCAGCATTCAGCACTTCCCGTGCTGTTTTTGCGTCCTTGTCATTGCCGCGCAGGTCAAAGTAGAACGCGTAGCACTTGCCGAGCAGCGCATACAATTCCACATTGCTTTTCACAAACGCACCGTGCTGCCACACTTTGCGCTCAGCGATCAGCGCCGCAATGCGAGTGCGCACGTCGACAGGCTTGCTGTCTGCTGTGTTAGCAGGGGCTGCTTTGACGCTGTCGTTTAAACCGACAGCGATAGTGGCAGGAGCTACAGTGTCGTTTTGGACGACATCAGCAGCGTTGGTGGAGGAAACTACAGCGGCGGTGTTGGCGGATTGGTTTTGCATTTTGAATCTCCTTTTTGATTTCGTTTCACACTGTGTGATCCGATGTGTGTATTAGAAAACGATATGCTCCACCGAGGTAATATGTGATATTTCCTTGTTAAATACTTCTACTTTTATGGCGACACTTCCTGTAAAACGTCCCAACGTCCGTGTATCCAACCGTAGCTTTTTGTATCGAGCGCCAGTCGCGCATCGCCCCAGCATTCATGCTGAGCAAACGGTGTATTACTGGTGGTATGAGTTCCTCAAGCGAAACGAGGACTACAGGCGATGCTGTGAGCGAGGCGGCAAGGGGCGTATGGCGAAGCTATATGCTGACTTTGGCAACGTTCATGCGCTGAGCTTCTCGCATTGGTGGCAAGAGGGCGGAAGGGGCGAGCGACTATTTGCCGAACCTGCTGGCCCCATTCAGCTGCAGGAATTAAAGGACACCAGCGAATGGGATGCGGCATGGACGCACGACAGCGTGTTGGTTGTCGCTGTGCCGTTGATGGAACCAAAGCGCCGCAT
Organism: Sulfuritalea sp.; assembly: GCA_044360105.1. Lineage (GTDB taxonomy): Bacteria > Pseudomonadota > Gammaproteobacteria > Burkholderiales > Rhodocyclaceae > Sulfuritalea. The sequence goes on from JBIKKY010000027.1 coordinate 4,737, forward strand.
CAAACGCTGGTTTCATCGGCTACTGGCGGAACGGCATACAGGTACGCCAGGTCGCCCCGTCAAGCGAGATAGCGGTGCTCTTCGTAAAGTTAGCGGCAAGTTCTCTGTAATGTCTTTGCAGCAAACTTTGCTGGTTTATGACTATTGCAAGGCGAACCCCAATATGAAGCAAAGCGATGTGGGTTTTGCGCTCAGACTGGTAAAGAAGGCAATGCCAAATGCTGGAGACTCCATTCCGTTGCTGGCTAAGAAGCGCAATCGTATGTCTGCAACAATCAGCCGCTATCTACGACGAGCCCATGCGATGATTCATCATGTGGGTAATGGCAAGTTTCCTTGCGCAGACTGAACGACAGAATAGGAGAGCACCATTGAGCAACCATATTGGATACATGTGCAAGACAGACTTTGACCACGAACTGCCCAATGTTGAAACCTACGTTTATCCATCAGTAGATGAACTGATGGAAAAGCGCCAGTGCGTCGCAGAGTGTGGAATTGTGGAGGTAGAGGTCAAGCTGCTACGGATTGTCCAGCCAAGCCAATTTATAACTGACAGGCAATGATGGGTGTCGGTTAAACCGACAGCTATATAAGCTCGACGGCGCGGCGCTTCATATCGTCATTGACGTCGATATAGGCTTGGGTGGTCTGAATGGATTTGTGTCCCGCTAACGAAGCGAGGACACGGACGCCGACGCCCTTTGCAGCCAACGCGGTAATGAACGACCTGCGCCCACTGTGGCTGCTTGCCCCCGCTATCCCCGCTTCCCTATAAAGCCAATGGAAATGCTGACATAAGGTATTGCTGGTAAATCCGTCGCGCTTTTGCGTGGCGAACAGGGGTTTGCTTACATCGCTGCGGTCAATGCCTGCCAAGTAGGTAAGCAGTTCCTTGCGCAGCTTCTCAGGCAGGAAGATAGTCCGCGCGTGTTTTCCCTTCGTTTGCTCGGGCTGCAAGCGCACTTCTGCTTTGATGGTGCCGTCCGCCGCTAACACGTCGCCAATCTTTAACGCGGCAACCTCGCCCACGCGTAGCCCTGCCCAATGCGTTGTGAGCAGCATCGCCCTGTTGCGGGCTGAATGCTTGCGGGACGCAATGTAGTCAAGCACCCGTCGCAGTTCCTTGTCAGTGAATGTTTTTGCTTGTGCCATTTTTTACTCCTTCAAATCACAGGATTGATATGGCATAGCGTAATTTCTTTGCTCCGAATTGGGCAACCGATTTGTGCGTAAAACTGACCTTCCAATAATCAACGACTTAGTAGATGACCAAAGCATTTCGCAATTTCCTTTGTTTGAGTATTTAGCCCGCAGCGCGTTACAAGCCCTACAAGCGTTTATTTCCGCCGCGCTGCTATCAACAGCACGCCCAGCCCCTAAAACCCGCTAAATAAGCGTGTATGTGCGTCGTAGGTGCTGGGCTATGTGTTTGCGTCAGCTCAAGTCCGTGTTGGTAGCCAGTAGCTGCGGGCTGTTCTTGTTGGAAGCTGATTGCTTGCAGGGCTTCACTTCAAGCTCCCACGCTTGCTCTACGCCGATTACGGTGTCGTTGATCAGCAATACCAACTGGTGCGTATTCAAGTCCATCACGCCGAAGCCAGTAACACGAGGTTTGGTTCCATCGCTGTCCAGTCGCTTTACCCACGTTCCCAGCAAATCAGCTTTGGGCATATCGCCTACCAACTCGTTTGCCTGTGCCAGTGCCTTCATGTCCTCGTCGGACTTGGCGCTGTTCTCCCAATCGACGTAGCTGAACATATCAAGCAGGTATTTCGTTTTGGGCTGCTGCACGTCTGCTGTCGCGTTGAATATGGCTTTGCGGAATAGCCCCTTACCCTGCGTGCTTCCATATTTCTTGTTTTCATAAAATCTCACTGCGATTGCCTGTTCCATAATTTTCTCCTTGTAGTGGTTACAGGAGTTGCCTGTGTTGCCGTAGTCGCTCGAACAAAAAAGATGTCGCTCGTCGCGGGTTGCTCGTCTGAGTTACTCATTTGTTCCCAATCAGCAACTACTTGTAACAAGCAACTTCTTTTTCTTTCTGCGACTTATGCCACTCATCGCAACTCGTAAATATTTATCCTCACCAAAGAAAATCGTGCAATTTCATAACCAAAGTGAGACAACTCGATACAGTGAAACGAAGCGCGTAGGCGCAGATCGTGCAGAGGCACTGCGCAAAACCGAAGAATCACATATGAATATTTAGAGGTTGCTCAGACCATTACTCTGACCATACAGTTATGGTGTGTTCATAACGTATAGGAGTAATTGAAATGACTGCACTCTCCAATCTGAAGCTGATCGCAGCAAAGAAACCCGCGCAACTGTCGCCCGTAGTCCAGCGGCGCACTAAGGTCGCAAGACGCATCGCCGAACAAATCGCGCTTGCTACTGCCAGGCAGGACGGCACGAGCTACGCGCCGACCAAGCAGCGCAAGGTGACAGACGCGGAAACGGGCGAACGGAAAACGATTACCGTCCCGAAGAGCATCAAAGAATGGTGGTTTGTGACTGATACTGGCAAGCTTTGCGTTCAGCTGCGCTACGGTGCGAAGATCGTTGAAATTGCCAAGGGCAAGACGGCTGTTGAACTTGCAACTGCCGATCAGCTTGTCCCAACGCTTGAGACGCTGAAAGCTGCCGTTGAAGGCGGCGAACTGGACTCGCAGCTTGAAGCTGTCAGCGGTGCAGTAAAGGCAGGTTTTAAGAAGTGATGTCTGCGACAGGAGGCTAGGACGCTGCGCTTTTGGCGGCGTGCTGGCTTTCGTTGGCTACGACAGGGTCTGTAAGACGCTGTCGCTCGGCGGTGCAGTGCTTTCCCGTCAGCGCGTCGGTTTAACCGACAGTTTTCGCCCCCAATAAATACAAGAACGGGAGCCGCGACTATGAAGGTAAAAGAGATTATTGAAGCAAGGCAGCAACCAGTAGCTGTGCCGCCCACCATCATGAAACGGCAAGGGCGGGTTGGGCAGGTCGTAGCGAAGATTGCCGCCAGCGATCAGCAGCAACCAGCGACTGAGATGGAAAAGGTTCTGGCGATGCGGCGCTACAGCGACTTGAAAAAGCAGACCGACAAAAACTATGCAGCGCGACTGCGGCAGCAGTTGGCGAACGCGGAAGCTGGATTGCGCACGGGGAAGTAAGCTGTGGTGTCGGTTTAACCGACATCTTCCTAAACGCAGTTCTACGCGGTCATAGATACCGCCAAACGAGGTTGCTCATTCAAACAGTCTGACACTATGCTTATGGTATTCGCACTACTGGCATAAGTGAGTGGAACTGATACAACTCAGCAATCCCGAACAAAGAGCAGAGATACATCCGCAGCGTGGTCAGCCCCATTTTGAACATCAACTGCTCAGTCATCACGCCGCGCTGCATCAGTATGAAAACCTGTTTCAGTTATGGACAAAATCATCGCCCAACAGAAGGGCGACAACGATTGAAGACTACTGGAAGGTTTTGCGGTCATTTGCCGATGTCATTTACAGGAAGCCGCTGACTGAAATCACCCGCAAGGATGTCGTAGGCTACCGCGACCAGATACTTGAAGCGGGTCAAAGTGCGACGACGGCGGGTCGCAAGATCGGCATTCTCAAGACGCTGTTTCTCACTGGTCTCAACTACGAATTGCTGGAGACTAATCCCGCAGACAACATTCGGACGCCTGTAAGTCATGATAAGAAGAGCCGCGTTGCATTTACCAGCGACGATCTTGCCAAAATATTCAACTCCGAAATCTACGTAGGTGGATATTGCCCAAAAGGGGCTGGGCGCGAGGCTGCATACTGGTTGCCGCTGTTGGCGCTTTTCACGGGTGCCCGTATTGAGGAACTGGCGCAGTTACTGGTAAATGATGTCCATTATTTAGAGGGTCTCGGGCACTACGTGAATATCACCGACGAGGCCCAGCATTCCCATCTCAAGAACTCGGCATCGCGGCGCAGAATTCCCGTGCATCCCGTATTGACGGTCTGCGGATTTATTGACTATGTGGCTCGGATGAAGCCCGCCAAGTTTCTGTTTCCGCATCTCAAGCCAAACCCGCGCGGGAAATTGGGAGGCTATTTCAGCAACTTCTTCTCGGGGTACTTGCGGAAAAAGGTGAAGATCAGTGACAGCCGAAAAGTATTCCACTCATTCCGTCATACGTTTAAAGATGCGTGTCGCGCTGTCGGGATAGAGGAAGCGGTGCACGATGCGCTGACAGGGCATACCGCAGTTTCGGCGGGTCGCAAGTATGGCAATGAGCAGTATCCGCTTGAGCCGTTGTTTGAAGCGATGGAATGCTTTGAGATTCCGAGCCTGGATCTGTCTCATTTATACAAAAAGCCATTCGCCAAACTACTCTTGCGGTCCGAGGTGAAAATCATTTCGGCTTACTACGGAGTGGTCGTCGCCTTTGCTGCTACCAAGGTCAAAAAGGAACTATCGCCCTTCGTGGTTGCGCTATGCGACGGCGCAGAAACACGGATTGATGTGGCTACGAACGAAGTGATCTACGGACAAATCCCGCCCCAAAAGCAGATATTGGTGAATGCGTGGATAGAGATTCACCGCGAGGAGTTGATAGCCAGCTGGAACGCAGGAAGACTGACCGGCGAATATTTGAAGCTTGACCCGCTGCGCTAATGCCTGACGGATTTGGCCAAAAACTGTCGGTTTAACCGACAATTTCTTAAACAGCCCAACGCAGCCTCAGCCGAGGATTGTCGGTTTAACCGACATTTGGAAAGCCAGACGTAAAAACGGCCACCCGAAGGTGGCCGTTTGTCTGTTGCTTGAACCAGATCGGGGATGATCCCCCGACAGGAACAATTAGAACGAGTGACGCATACCAGCAAAAAAGGCGCTGTTGTCTTGGGAGAGGCCCGTGCCACCCGCCAGGTTGACACTCAGGCCGCCCACGCGGTTCTTGAAACCACCCTTGTCGTTCGAAACGTCGGTATAGCCAGCATACATAGTCGTACGCTTCGACAGGCTGTGGGTGTAGGTCAAGTTCCAAGCCTTAGCATCGGTATTGGAACCAGCGCCGCTAACGTCCTGATCGCCGTAGGTCAAACCGATAGTTCCAGACTTGAAGACCGGCATGAATGCACCGATCGTCCAGACGTCGACGTCAACATTCGTCGCATCGATATCCATCGTCTGCCATGTGCCGAAAACCGTGGCCACGCCGAAGTTGTATTTACCGCCAAGGTACCATTCGTCGATGTCGGCGTTATTGACACCACCAACGTTCGAGCGGTCGTGATACACGAGATCGACGTTCAGAGGACCATTGGAGTAGTTGGCGCCGATGCCCATGAAGGTGCTGTCGGAAGTGGAAGTACCTTCAGCAGTGGCCTCACCAAAACCATAGATGGCGTTGACGCTGAAACCACCCCACTTCGGCGAAATCCAATTGACCGAGTCGCTGATGCGTGCTGCGCTGTTCGGGGTGATAGACATACCGGCGTTGACGGACAGGATGCTTTGAATGTCAAAGAGACCGGCCGTCTGGGCGTTTGTTGCGGCTGCGCCGAAGCCGGCAGCATACTGACGGCCAAGGCCGAGTTGGCCCCAGCTCGTGCTGTTCAGGGCGACGTATTGCTGACGGGCCGCCAGAGCACCACCACTACCAACACCTGCATTGATGTCATTGTTCAGCGCGTACTCGAGCACGAATACGGCGCTCAGACCGCCACCGAGGTCTTCGGAACCCTTGAAACCGAGACGGGAACCCGACAGGAGACCGCCCTGGATGCCGCTAAAGTCGGTGGACCTGCCCGTAGTGCCTTCGCCGCTGGCATTCACATAAGCAGCATCAGCAATACCGTAGATCGTGACGTTGGTCTGGGCCAGGGCGCCCGTCGAAGCCAGGCCAGCGATGGCCAGAGCAATTAGTTTCTTTTGCATAGATTTCTCCAAAAAGAGAGTTGGTTTTAAACAGTCAGCAATGACACCACGTGGTCGGTCACTGCTCGCTGCGCCTACCCGAAACCGGGAAGCTGGGAGCATTTTGCTTCAGCCCCGCACGGCGGACAATCGCCGCGGCAGTTTTTGCACCCGGCCATGATCATTTTGTGGCTTTCTTGCCACAGTCACCGCCGTGTTGAGATCGATCAGGCGAAACGCGTTGATGCCATTAATTCCGGCAGGATCACTTAGTACGATTTGTAGTACATTTTTTAACGCTATTTGTACTTCACAATGACTGCGTTCTCCCTCCGCCTGCCGGAAAATCTGATGAAGGAAGTCGATGCCAGGGCAAAACTGTTGCATCTGCCCCGCTCGGAGTATGTCCGCCTGGCCATCAGCCGCATGAACCGCGAAGTCGCCGCCGAAGATCGGCGCAAGCGGCTGGCTTCGGTTTCGCAGCGCGTGCGCGATGAAAGCATCCGGATATGCGCTGAATTTGAAGCCGTCGATTTCGAGCATGACAAAACCCGGTAACGGCGAGGCCTGGCTCGCCAACCTCAATCCTGGCCGCGGTGCCGAACCGGGAAAAATGCGACCGGTTCTGATCGTGCAAGGACAGGCGCTGCTGGACGCCGGCCATCCGTCGACGCTGGTCGTGCCACTGACGACAAACCTGATGAATAACACCGCACCCCTGCGCCTGCGGGTTCCTGCGCGCGAGCGGCTCGATCAGGATTCCGATCTGCTGATCGACCAGTTGCGCGCGATCGATAATCGGCGCCTGACAGGGGGCCCGCTGGCGCGATTGCCCATTGCGGCAATGCGCGACGTCTATCGCGCCATCGCCGATGTACTGGAAACTCCGTACGAGGCACTGAACCTGGCGCCGGCGTTCCGGCGCCCATGAAAAGTTATGTCTTCGGCAAAGCCGGAGACGGTATCCCTTGCGGACGGCGCCGGCGGGACGGCGCGGGCAAGATACTCGCCGCGACGCGGCGTCAGCGCGGCCGCCCGGCCGCCCCTTTCGCCTTGAATGCGATTGTGCTCAGATCGCGTTCAAGCTGATCAAGGGCTGCGCCGAAATACCCGCGCATGTCTTCCAGCGTGGGCGCCGGTTCAACGAGTTGAAGATAGCCTTCGTCCGCCTGATTCGGCATGCAGGCGCGCAGGCGCTGCGCGGCCGTTTTGAAAGTGTGCGGGGAGTCGGCTTCGGCGAAGGCCCGGTGCAAGTCCATGGCGTCGTAGCCATGCCGGGTCATCAGAATGTAGAGGTCAAACCAGTCGCGGGATTTTGACCGCTCGCCGCAGACCAGCGCTTTCGTCTTGAATATCTCGTCCAAAGTGGCTACCCGCGGCGCGGATTCCGCGTTCCCGTGCAGCAGACGCGTTGTCGGGTTGTCCAGCCTGACGAAGGACAGCTTGACGGCGTCGTCGGCTACATAGTTCTGCTGGTGGTCCTCCAGCAGCAGGCCGGAGTTGATGAACTCCTGCTCGGCAACGGGGTCCTGATTCAACCGAAGATGCACACCTCCATCGTCGAGGTCGCGGACGAGTTGACGCAAGCGCAATGCCGGGAGCAGGTTTCCGAGGTAGGCGAAGTCCAGATCCTCGCTGACCCGGTGGCCGATGCGCAGCGCCAGAGCCGTACCGCCAATCAGGACGAACCCGGCCAGAAGGGGGTTGTTTTCCAGGCGCGCCCAGAGGCGCCGCGTTTCAGGCGGCAGCTTGCTGGTATCCATGCCGGATGTTGCGCAAGATTCGTTCGGTGATCGGGGCAGCCCGCTTTGCTTCCGGGTCACCTGAAGACTTCAAGCTCTCCCACTCCTGAATGACTTCATCAACCCCAAACTCCAGGGCCGCGTCGAGAAGCGTGCCGAATTCCGGCGCTACCAGCGCGCGGCGCAGCAGCACCGCGGGCGACGCGCCGGGGTTTGACCAGGCCAGCAGGCGATGCCGCTCACGGAAGCTTGCGGCAGGCGCGGAGCGAAAGGACGGCGCTGCGGGAACAATGCCGAGGTTCACGCCGGCAGCGCGCGCCAGGGCTTGAACAATATCCAGGCCCGCCGAGCCGCGCTTCTTCGCCCGCGACAAGGTTTCCTTGGGAACGCCGGCGCGCGCCGCCAGTGCGGTCTGGTTCAGGCCGCGGTCATGCGCCGCGCTGATGATCTGGTCGATGAGGGTGTCCATATGGAGTTGATTTAATAATCAACGCAAGATTAGCATTGATTGATTATTCGATCAACACAACAGGATTGTCCAATTGGAGTTTCGACTGGGCAGGAAGCGCGAACCAGCGGACTGTATTTGAACCTGACGCTGGCGTTCCGGCGGCCATGAAAAGTTATGTCTTCGGCAAAGCCGGGGACGGTATCCCTTGCGGGCGGCGCCGGCGGCACGGCGCGGGGAAGCGGGTTCAGTCCTTCGGCAGCGCCTGCCGCAGCCTCGATTGGGCTGCCGCGTAAACTTTTTGCCCATCGCGCCTGCCGACGCTGACAACGGTGACAAACACGACGTCGTCATCAACGCGATATACCAGCCGATAACCAATCTGCCTGAGCTTGATCTTGTAGCAATCGGCCATGCCGGAGAGCGCGGCTGACGGGATGCGGGGGTTATCCAGCCGCTCTTCGAGCTTTTTTTTCAGTGGCTCGCGCACGCTGCCGTCGAGCTTTTTCCATTCCGCCAAGGCCAGTTCGTGGAAGCGCAGCTTATAGCTCATCCAGACTTACCTCGACGAAGGGTCCGTTGGCGCGTTCCTGCACCATCCGGGCGTCTTCCAGGTCTTCCAGATAGGCCATGAGCCGCTCGTAATGCGCCGCCGGCAGGAGATAGGCCTCGGGCCGGTTATGGTTGAGTATGACCACGGGACTTTCATCGGCCTGCTTGATGATGGCGGCGAAATTGCGCTTCAGTTCGGTGACGCTGACCGTCATACTGGTGAAGATAGTATCCATGAGACCTCCGTCAAACGCGCTTACGGATGCATAAAATGCCGTATTAGATGCTAATTGTAGTATCTAATACGGCATTTCAGCATTCCGCCTTCAGCTCAGGGTGACGCGGGCAAACTTCCGCTTGCCGACCTGCAATACGACGCAATCGCCAGCGCTCAGCGCCGTGTCGCGGGCGCCGACTTTTTCGCCGTTCACGCGCACGCCGCCGCCGTCGATCATGCGCAGCGCTTCCGAGGTGCTCGGCGTCAGGCCGGCGGCCTTCAGCACCTGGGCCAGCGAGCCGGCCGGGACGCTGATTTCGGGCATGTCGTCGGGCAGCACGCCGCGCTGGAAGCGCGCCTCGAATTCGGCCAGCGCGGCATCGGCGTCCTTCTGCGAGTGGAAACGGGCGACGATTTCCTGCCCGAGCAGCACCTTGACGTCGCGCGGGTTGCGGCCGTCGGCGACTTCGCGCTTGAAGCGGGCGATCTCGTCGTTGCCGCGGAAGGACAGCAGCTCGTAGTAGCGCCACATCAGTTCGTCGGAGACCGACATCAGCTTGCCGAAGATCTCGGTGGGCGATTCGGCAATGCCGATGTAATTGCCGAGCGACTTCGACATCTTGTTCACGCCGTCCAGCCCCTCCAGCAGGGGCATCATCAGCACGCACTGCGGCGCCTGGCCGTAGTGCTTCTGCAGTTCGCGGCCGACCAGCAGGTTGAACTTCTGGTCGGTGCCGCCGAGTTCGACATCGGCCTTCATGGCCACCGAGTCGTAGCCCTGGCACAGCGGATAGAGGAATTCGTGGATGGCGATGGGCTGGCCGCCTGTGTAGCGCTTGGAGAAATCGTCGCGTTCGAGCATGCGCGCCACGGTGTGGCGCGCGGCGAGCTTGATCATGCCGGCGGCGCCCAGCGGCTCGAACCAGGTGGAGTTGAAGCAGACCTCGGTCTTCACCGGGTCAAGGATCTTGAACACTTGCTCGCGGTAGGTGTCGGCGTTTTCGAGGATCTGCTCGCGCGACAGCGGCGGTCGCGTCGAATTCTTGCCGCTGGGGTCGCCGATCATGCCGGTGAAGTCGCCGATCAGGAACATGACGTGGTGGCCGAGGTCCTGGAAGTGGCGCAGCTTGTTGATCAGCACGGTATGGCCGAGGTGCAGGTCGGGCGCGGTCGGGTCGAAGCCGGCCTTGACGCGCAGGGGGCGGCCGGATTTGAGTTTTTCGACGAGTTCGGCCTCGATCAGCAGTTCGTCGGCGCCGCGCTTGATCAGCGCCAGTTGGGAGTCGATATCGACCATGATTGATGTCTTAACCCGGTTTGACGGATGGGGGATTTTTGCTACACTCGCCCGACTGTTCAGCCGGCCGACCATCCAATTGCAGGAAATCAAGATTTTACCCCATCCCCTCCCCAGCCCTCCCCTTGAAGGGGAGGGAGTTGCGCCTTCGACACGCGCGCATTTCTGGGCCGGCGCGGGCGTGGTGGGTGTTTCGCTGTTCAGCATGGTTGCCCTCGGCACGGTCAACGAGGCCCGGCCGACGGACATCCCGCAGCAACTGGTGGTCGAAAGCCTGTCCCTGCCCGCGCTGAGCGCGGCGACGGAAAGCGAGCAGAGCTTCCTGCGCGAAGAGCGGGTTCAGCGCGGCGATACCGTGATGGGCTTGATGCAGCGCCTGGGCGTCGATGATCCGGCCGCGATCGGCTTCATCAAGGGCAACGCCACGACGCAAAGCCTGTTCCGCCAGCTCAGTCCGGGCAAGAACCTGACGGCGCGCACCGGACCGCAGGGTGAGTTGCAGAGTTTGATTTTCCCGCTCAACGGCGGCAAGGACGAGGCCCTGGTGGTCGAGCGCAAGGCCGATGGCAGCGGGTTTGCCGCCGCGGAGCAGGCCCTGGCGCTGGAAACCCAGGTGATCATGAAAACCGCCGAGATCCGCTATTCGCTGTTCGGCGCATCGGATGATGCAGGAATTCCGGATGCGGTAGCGATGCAACTGGCGGACATATTCAGCGGCGACATCGATTTTCATCGCGATTTGCGCAAGGGCGACCGATTTGCGGTGATCTACGAATCCATCAACCACCTCGGCCGCCCGGTGCGCAGCGGGCGCATCCTCGCCGCCGAGTTCGTCAATAACGGCAAGGCCTACCGTGCTGCATGGTTCGCCGACCCGGACGGCGGCCAGGGCAGCGGCGGCTATTACACCGCCGAGGGCAAGAACATCCGCAAGGCCTTCCTGCGCTCGCCGCTGGAATTCTCCCGCATCACGTCCGGCTTCACTGCGGCGCGCTTCCATCCCGTGCTGCAGAAATGGCGGGCGCACAAGGGTGTCGATTACGGCGCGCCGACCGGTACCCGGGTCAAGGCGACCGGCGACGGCACGGTCGAATATGTCGGCGTCCAGGGCGGCTACGGCAAGGTGGTGATCCTGCGCCACCAGAATCGCTTCACCACGCTCTACGGCCACCTCTCGGGCTTCGCCTCCGGATTGCGCCGCGGCAGCCGCGTCGGCCAGGGCGACGTGATCGGCTTCGTCGGCGCCACGGGGCTGGCCAGCGGCCCACACCTGCATTACGAGTTCCGCGTGAACGACGTGCATCAGAACCCGCTGGCGATGGCCCTGCCCAGCGCACCGCCCCTGGCACCCCAGCAGCTCGGGCTGTTCCGCGCGCAGACCGGCGCCCATCTGGCCCGTATCGAGCTGATTCGCGGATTCAACCTCGCCCAGGCGGATTGACGTGTCCCTGGTGGCCGGGTTGATGTCGGGGACCAGCCTGGACGGCGTCGATGCGGTACTGGTCGATTTTTCGGAACATCCGCCGCGGACGCTGGCCACGTTCTGGCTGCCCTATCCTGAAGAAATTCGCCGCCAGGCCCTGCAGCTGCAGACTGCGGGCCAGGATGAAATTCGCCGCGCGGCGCTGCTGGCCAACGAACTGGCGCACTGTTACGCTGCGGCGGTGCGCGAGCTGCTCGCCGGCGCCGGGGTCGCTGCAGCACAGGTCGCGGCCATCGGCTGCCACGGCCAGACCATCCGCCACCAGCCGGGCGCCGGCTACACCGTCCAGATCAACAATCCGGCCCTGCTGGCGGAACTCGCCGGAATCGCCGTCATCGCCGATTTCCGCAGCCGCGACATCGCCGCCGGCGGCCAGGGCGCACCGCTGGTGCCGGCCTTCCATGCCGCCGTGTTTGGCGACCCTCAGTTACACCGGGTGATCGTGAACCTCGGCGGCATCGCCAACCTGACCGATCTCGCTGCGGGCCGGCCGGTGCGGGGTTTCGACTGCGGTCCGGGCAATTTGCTGATGGATGCCTGGATCGAGCGCCATCAGGGGCGGCGCTACGATGAGGGCGGACACTGGGCGGCTCAGGGAAAGGTGCTGCCGGATCTGCTGCAGCGCCTGCTGGCCGACCCCTTCTTTGCCGCCGCGCCGCCGAAAAGCTGCGGCCGTGACGAGTTCAACAGCGACTGGCTGGAAGCCCGGCTTGCCGGCAGCGAACGCCCCGAGGACGTGCAGGCGACATTGCTCGAATTGACCGCCGTCTCGGTATCCGCCGCCATCGGCCGCTGCTGCGGCAGCCCGCAGGAAGTGTTTGTCTGCGGCGGCGGCGCGCGCAATCAGGCGCTGATGGCGCGCCTGCAACAACATCTGCCGGATTGCCGTGTCGCCAGCACCGACTTTCTGGGCCAGCCGGCCGACTGGGTCGAAGCCGTGGCCTTTGCCTGGCTGGCGTGGCGCACGCTGCGCGGCGAAGCGGGAAACCTCGCCGCAGTCACCGGCGCCCGCGGACCGCGAGTCCTCGGCGCCATCTACCCGCGATAAAACAAGCGAAAAAGGGCGCGGGGCTCAATGCCCCGCGCCCTTCGTTTCGTTATAGCAGTCGAATCAGGCCGAGAAGGACGACCCGCAACCGCAGGTCGATTGGGCATTCGGGTTTTTGATCACGAACTGCGAACCTTCCAGGCCCTCCGAGTAATCGATCTCGGCGCCGACCAGGTACTGGTAGCTCATCGGGTCGATCAACAGCGACACGCCGTTCTTTTCCATCACGGTGTCGTCTTCGTTGGTCACTTCGTCGAAGGTGAAGCCGTACTGGAAACCGGAGCAGCCGCCACCGGTAACGAATACCCGCAGCTTGAGTTCTGGGTTGCCTTCCTCGGCGATCAGCTCCTTGACCTTGCTTGCCGCGTTGTCGGTGAAGTTGAGCGGTGCCGGCATTTCGGTGGGTGCGTTCATGGCGTTCTCCTGGGGGAATCGGTAATGGCCTACTAAATAAGTCCAGTAATTATGATTTCAATGGGGCAAAAGGTCAATTGCTGGCGGCAAGCTTCAATTCCACTGACTTCGCCGTCGTGCCCTGATGTACCAGGCGGCCCTGGATTACGGCGCCGAGATGGATTTCGATCGTGCTGTACTCGACATCCCCCGTGACCCGGGCACGCGTCTGAAGTTCGAGGAATTCGCTCGAATGGACCGCGCCGATCACGGTGCCGTTGATGACCAGGTGGGAAACCGTGATATCCCCCTCGATCCGGGCGTGCTCGCTGATCACCAGCGTCGCGGGCTGGCCTTCGGCGCCGCGTACATCGCCTTTGATTTCGCCGTCCACGCGCAGGCCGCCGGCGAAGGTGACATCGCCGGTCACTGTGGTGCCGGCACCGATCAGGGTGTCGATGCGCCCCTGGGGCTTTCTGTTTTGCTTGCCGAACATGATTGGAATCTCCTTTGCTGCAATTTGCGCCGCGACGCTCAAAGAACCACGCTTTGGCTAGCCTTGACCGCGCCATCCTGGATCAGGCGCGCCTCGACCCGCAGGACCCGATCCTCGGCAGCCAGCTTGAACGTACCTTCCAGGCGCCGGAAGTAGCGGAAATGGACCTGATACTGACTGGCGGCGGGATCGCCGGCGGCGGGGATCTGAATCATAACAGTCTCCTTGCCTTGTTGCACGGTGGCGATAAACTGAATCATGCCATTGAATTCCTTGTCCTTTTTGTCGCCAGTCTGGGCCAGAAGAAGGCGATAGCGGTATTCTCCGCCGCCGCCGGGAACAATCTGCAGCCGGCTGATCGCCAGGCCGGTATTGCCAACCTGGCCGCCCGCCAGGCTTTCGAATGTCGCCAGATCCGCCTTGAGCCGGGTGTTTTCCTCTTCCAGCGACCTGATCTGGGCGGTCAGCCGCTCCTGCGATGTGCTCTCGATCCGCAAGCGGCTTTCGCTGGAATTCGCCACCTTGCGCGTGCCCTCGAGTTCGGACTCGAGTTTGGCGAGGCGTTCGCGCATTGCGGCGATTTCATGTTCGCTGTCACCCTGGTGAAAGCCGGCAAAGCGCTGCCCGGCGTCATAAATCCAGCCGGCCAGGGCCAGCGACAGGCCGGAAAGAACCACGATGGACAGCGCCCGCCAGTACCACGGCAAATGCGTGCGGATCGCGACCCGGGGCGCCGAAATGCCGAAGCGGCCGCGCAGCCGCCGCAGCGTCAGGGCAAAACGGGAACTAGCGAAAGGCCCGAACATTCGTCGAGACCAAACATGAGGTTCATGTTCTGCACCGCCTGCCCGGCCGCACCCTTGACCAGGTTGTCGATGACCGAGAGAACCACCAGCGTGTCGCCCCCCTGCGGCCGGTGCACGGCGATACGGCAGGTATTGGCGGCGCGCACTGAACGTGTTTCCGGATGCGATTGCGGCGGCAGCACGTCCACGAAGGGCTCATTGGCGTAGCGCTGTTCGAACAGGGCCTGGAAATCCTCCTCGCGCGTGATGCGGGCGTAAAGCGTGGAATGGATGCCGCGAATCATCGGCGTCAGGTGCGGGACGAAGGTCAGGCCGACCTCCTTCCCGGCCGCCAGCGCCAGCCCCTGCCGGATTTCCGGCAGGTGGCGATGGCCGGCGACCCCGTAGGCCTTGAAATTGTCCGATGCCTCGGAAAACAGGATGCCGATCTCGGCCTTGCGACCGGCGCCGGAGACGCCCGACTTGGCATCCGCGATCAGGTGGGCCAGGTCGACGCAGCCGGACTCCACCAGCGGCAGGAAACCCAGTTGGGTCGCCGTCGGATAGCAGCCAGGATTGGCCACCAGCCGGGCGCTGCGGATCTGCTCGCGATTCACCTCGGGCAGGCCATACACCGCCTCGGCGACCAGCGCCGGGCTAGCGTGGCTCATGCCGTACCACTTTTCCCACAGCGCCACGTCCTTGATGCGGAAATCGGCCGCCAGATCGATGACTTTCACCCCGGCGTCAAGCAGGCTTGCCGTCTGTTGCATGGCGATGCCGTTGGGGGTGGCGAAGAACACCACGTCGCATTTGTCCAGCGGCGCGTCCTTGGGATCGCTGAAGTTCAGGCCAACGAAGCCGCGCAGGCTGGGAAACATGTCGGCGACGGCCTTGCCGGCATCACCGCGCGAGGTGATGGCCGTCAGTTCCACGCCGGAATGCCCCGCCAGCAGGCGCAACAGTTCCACCCCGGTGTAGCCCGTGCCGCCGACGATACCTGCCTTGATCATGCCAAGCTCCTTGCTGCGAAAAATTAACCCAAAAACCTCATTTGACACAGAGAACACGGAGAAAAGCACAGAGAACACAGAGAGTTAGATTGCGCTGAGGACTCTCCTATCGGGTGAGCCAAGGCTTTTTCTCCGCGCCCTCTGTGGCTCTGTGTTCTCTGTGTTGAAAGCGGTTGCATTTGCGGTTTCTAGGACTAATGGTAACCCGTAAGCCCACAAGGGGATGCCGTCCGCGCATCAGGCGCGGACATTAAACGCAAAAGCCGCCCGAAGGCGGCTTTTGAATGACAGCGATACAGCCCGCTGCAGCTTAGCGCTTCGAGAACTGCTTGCGGCGGCGCGCCTTGCGGAAACCCACCTTCTTGCGCTCCACCTCGCGCGCATCGCGGGTGACGAAACCGGCGCTCGAGAGCGCGGGCTTCAGGGTCGCATCGTATTCGATCAGGGCGCGGGTGATGCCATGACGCACGGCGCCAGCCTGGCCGGATTCGCCGCCGCCTTCGACGTTCACCAGGATGTCGAAGGTGCTCATGTGCTGGGTCAGTTCCAGCGGCTGGCGCACGACCATGCGGCCGGTTTCGCGCGAGAAGAACTCGTCGACCGGTTTGTCATTGACCACGAATTTGCCGCTGCCGCTGCGCAGGAAGACGCGGGCAATGGCGGACTTGCGGCGACCGGTACCGTAATATTGGGTGACTGCCATCAAAAACTCCTTGGATTTCCAGCGCTCAGATGTCGAGTGACTTGGGCTGCTGGGCGGTGTGCGGATGGGCAGCACCGGCGTAGCACTTCATCTTCTTCAGCATCGCATAGCCCAGCGGGCCCTTGGGCAGCATGCCCTTGACCGCCTTTTCCAGGATACGACCCGGGAAACGCTGCTGCAGCTTGATGAAGTTGGTTTCATTGATGCCGCCGGGGTAACCGGTGTGGCGATAGTATTTCTTGTCCTCGGCCTTGTTGCCGGTGACGCGCAGCTTTTCGACGTTGACCACGACGATGAAATCGCCGGTATCGACGTGCGGCGTGTAGATGGCCTTGTGCTTGCCGCGCAAGCGGTGCGCGATAGCGGCAGCCAGGCGGCCGAGCACCTTGTCGGTGGCATCGACGACAACCCAGTCGTGCTGGACCTCATGCGGCTTGGCGGAAAATGTTTTCATTCTGGTGTTCCTTGCGTGCTTCGATAACCCGGACGGCGCAGCAAGGGATGAAATCGGCCCATGCGCTTCTCGGAAAGCCGAGCATTCTAACCAATCGGCGAAGCGCCTGTCAAATGGGATTTACGCGACATCAAGCGATCAAGCTTCCTGCATCATGCGCCAGTACTGGTACTTCATCATGGCCGCCGCGCCCGCCACGATGGAAACCAGCGTCAGCACCGAACCCAGGGCCAGCGTCGAGACGCCGGTAATGCCCTGGCCGATGGTGCAACCCATGGAGAGGACGCCGCCGATGCCCATCAGCACGGCGCCGATGGCATGGTTGAGGAAGTCGCCGGCATTGACGAACCACTCGATGCGGAAGCTGCGCGAAATCAGCGAATAGAGCAGGGAACCGAGGATCACCCCGGCCAGCGCCACGATGCCGAAGTTGATCAGCGAGGTATCGGCCGGGTTCATCACGTAGCGGGCCAGGTCGCCCATCGGGCTCATGAAGGTGAAGGACTGGGTCTCGACACGCAAGGGCTTGACGTCGGCAAAGTCGGCAAATTCCTTCCAGGCCGCGCCCATCGTGCCACCGGTGACATACCAGCCGACGATCACGGCGACGCCGATCACGACGCCGCCCAGGATGTGGTCGGAACTGCCGCGAAAATCGCGCGAGGAGAATGCATAGCCGATCAAGGCCACCGCCAGCACCGCACCGAAGGCCGTATTGCCGATCCCGGTCAGGTCGCCCAGAGCCTGGCTGGCCTTGCCCGCCGCCGCCAGGTTGATCGTGGTGGCCGACATCATGCTGCCGAATACCGTGTCGTAGAAGTTGGTCCACAGCATGGCGTAGGCACAGGCCGAGGCGATCGCCAGCACCACGATGGATTTCAGGTTGCCGCCGCCGATGCGCACCAGGGTCTTGTTGCCGCAACCCGACGCCAGGGTCATGCCGATGCCGAACATCAGCCCGCCCAGCACGTAGCGCAGCCAGGCCAGATTCGGTGTCCGGTAAGGCGGGAAGGTGCCGGTGCCGATCGCCGCCTTGCCCGAGGCTTCGAGCGCCACGACGCCCAGAATGGCCACGGCGATCGCCAGCAGCCAGGCGCGCAGCCGGCCGGTGTCGCCCATGTTCACCCAGTCGGAGACGGCGCCCATGGTGCAGAAATTGGTCTTGTTGGCCACCGCGCCCATGACCATGCCGGTGACCAGCACGATGGACAGTATCTGCAGATGAATGGTGAATTCCATGAATATCCCCCGGGCCCCAGCTGCAGCCAGTTTCTTGTAAAGCCAAGCATTTTAAAATAGCGGGCAGGTCCCGGAATCAGTCTTCTTTGGCCCCAAATAATGGCAATCAATTGCCACCAACGTAATGAGTCGGGTCGGCCAGGCCGGCGGCGGCAAAGCCTTCGCTGCGCAGCCGGCAGGAATCGCAGACCCCGCAGGCGCGCCCTTCCGCATCGGCCTGGTAGCAGGACACGGTGAGTCCGTAGTCGACGCCGAGGCGCCCGCCCGCGACGATGATCTGCGCCTTGCTCATCTCGATCAGGGGCGCGTGCACCCTGAGCGGACTGCCTTCGACCGCCGCCTTGGTCGCCAGGTTGGCCAGTGCCTCGAAGGCGCGGATGAATTCCGGCCGGCAATCCGGGTAGCCCGAATAGTCCACCGCGTTGACGCCGACGAAGATGTCCTGCGCGCCCAGCACCTCGGCCCAGGCCAGCGCCAGGGAAAGCATGATGGTGTTGCGCGCCGGGACGTAGGTGACCGGGATTCCGGGCATGACGCCCGTCGTCGGCACGGCGATCGACGTATCGGTCAGCGCCGACCCGCCCAACTGGCCGAGATCGAGTTTCAGCACGCGATGGGCGGCCGCGCCCAGGGCCGCCGCGACGCGCGACGCCGCCTGCAGTTCGGCACCATGGCGCTGGCCGTAATCGAGCGACAGGCAGTGGCAGGCAAAGCCCTGCTCGCGCGCCAGGGCGAGGACCGTGGCGGAATCGAGGCCGCCAGACAAAAGGACGACTGCGGGGACGACTGCGGGTGACATGGCGGCGATGGTAGCAAACAGGCGGCTGCAGCGCTGCTCTATAATCCTCTTCCTCCCCAAATTCCTTGCGCACCCGACGATGGCAAAGAAAGTGTTCATCCGCACCTTCGGTTGCCAGATGAACGAATACGACTCCGACAAGATGGTCGATGTACTGGCCGGCAGCGATGACGTGGTCAAGACGGAGAACCCCGAGGAAGCCGACATCATCCTGTTCAACACCTGCTCGGTGCGCGAAAAGGCGCAGGAGAAGGTGTTCCATGACCTCGGCCGGGTCCGGCACCTCAAGCTACTCAACCCGAAGCTGGTGATCGGCGTCGGCGGCTGCGTCGCCAGCCAGGAAGGCGCGGCCATCGTCGCCCGCGCCCCCTATGTCGATCTCGTCTTCGGCCCGCAGACCCTGCACCGCCTGCCGCAGATGATCGCCGCGCGGCGCGAGAGCGGAAAGGCGCAGGTCGATATCTCCTTCCCGGAACTCGAAAAGTTCGACGTGCTGACGCCGACCTATGCGCGCATGGAGAGCCCGTCCGCGGCGACGGGCCGCCCCGAGCCGGGGACCGCCAGCGACACGGAGCCGCGCAGCGGCGAACCTCCATCACCCCCGCCCCGGGGGCGGGGGCAGGGGGGTGGGTCGTCATTCGTTTCGATCATGGAGGGCTGCTCGAAGTACTGCACGTTCTGCGTCGTGCCCTATACGCGCGGCGAAGAGGTCTCGCGTCCGCTGGCGGACGTCGTGGCGGAAATCACCGGACTGGTTGCGCGCGGCGTGCGCGAAGTCACGCTGCTCGGGCAAAACGTCAACGCCTACCGGGGGGCAATGGACGACGACGACACCGCCGACCTGGCCTACCTGATCGAAACCCTGGCCGCCATGGAAGGCATCGAGCGCATCCGCTACACCACCTCCCACCCGCGCGAGATGACGCAACGCCTGATCGACACCTACATCGGCACGCCGAAACTGGTCTCGCACCTGCACCTGCCGGTGCAATCCGGCTCGGACCGCATCCTGGTCGCGATGAAGCGCGGCTACACCGTGCTCGAATTCAAGTCGCTGGTGAAAAAACTCAAGGCGGCGCGGCCCGGTCTTTCGCTCTCGTCCGACTTCATCATCGGCTTCCCCGGCGAGACGGAAGAAGACTTCGAAAAAACCATGCGTCTGGTCGAGGAGCTGAATTTCGACAACAGCTTCTCCTTCGTCTACAGCCCGCGCCCCGGCACCCCCGCCGCCGACATGGCCGACGACACGCCGGCGGAGCTCAAGATAAAACGACTGATGCGCCTGCAGAAGACCATCGAGGGGCAGGCCCTGAAAATCAGCCAGGCCATGGTCGGCACGATGCAGCGCGTCCTGGTCGAAGGCCATGCGCGCAAGGACGCCAGCGAACTGGCCGGCCGCACCGACAACAATCGCGTGGTCAACTTCGCCGGCAACGAGCGCCTGGTCGGCCGCTTCGTCGATGTCACCATCACCGCCGCGCTGCCGCACAGCCTGCGCGGCGAAGTCGTGACCCGCCAACTAGCCGTCACCGCCCACGGATGACCGCGCCCAGGGCCTTGAATGTCGCACTGCATCCGGCGGACAACGCGCGGCTGCAAAACCTCTGCGGCGCGCTGGACGAGAACCTGCGCCAGATCGAAGCCGCCTTCGATGTCACCATCAGCCGCCGCGGCCAGCAGTGCCGGATCAGCGGCGAACTGGCGCAGTCGCGGCTGGCCGCCACGGCCCTGCAGCTTTTCTACGAGCAGGCGGGCGGCCCGCTGTCGATCGACGACGTGCAGCTCGGCCTGATCGAGATCGCCCGCAACCGCAATGCGCGCGCGCCAGCGCCGCCGGGGGCGGGCCTGATCACGCGCAAAACCGACCTCCACGGCCGCACGCCGAACCAGGTCCGTTACCTGCGCGACATCCAGGAACACGACATCACCTTCGGCATCGGCCCGGCCGGTACCGGCAAGACCTACCTCGCGGTGGCCTCGGCCATCGACGCCTTCGAGCGCGACCAGGTCAGCCGCATCGTGCTGACCCGGCCGGCGGTCGAGGCCGGCGAGCGGCTGGGCTTTCTGCCCGGCGACCTGGCGCAGAAGATCGACCCCTACCTGCGCCCGCTCTATGACGCGCTCTACGACCTGATGGGCTTCGAAAAAGTCTCCAAGCTGTTCGAGAAGCAGAGCATCGAAATCGCGCCGCTGGCCTACATGCGCGGCCGCACCCTGAACCACGCCTTCATCATCCTCGACGAGGCGCAGAACACCACGCCGGAGCAGATGAAAATGTTCCTCACGCGCATCGGCATCGGCGCCCGGGCCGTGGTCACCGGCGACGTGACGCAGATCGACCTGCCGCGCGGGCAGAAGTCCGGCCTGGTCGAGGCGCGCCGCATCCTCGCCGATGTGCGCGGCCTGGCCTTCACCGACTTCGACGCCTCCGACGTGGTGCGCCACCCGCTGGTGGCGCGCATCGTCGATGCCTACCAGAAGCATGACGCCGCGCGCCCGCCTGCCTGAACTGCGGCTCTCGGTGCAGTATCCCGGCGGCAAGGACAAGGCGCCGACCCGGCCGCAGGTGCGGCGCTGGGTGCGCGCCGCCTGCGCCATTCCGGCCGAAGTGACGGTGCGTTTCGTCGACGGGGACGAGGGCCGCAGCCTCAATCGCGATTACCGGGGCAAGGACTACGCCACCAATGTGCTGTCCTTCCCCTACGCATCGGGCGAGAATATTTGCGGCGATCTGGTGTTTTGCCAGCCCGTCGTCGAACGCGAGGCAAAGGAGCAGGGCAAGTCTCTGGAAGCCCACAGCGCGCACCTGATCGTGCATGGTATGCTGCATTTACAGGGCCATGACCACGAGACCGGCCGCGCCGACGCCGAACGCATGGAAGCGCTCGAGCGGGAAATACTGGCCAATCTCGGTTACCCCGATCCTTACGCGTAAACTAATGGACCCATCCAGTAGACCCGGCATCATCGAACGTCTCACCGCGCTGCTGCTGCGCGAACCCGAAGACCGCGAACAACTCCTCGAACTGCTGCATGGCGCCTTCGAGCGCCACCTGATGGACGCCGATGCGCTGTCCATCATCGAAGGCGCGCTTTCCGTCGCCGACATGGCAGTACGCGACATCATGGTGCCGCGTGCGCAAATGGACGTGATCGACATCAACGACAGTCCGGAACAGATCGTCGAGACCATGCTCGACACCGCCCACTCGCGCTTTCCCGCCATCGGCGAAAGCAAGGACGACGTGCTCGGCATTCTGCTGGCGAAGGACCTGCTGCGCTATTTCGCCGGCAAGGAATTCGACCTGCGCGACACCCTCCGCCCGGCGATATTCATCCCCGAGTCGAAGCGCTTGAACGTGCTGCTGCGCGAATTCCGCGCATCGCGCAACCACATGGCCATCGTCGTCGACGAATACGGCGGCGTCGCCGGCCTGGTCACCATCGAAGACGTGCTGGAACAGATTGTCGGCGACATCGAGGACGAATACGACTTCGACGAAACCGCGGACAACATCGTCACCGACAATACCGGACGCTATCGCGTCAAGGCCCTGACCGAAATCGCCGATTTCAACGCGGCTTTCGCCACGCAATTTTCCGACGAACATTTCGACACCGTCGGCGGCCTGGTCATCCATCACCTCGGGCGCCTGCCCAAGCGCAACGAAGTCGTCATCATCGATGGCCTGCGCATGCAGGTGCTGCGCGCCGACAGCCGCCGCGTGCATACCCTGCTGGTCGATCCGCAGAAGGATCTGCCGCTGTCACCCCCTCCTGCCGCCGACCAATGACGGAACCGGGTACGCAGCGCCGGCCGGCAGTTTCCCTGCGTGCCGCAGCGGCTGCGTTTGCGCTGGGCGCCTTCTGCGTCCTCGGTTTCGCCCCCTTCGATGCGTATTTCGCCGTATGGCCAGCGCCGACTTTTTCATTGGGCGGCCTGTTCCTGCTCTGGCGTCGCGCCGCGACCGCGCGCGAAGCCGCGCTGCTCGGCCTGGCCTGGGGGGCCGGCTGTTTTCTGTTCGGCGTGTCCTGGATCTATGTCAGCCTTTCGCAATTCGGCGGCATGGCGGCGCCCGCCGCCGCTGCGGCGACGCTGCTGTTCTGTCTCTACCTCGCCCTGTTTCCCGCGCTGGCCGGCGGCTTGTTCCTGCGCTGGCGCAGAAACACGGCGCGCGACGTCTGGCTCTTCGCCGGCCTGTGGACCCTGACCGAATGGCTGCGCGGCACGCTGTTCACCGGCTTCCCCTGGCTGGCCGTCGGCTATTCGCAAAGCCCGCCCAGCCCGCTGGCCGGCTGGGCGTCGGTGCTCGGCGTATATGGCGTCGGCTTCATCGTCGCCCTGATCGGCGCGCTGCTTGGGCAGATGCTCGGTGAATTGCGCGGCAGCGGCTGGCGCAAGCCGCGGGCCTGGATCTCGATACTCCTGCTGCTCGGCCTCGGCGGCATGCTGCGGCTGATGGACTGGACGCAGGCTCACGGCGCCCCGGTCACCGTGAGCCTGCTGCAGGGCAACGTGCCGCAAGGCCTGAAGTGGGACCCGCAGCATCTGCCGCGGTCGGTGGAAACCTACCTGAAACTGGCCCGCGCCCACCCGGCAACGCTGACCGTCCTGCCGGAGACGGCCATTCCGC
Organism: Sulfuritalea sp.; assembly: GCA_044360105.1. Taxonomy (GTDB): domain Bacteria; phylum Pseudomonadota; class Gammaproteobacteria; order Burkholderiales; family Rhodocyclaceae; genus Sulfuritalea. The sequence continues at coordinate 27,923 of JBIKKY010000027.1, forward strand.
TTTACTTCAGCGAAGTCCCGCGCGAGGTGCTGCGCGGCCTGACCGGCCACGGCGACGCCCTGATCGGGGTCGCCATCGGCACTACCGACGGCGGCTACGCCAACGGCGCCGTCGCCCTGACGCCGCAACTCGTTGCCAGCGCCTACGCCAAACGCCACCTGGTGCCCTTCGGCGAATACCCGCCGCCGGGCTTTGCCTGGTTCTTCAACTTCGCCCGCATCCCGATGTCGGATTTCACCGCCGGTCCGCCGCACCAGGAAGCACTGGCCGTGGCCGGACAGCGCATCGCGCCCAACATCTGCTACGAGGACCTGTTCGGCGAGGAACTGCTCGGCGCCCTGCCGGAAGCGACCTTGCTGGTAAACCTGTCGAATACGGCCTGGTTCGGCGATTCGCTGGCGCAGCCGCAGCATTTGCAGATCGCCCAGTTGCGCGCCATCGAAACCGGCCGCGTCATGCTGCGCGCGACCAATACCGGGATGACGGCCATGGTGGCGGCCAACGGCACCATCGCGGCGGCCCTGCCGCCTTTCGTCAATGATGCGCTGGTGGTAGAGGCCCAGGGCCGCACGGGCCTGACACCCTATGCCCGCTGGGGCAACCTGCTGGCGCTGCTGATCGCCGTCGGCGCCTGCCTGACGGCGCTACGAAGAAGAAAAGCCTAACGGGCATGACTTTGAGCCGCCCTGAAATATGAAAGCCATGCCCGTTTTCCCTCTCCCCCAACCCCTCTCCCGCAAGGGGCGAGGGGAGCGTCGAGAGTCGCTGACGCGACTTTTACGTTAAAGCTTGTAGGCGACGAGGTCGATGGTCAGCGTCGGCCGGCCCATGGCCCGCAGCGCCGCACACAGGAAGCGGCGCACATCGGCGGTCGCCGGGTGGTAATCGGCGGGTTTGAAATTCATGGCCAGCAGCAGTATCTGGTCTACCAGCAACATCTTGCCCATCGGGTTCGGCGTTTCGAGTCCCGCCGCAAGGAAGGCATCGGCGATCCAGTGGCGCGCCGCGGTCGGCTCGAAGGCGGCAAGTTCATCCGCCCCCAGCGGAAAATCGTAACGCTCGCCGTTTTTCAACACCACGCTGACTTCATGATCCACGGTACCGCTCCTTTGGCTTTGGTTGCACTGTGCGGATGATACCGGAAGCCGCACCAATCTTCGCTGCGTGTTCGATCCGCCGCTGGCGCGGCGTCCAAGTCCATCACGGAAACCCTGTAAAATCCGTGCCTTCGCGATTCGACGGGGCTTCCCGATGAGCACTACCAAACCTACGTTCCAGGAAATTATCCTGCGCCTGCAGGCGTTCTGGAACGACCAAGGCTGTGCCCTGCTGCAGCCCTATGACATGGAAGTCGGCGCCGGCACCAGCCACACCGCGACCTTCCTCCGCGCCCTCGGCCCCGAACCGTGGAAGGCCGGCTACGTGCAGCCCTCGCGCCGCCCCAAGGACGGCCGTTATGGCGAGAATCCCAACCGCATGCAGCACTACTACCAGTACCAGGTGGTGTTGAAGCCTGCGCCGGAAAACATCCTCGAGCTCTACCTCGCCTCGCTGGAAGCGCTGGGCTTCGACCTCAAGCAGAACGACGTGCGCTTCGTCGAGGACGACTGGGAGAATCCGACGCTGGGCGCCTGGGGCCTCGGTTGGGAAGTCTGGCTCAACGGCATGGAAGTCACCCAGTTCACCTACTTCCAGCAGGTCGGCGGCATCGACTGCAAGCCGATCACCGGCGAGATCACCTACGGCCTCGAGCGCCTGGCGATGTACCTGCAGGGCGTCGAGAACGTCTTCGACCTGGTCTACGCGCCGGGCCTGAAATACGGCGACGTCTTCCACCAGAACGAGGTGGAGCAGAGCGCCTACAACTTCGAGCACAGCAACGTCGAGTTCCTGCTCACCGCCTTCGGCGCCCACGAGGGCAACGCCAGGCACCTGATGGAGCAGAAGCTGGCGCTGCCCGCCTATGAACAGGTGCTGAAGGCGGCGCACACCTTCAACCTGCTCGACGCGCGCGGCGCAATCTCGGTCACCGAGCGCGCCGCCTACATCGGCCGCATCCGCAACCTGGCGCGCAGCGTGGCGCAGAGCTACCTCGACAGCCGCGCCCGGCTGGGCTTCCCGATGGCGCCGAAAGCCTGGGCCGACGAAGTGATGGCGAAACTGAACGAACAAGCGGCGAAGAAGGCGGCCTGAACATGAGCACGAAGAATCTTCTGGTCGAACTCTTTGTCGAGGAACTGCCGCCCAAGGCGCTGAAGAAGCTTGGCGAATCCTTCGCCGCAACACTCGCGGCCAGCCTCAAGGCTGGCGGCCTCGCCGGCGACGGCGCTGTCGTCACCTCATTCGCCTCGCCACGCAGACTCGCCGCGCATGTCACCGCGGTCGCCGAAAAAGCCGCCGACAAACAGGTGCAGCAGAAGCTGATGCCGGTCGCCGTGGCGCTCGACGCCGCCGGCCAGCCGACGCCCGCCCTGCTGAAGAAGCTTGCCGCGCTGGGCGCGGATGCCTCGGTGGTGCCGACGCTCAAGCGCCAGCCCGACGGCAAGGCCGAGGCCCTGTTCCTCGACAGCCTGGTAGGCGGCGCCACGCTGGCCGAAGGCCTGCAGGCGGCGCTGGAAGCCGCGCTGGCCGCGCTGCCCATCCCCAAGGTGATGACCTACCAATTGGCCGACGGCTGGAGCAGCGTGAACTTCGTGCGCCCTGCGCACAGGCTCCTCGCCCTGCATGGCAGCGATGTCGTGCCGATCACCATACTGGGACTCAGCGCCGGCCGCGAGACCCAGGGCCATCGCTTCGAAGCCGCCAAGCCGATCGTCGCGATCAGGGATGCCGACAGCTACGCTCAGCAGCTGGAAAGCGAAGGCGCGGTGATCGCCGGCTTCGCCGCGCGTCGCGCCGAGATCGAAAAGCAGTTGCAGGCCTCCGCCGCGAAAGAAGGCCTGCAGCCCATCGATGACGATGCCCTGCTCGACGAGGTGACCGGGCTGGTGGAACGGCCTAACGTGCTGACCTGCCAGTTCGAGCCGGAATTCCTCGGCGTGCCGCAGGAATGCCTGATCCTGACCATGAAGGCCAACCAGAAGTATTTCCCGCTGCTCAAGGACGGCAGGCTGACCAACAAGTTCCTCGTCGTCAGCAACATCCGCCCCGCCGACCCCTCGGCAGTGATCGGCGGCAACGAGCGCGTGGTGCGCCCGCGCCTGGCCGACGCCAAGTTCTTCTTCGACCAGGACCGCAAGAAGTCGCTGATGGACCGCATCCCGGGTCTCGCCAAGGTGGTCTATCACAACAAGCTGGGCACCCAGGGCGAGCGCGTCGAGCGCGTCGCCGCGTTGGCCCGCGCCATCGGCCACAAGCTTGGCGGTGAGGCTCTCGCCAACCAGGCCGATCGCGCCGCCGTGTTGGCCAAAGCCGACCTGCTGACCGACATGGTCGGCGAGTTTCCCGAGCTGCAGGGCATCATGGGCCGCTACTACGCGCTGCACGACGGCGAGCCGGCCGAGGTTGCCGACGCCATCGAGGACCACTACAAGCCGCGCTTCGCCGGCGACGAGCTGCCGCGCGGTGATGTCGGCCTGTGCGTCGCGCTGGCGGACAAGCTGCAGACGCTGGCCGACATGTTCGGCATCGGCCAGCTGCCGACCGGCGACAAGGACCCCTTCGCCCTGCGCCGCCATGCCCTGGGCATGATCCGCATGCTGATCGAGCGCGACCTGGCGCTGGACCTGGTTTCGCTCTTCGACGCCGCCAGGATCACCGAGCCGAAGGTCGCGGAACAACTGTCCGAATTCATCTACGAGCGCCTCGCCGGCAGCCTGCGCGAGCAGGGCTACTCGGCGCTGGAAGTCGAGGCCGTGGTGGGCCTGCGCCCGCAACGTCTCGGCGACATCCCCAGGCGCCTGGCCGCCGTGCGCGCCTTCGCCGCACTGCCCGAAGCCGCGAGCCTCGCCGCCGCCAACAAGCGCGTCGGCAACATCCTCAAGAAGGTTGACGGAGCGGTGGCCGCAAAGGTCGATGCCGCGCTGCTCAAGGAAAGCGCCGAAGTCGCGCTCAATGCGGCGCTGGGCCAGGTGAAGCCGCAGGCCGATGCCGCCTTCGAGCGCGGCGATTACACGGCCTCGCTGCAATCCCTGGCTGCCCTGCGGGCGCCGGTCGATGCCTTTTTCGACGCCGTGATGGTGAATGCCGAAGACCCCGCCCTGCGCGCCAACCGCCTCGGCCTGCTCGCCACGCTGCACCAGGCGATGAACCGCGTCGCCGATCTGTCACGGCTTTCGGCTTGAGTTCGGCTTTTCCAGCGCCGTCGCCGCGAGGAACAATAGGCACATGAAACTCGTCATCCTCGACCGCGACGGCGTCATCAACCACGACTCCGACCAGTACATCAAGTCGCCGGAGGAGTGGAAGCCGATCCCCGGCAGCCTGGCCGCCATCGCCCGGATCAACCAGGCCGGCTATCGCGTGGTGGTGGCGACCAACCAGTCGGGCATCGGCCGCGGCCTGTTCGAAACCGATACGCTGCTCGCCATCCACGACAAGATGAACAAGGCGCTGGCGCTGGTAGGCGGTCGCATCGACGCGATATTTTTCTGTCCGCACACCAACGAAGACCAGTGCGACTGCCGCAAGCCCAAGCCCGGCATGCTGAAGGAGATCGCGGCGCGCTTCAACGCCGACCTTGCGGGCGTGCCGGCGATCGGCGACAGCTTGCGCGACCTGCAGGCCGCCGCCGCCGCCGGCGCCCAGCCGATGCTGGTGCTGACCGGCAAGGGCCGCAAGACGGTGGACGACCCGGCAATGCCGCCGGACACCCTGGTGTTTCCCGACCTCGCCGCAGCGGCAGCGCACATCGCCCGCTGACTTTCATGGTGACTTCGCCACTCCAGATGATCAAGCAGGCGAAAGGCGGCAAAAAGGCCCGCCCCTCCCATCCTCCCCTCGCGGGGAGGCTTCTAATTCGCTCGCTTCGCTCGTCTGTCACCAGTCGCTTCGAACAAGTCGCACGCCAAGCCTGATGGCCGTACTGCGTTCCCTGCTGTTCCTGCTGATCCTGGTGGTGGTGACGCCGCCCTACACGCTGGCGGTGATCCTCCTCTGCTGGCCGCTGCCGCACCACATGCGACGCCGCTCGGTGGTGCCCTGGGTGAATTTCGTGATCTGGCTGGTCAAGCACCTGCTCGGCATTCCCTATCGCCTGCTGGGCGCGGCGAACATCCCGGCACACCCCGTGGTCGTGCTGTGCAAGCACCAGTCGGCCTGGGAAACCTTCATGCTGCAGGAGGTGTTCAAGGACACGGTCTTCGTCTGGAAGAAGGAAATCAAGTATCTGCCCTTCTTCGGCTGGGCGCTGGCGCTGACGCCGATGATCGAGACCGATCGCAGCGTCAGCAAGTCCACCCTGAAGCGCCTCGTCGAACAGGGCCGCGACCGGCTGGCCAAGGGCTATACCGTGATCATCTTCCCCGAAGGCACGCGCTCGCAGCCCGGATCCAAGAACCGCTACAAGGGCGGCGGCGCCCTGCTCGCGGTCGAGACCGGCACGCCGGTGGTTCCCGTCGCGCTCAACTCAGGCGAATTCTGGGGCCGCAACGCGCTGTTCAAGAAATGCGGCACCGTCACCGTCAGCATCGGCCCGGCGATCGATCCCGCCGGGCTCACGGCCAACGAAGTCCTGGCGCGCGCCGAGCACTGGATCGAAGCCGAGATGGCGAAGATCAGCCCGCATCTTTACGGAGCAGCGCAATGAGCACGGCCCGCAATCCGCAAATCGCGCTCCGGCTGGAGGGCAGCGAGCCCGACCCTGCCAGCCGCTGGCACGACGGCGCCGCCCTGGCTTATCTCGGCGGCAGCCTGCGCCTTGTGCTCGGCACCCAGCATCAGGAGGCGCTGCGCGAAGGCGACACGCTGGATTTGCCGCTGCCGCCGGAAGCCACCCCACGCCAGATCCAGGACCGCGCCGAGGCTTGGCTGCGCGAACAGGCCAAACAGGTTTTAGGGCAGATCATTGATGAAAAGTCGGCGCTGGCGGGACGGCGCGCGCCGTGCCTGGCGCTGTCGTTCGCCGCGCGCGGGCACTGGGTCGAGGCCCAGGGCGGCGATGTACTGCGCTGCAACTGGCGCCTGATCGAACAAGCCCTGCCGGTCATCGAACAGGCGATTGGCCGCGGCATCGCCGCACTGCCGGCAGAGGATCAGGGATGCGACCTGTTCGGCGGCTCAGTGGCCAATTCGGCGACAAACCCGTTGGCAAACCCGGCCGCCCACCCGGCACCCTGAGCAAGGTGATGTTCCTCGAGCAGCTCAAGCTGTTCCGGCTCCCCTCCCCGCCCGCCGAGCCAAAGGCCCGCCACCTTCTGATAGCCGGGCGCATCATCGACTACCGCTTGAAGCACGGCGCCAGGCAACTGTCGATGACCATCGACGAACGCGGCCTGCGCATCAGCGCACCGCGCCGCATCAGCCTGGGCGAGATCGAGGCTTTTGTGCAGGGACATGGCGACTGGGTGCTGAAGAAGCTCGACGAGCTCGCGCATGCCAGCCGGCCGCGCCACCTCACGATCAAGGACGGCACGCGCCTGCCGCTGCTGGGCGGCGAGGCCGAAGTGCGCGTCCTGCCCGGCGCCAACCGCGTGCGCTGGATCGCCGACACCCTGATCCTCGAAGCGCGCCCGGAAGCCGACCTCGGGCCCCTGGCCGTGCGCGCTCTGCAAAAGCGGGCACTCACCCACTTCACCGGGCGCCTGGAACATTTCACGACCCGGCTCGACCTCGCCGCGCCGAAACTCAGCCTGTCTTCGGCCCACACGCGCTGGGGCAGTTGCAGCGAGGAAAGCGGCATCCGCATCAACTGGCGCCTGATCCACCTGCCGCCGCACCTGGGCGACTACGTCGTGGCCCACGAAGCCGCCCACCTGATCGAACTGAATCACAGCAAGCGCTTCTGGAATGTGGTCGGCTCGGTCTATCCGGACTGGAAAGCCGCGCGCAGCGAACTCAAGCAGCGCGCCACTTCGCTGCCGATTCTATGAAGTCCCCGATTGACCAGACAGCTCCGCCTGTCATTCCGGCGCAAGCCGGAATCCAGCAACATACGCTTCGGGCTGGAAACTCTGGATTCCGGCTTGCGCCGGAATGACGGATTTGCTTCCTGGCTAAGTAATGCCGCCAATCTCATATTGAAGGAACACACCATGCGAATTCTTCACACCATGCTCCGCGTCGGCGACCTCGACAAGTCGCTGGCCTTTTATACCGAAGTCCTCGGCATGCGTCTCCTGCGCCGCAACGACTACCCGGAAGGCAAGTTCACCCTCGCCTTTGTCGGCTACGAGGACGAGGCGGCCGGCGCCGTGATCGAACTGACCCACAACTGGGGCGTCGATCGCTACGAGGTCGGCACCGGCTACGGCCACATCGCGCTGGCCGTCGATGATGCCTACGCCGCCTGCGCCGAAATCAGGTCGCGCGGCGGCAAGGTCACGCGCGAGGCCGGGCCGATGAAGGGCGGCAGCAGCGTGATCGCCTTCGTCGAGGACCCGGACGGCTACAAGATCGAGCTGATCGAGCGCAAGTAGTCGCGCCGCGCCCAATTTGCACAGGCGCGGTATGCTGCGGCCGACGATCATGAAAGCCCTTGCCAGCCTGCTTGCCGTTTTCCTGCTGTGCTTTGCCGGCAGCATCCGCGCCGGTGAAATACGCATTGCCGCCGCCGCGGATCTCAAGTTCGCCCTGGAGGAAATCGTCGCCGACTTTCGCCGGCTCCATCCCGGCGAAAAGCTGGCGACGGTATACGGCTCCTCCGGCAAGTTCCACACCCAGATACGGCAGGGCGCGCCCTACGATCTGTATTTTTCCGCCGACATCGCCTATCCCCGCCTGCTGGCCGCGGAAGGTTTTGCCGCGTCGGCGGTGACGCCCTATGCCTTCGGCCGCATCGTGCTGTGGAGCGCCTCGCGCGACGCCGGCAAGATGACGATTGCCGATCTCGCCGACCCGTCCATCCGCAAGATCGCCATCGCCAATCCCAGGCACGCGCCCTACGGCAAGCGCGCCGAAGAGGCGCTGCGCGCCGCCGGCATCTGGCAGAAAGTGGAAGGCCGCCTGGTCATGGGCGAGAACATTGCCCAGGCGGCACAGTTCGTGCAGACCGGCAATGCCGATGTCGGCATCATCGCGCTGGCCCTGGCGCTGAACCCGGAACTGGCGTCGAAGGGCGGCCATGCGCTGATTCCGGCCAAGCTGCACCAGCCGCTGGAGCAGGGTTTCATCATCACCCGCCGCGCCGCAGGCAACGCGCTGGCAGTCAAGTTTGCCGGGCACATCGGCAGCCCGCAGGCGCGACGCATCATGGCGCGCCACGGTTTCACGCTGCCCGGCGAGAAAGTCGCCGAGTAAGCCATGCCGAGTTTTCCCGACCTCGCCCCCAACCTCGCCGCGATCTGGCTCACCTTCAAGCTGGCCGCGGTCACCACCCTGATCCTGCTGCTGATCGGCACGCCGATCGCCTGGTGGCTGGCGCGCACGCGCTCGTGGTGGAAGGGCCCGGTGGGCGCCGTGGTGGCGCTGCCAATCGTGCTGCCGCCGACCGTGATCGGCTTCTACCTGCTGCTGCTGATGGGGCCGGACGGTGTCGTCGGGCAATTCACGCAATGGGCAGGCATCGGCCTGCTTCCCTTCACCTTCTGGGGCCTGGTGGTGGCCTCGGTGTTCTATTCCATGCCCTTCGTCGTGCAGCCGATCCAGAACGCCTTCGAGGCCATCGGCGAGCGGCCGCTGGAGGCCGCGGCGACCTTGCGCGCTTCGCCGCTCGACGCCTTCTTCAGCGTCGCCGTGCCGCTGGCGAAACCGGGCTTCCTCACCGCCACCATCCTCGGCTTCGCCCACACCGTCGGCGAGTTCGGCGTGGTGCTGATGATCGGCGGCAACATCCCGGACAAGACCCGCGTGGTTTCGGTGCTGATCTACGACCACGTCGAGGCGCTCGAATACGGCCAGGCGCACTGGCTGGCCGGCGGCATGCTGCTTTTCTCCTTCATCGTGCTGCTGGCGCTGTATACGCTGAATCCGACCGGGCGACGGAAATGACCCCCCCGACAACTTCGCTTCGCTCTGTTCTCCCCCCAGGGGGCGGCGCCACTTGGGGCGGTCCGGCGTGTCGCCGATGAGCATCCGGGCGCAATTCCGCCTCGGCTACCCGGGCTTCACGCTCGATGTCGACCTCGACCTGCCGGGCAGCGGTGTCACGGCCCTGTTCGGCCATTCCGGCTGCGGCAAGACCACGCTGCTGCGCTGCATTGCCGGCCTCGAACGCGGCGCCGGCCGGCTCGAAGTGAATGGTGAACTGTGGCAGGACGGAACGCATTTCGTGCCGCCCCACCGGCGCGCGCTGGGCTATGTGTTCCAGGACGCGCGCCTGTTCGCCCACCTGAGCGTGCGCGGCAACCTCGACTACGGCGCTCGCCGTGCCTCGCGCCACGAATCTTGCCGTGTCGCCGGCGCCGTCCCAAAAGGGGATACCGCTTCGCATAACTTTCCGCATTTCGATTCGATCGTCGACCTGCTCGGCCTCGGCCACCTGCTCGAGCGCCTGCCCGAACGGCTGTCCGGCGGCGAGCAGCAGCGCGTGGCGATCGCCCGTGCCCTGCTCACCGCGCCGCGCCTGCTGCTGCTGGACGAACCGCTGGCCGCGCTCGACCATGCGCGCAAGCAGGAAATCCTGCCCTACCTGGAACGCCTGAAGGACGAACTGGAGATTCCGGTGATCTACGTCAGCCATGCCGCCGAGGAAGTCGCGCGCCTGGCCGACCACCTCGTCGTCATGGAAGCCGGCCGCGCCGTGGCGCAGGGGCCGCTGGCCGAGACCCTGGCGCGCATCGACCTGCCGATCCGCCTCGGCGAGGACGCCGGCGCGGTGTTCGCGGCGACGGTCGCCGAGCGCGATGCCGAATGGCACCTGGCGCGCGTCGAGTTCGACGGCGGCGAACTGTGGGTAAAGGACAGCGGCGTGCCCGTAGGGCGCCGCGTGCGCGTGCGCATCCTGGCGCGCGACGTATCGATCGCCAACAGCCGGCATGACGATGTCAGCATCATGAACCTGCTGCCGGCGACGGTCGTGGCGCACGCCGGCGAGGACCATCCCTCGGCGGTGCTGCTGCAATTGCGCATCGGCGCCACCACACTGCTGGCGCGCCTGACGCGACGCTCGGCGCAACGCCTCGACCTCGCCCCCGGGCGCGAAGTCTGGGTGCAGATCAAGGCGGTGGCCCTGATCGGCTGAATGGCGCACATGCAAAGCTGATTTGCCGGGCATGGCAGCCGTGCCGGCCAGCCGGGAATGTCTGAAAAAACCGGAGCGGCGCCGCAATGGCCGAAATTGCAGGATTGGTGCACTATTCGCCCCTCTGCCTTCGCAACAGACCCCTCTACGCCATGGATCAGGACATTCCCAACGGCACCCTGCGCAGCATCGACGGGCGCGAGCGCATTTACACCGACGGCTACTGGATCAAGACCTATCCGGTGCCGGAAGACACGCTCCAGGCCACGCGCCGGCTGATCGAGGCGCTGACGCGGCGCCTGTTCAACCACACCGAGCACGGCCTCAACATTCCCGGCCACCGCCTGGCCGAAGCCAGGCAGGCCTGGCAGGACGAGACCGATCCCGGCAAGAAGCGCATCAAGGGCGCCATGTATGCCGGCGCCATGTTCAACCGCGCCACCGATATCTTCACCCGCCTGGTGGACCTGCAGTCGGCCGGCGTCGAGATTTCGTCTTCCAACGACCTGATGCGCGAATGCGGGCGCTGCCTGCAGGAGGCCCTGGCCTTGTGCCCCCTGGTGCTCCATCGCAGCGGCGAAGAGGGCATCGACGAGCTGTGGGGCGAACCCTTCCGCGCCTTCACGGTGCCGCTCGCCGACTTCTACGCGACGCGCTATGTGAAGATGGCCGAGGCCATGCGCGACATCGACACCATCGCCGAAACCATGATCCGCACCTTTGCCGTAGCGATGTTCCCCGGCATCGAGCCGACCATCCGCGACTTTGCCCGCGCTGCCCGCAACAAGGTGGAAACCCTGCGCACCGATCGCGATATCTTCGACATCTGGGCCGAGATGGTCACCGCCGGCGAGCGCCTGGCCAGTTTTCGCCCGATCCTGGCGAACCCTGAAAGCGAACACGAACAGCGCGTCGCCTCCTTCGGTACCCAGCTCATCTGCAATGGCCGCGACCTGATCTTCCACGTCACGCGCGCCCGCGTCGCCATGCCCAGGAGCACCCGTGAATTCGTCGCGCGTTGCGACACTTACGCCGCAACGGGCATCGTCACCATGATGCCAATTCCCCTGCCGGGCTAGGCAGGGCGGCTAGGCGGCGCGGCTTTCGAGCAGCTTCACCAGAGCATGCAGCGCGCGGTTGACCGGCGTGGCGATGCCCAGCGCCGCGCCGCGGCGAACCACATAACCGTTCAGATGATCGATCTCGCTCGGCTTGCCGCGCGCGACGTCGTGCGCGGTGGAGGAAATCTGCGTCGCCATCGACACGGCGATGCCCGCCACGGCCGCGCGGATGTCGCCCGGCACGTGAACGCCGTCGGCCTGCGCCACGGCCAGGCATTCGGCGACGATGTCCTCCATCATCGCGGCCACGCCCTCGCCCTGGACGATGCGGCCGTAGGGCATCTGGGTGATCGCCGACAGCGCATTGTAGGCGCAGTTGATGATCAGCTTGGCCCACAGCGCGCCGGCGACATTGTCCGAAATCTGCACCGGCACGCCGGCCGCGGCGAATTCGGCGACGACTTCGGCGCTGCGCGCGAAGGGCCCGATCACCAGTTCGCCGCGACCGTGGTGCCGCAGATGCCCCGGCCCCGCCATCTCGGTGGCGACATAAACCACCGCCGGAAACACCTCGCGCCCGAGCAGGGCCTGCAGGCGCGCGGCGTTGTCGTAGCCGTTTTGCAGGCTGAGCACGATCGCATCCGGCGCGAGGTGCGGCGCCATTTCCGCAGCCGCGTTCGCCGTGTCGGTGGACTTGACGCAGCACAGCACCAGTTGCGCGCCCGCCACGCCGCCGGCATCGAGGGCGGTGCCGATGGCAACGTGCTCGCGGAAAGTCTGCGTGTCCATCAGCAGGCCGGCGCGGCGGATCGCCTCGACGTGCTGCGGCCGGCCGATCAGCACCACCTCGCGGCCGGCACGGGCCAGCATCCCGCCGTAGTAGCAACCCACGGCCCCGGCACCCATCACTGCAGTCTTCATGCCTTCGCTCCCCCGGTTTATCGCGCCCTCCGTCCGCGGAAAGGCAGGGCATAGGGTAGCGCAGGCGCGACCCCGGGAAAAGCAAAAAGTCGGCGCTGGCGATACGGCGACGATCCGGCAGCGGGGCCGCAGACGGGGCGGCACGGCGTGCCGCCCGGTGTGATAATGGCCGGCCGAAGGCGTCCTGGAATAAGGGAACAGCTATGAGCCTCACCGCTAAACGCGTCGCCCTGCGCTGGCGCCGCACCAAGATCGTGGCCACCCTGGGGCCGGCCAGTTCCGAACCGAAGATGATCGCCGAGCTGCTCTGCGCAGGGGTCGACGTGGTGCGGCTCAACATGTCCCACGGTACGCACGAGGCCCACAGCGAGGTCTACCACCGCGTGCGCGCGGCGGCGAAGAAGCTCGACCGCCATGTGGCGATCTTCGCCGACCTGTGCGGGCCGAAGATCCGCTGCGGCAAGTTCCCCGACGGACCGCTCAAGCTCACGCCCGGCGAGGAGGTGATGATCGATCCGCGCGTCGACAAGGGCGGGCCGGGCCTGATCGCCTCGCAATACCGCGCCATCGCGCGCGACGTGCAGCCGGGCCACCGCATCCTGCTCGACGACGGCAACCTGGAACTCAAGGCGCTGGCGATCGAGGGCGATCGCGTGCGCTGCCGCGTGGTCTTCGGCGGCCTGCTGAAAGACCACAAGGGCATCAACCTGCCGGACTCGAAGGTCTCCGCCTCCTCGCTGCCGCCGAAGGACATCGCCGATGCGAAATTCGCCATCGGACTCGGCGTCGATTACCTGGCGCTGTCCTTCGTCCGCACCGCGAAGGATGTCGCCGGCCTGCGCCGCCTGATCGCGCGCGAAGGCGCGACGACGCCGATCATCGCCAAGATCGAAACGCCGGAAGCGATGGACAACATCGAAGCCATAGTGCTGGCCGCCGACGCGATCATGGTCGCGCGCGGCGACCTCGGCATCGAGATGCCGGCCGAACAGGTGCCGCTGATCCAGCGCGAATTGATCCGCCTCGGCCGCCGCCACAACCGCGCCGTAATCGTGGCGACGCAGATGCTGGAATCGATGATCGACCACTCGCGGCCAACCCGGGCCGAAGTTGGCGACGTCGCCAATGCCGCGCTGACCAGCGCCGATGCGGTGATGCTCTCGGCCGAGACGGCGAGCGGCAAATACCCGCTGCGCGCGGTCGAGATCATGGACCGCATCCTGCGCGAAGCGGAGGGCTACCAGTGGCAGCAGGGCAGTTTCCTCGCCGGCGAGGAAGCCAACCTCGCCGACATGAGCCTGCGCGACGGCGTCGCCGTCGCCGCGACATCGCTGGCGCACGACCTCAAGCTGCAGGGCATCATCATCCCGACCCTGAGCGGCACCACGGCGCGGGTGATCTGCGCCTACCGGCCGACGGCCCCGCTGGTGGCGGTATCCACCGACACCTCGGTCTGCCGCCGGCTGTCGCTTAACTGGGGCATCGTGCCGATGACGGCGACGCAATCGGAATACGGCAACTGGGAAAAACTCTGCCGGCGCATCGCCCGCAGCTGCGAACTGACCCGCACCGGGCACAACGTCCTGCTGGTCGCCGGCTTCAGCGACGATGCCGGCCGCAACTCGCCGATGCTGCAGGTCCTCAATGTCTGAAATCATCCCTAAAACCTCATGGGTCTTCGTGAAAGAGTGTGGGTGAGTTTCGTCATGAAATCGTTGAAAAGCCTTGCTGGAAGCGGGTTTTCGCGGATTGACAGTACCGTGGAAACTGGCATGATTTTGC
>JBIKKY010000028.1:0-41842 GCA_044360105.1 Sulfuritalea sp.
GGAATTGAAGCCTACGTTCCCAAGCCCATTACCTCCAGCGCCAAGGCGGATGGGCGTTTCGACAAAGCTGATTTCGTTTATGACGCCGCATCAAACGAATACCGATGTCCGGCGGGCAGTCGAGCGATCTGGCGGCATGCCAGCCTAGAGCGGAACATGAAGATCAATCGCTATTGGAGTTCCGACTGCCCGCGATGCCCCATCAAGGCTCAATGCACTCCGAGTTCGTACCGGCGGATTAGTCGTTGGGAGCATGAGGCCGTCGTGGAGGCCGTGCAGCAGCGTCTTGAACGCAAGCAGGATGCCATGAAGCTGAGAAAGCGCAGGGTTGAACATGTCTTCGGAACGCTCAAGCACTGGATGGGTTGGACTCATTTCTTGACGCGTGGGATGGACAATGTCAGCACCGAAATGAGTCTCCACGTGCTGTCGTATAACTTGCGGCGGGTGATGAATGTCCTTGGTGTTACCAGTCTGATCCAGGCGATAAGGTCGATGGGGGCATGACGCCCTTTTTTTGGCCACCTAGAAGCCACATATCGTCACCAAGCGCGTCAAGAATGCCCAGGTGTGGTTATACCGGCATCGAACACTTAAACCTCGCAAAAATGCGTCGCCGTTGTGCACCGTCTAAGATTGCGTGCGCCTGACGACGTTTCCACACAGCCTCGCTGCATAGCAGTCGTCCAAGTAGCAAGCCCTCAATGGTCGTTCAGGCCGAAAAACCGACCTAAAAACCAAACAGGATTTCATGGGTGAAATGGCAGGGCGGCCATTGCGGATGTTGTCGTCAGGAGCGCTTCAGTTCGCGGTAGAAGTTTTCATGCGAGCCGAGCAGCAGCAGGAGCCGGGTGGCCGGGTCATATTCGTAGGCCAGCAGTGCGAGCTGGCCTACGCACTTGAACTTGTAGACGAAGACGCCGGCGAGGTCGCCCTTCTTGGCTTCGCCCAGCGCGGGATCGTCGACGATGGCCTGCACCGCGGCGTCGACGTCGGCCTTCTGGTTGGGGTGCAGGCGCTTGTAGGCGCGCCGGAAGGCGGCGGCCTGCAGGACCCGGACGGCGGGCACGGTCAGTCGCGCTTGCCTTCGGCGACGAAAGGCGTCGCCAAGGCCGGGCCTTCGGCGCGGGCGATCAGCAGCTCGCGGACGAAATCGACGGGCAGGTCGGGGTTGTCGAGCGCGGCCTTGCCGACCATGGCCCAGAACTCGATCTGGCCGGCGATGGTGCGGCGCTCGGCCTGCGCTTGGGCGCGGGCCTGCTCGTAGAGGGTGTCGTCGATGCGGACGGGCATGCCCATGGATTCACCTCGAATCAATACGCTACAAAAGTAGCAAACACAGCGACTATAGCCGCAAAGTCGCCGTGTCGCCAGCGCCGACTTTTGGTCAGCAGCGCGTACGGACGCTTCAGCCGCCGAAGAAGTCCCTGACCCGATCCACCCAGCCCTGGGCGCGCGGGCTGTGGCGCTGGGCGTTGCCCTGGCTGATTTCCTCGAATTCCTGCAGCAGTTCCTTCTGCCGGTCGGTGAGCTTGGCCGGGGTTTCCAGCACGACATGGCAGAGCAGGTCGCCGTGGCTGGATGAACGAACGCCCTTGATGCCCTTGCCGCGCAGGCGGAAGACCTTGCCGGTCTGGGTTTCGGCCGGCACCTTGAGCTTGGCCACGCCGTCGAGCGTGGGAACCTCGATTTCACCGCCAAGCGCCGCGGTGGCAAAGCTGATTGGCATTTCGCAATGCAGGTCGTCGTGGTCGCGCTGGAATACCGCGTGGGCCTTGAGGTGGATCTGGACGTAAAGATCGCCCGGCGGGCCGCCGTTTACGCCGGGTTCGCCTTCGCCGGTCAGCCGTATCCGGTCGCCTTCGTCGATCCCCGACGGAATCTTGACCGACAGGGTCTTGTGCTGCTTGACGCGGCCGCCGCCGTGGCAGGTGGTGCAGGGGTCGGCGATGTAGCGCCCGGTGCCGTGGCACTTCGGGCAAGTCTGCTGGATCGAGAAGAAGCCCTGCTGCATGCGCACCTGGCCGTGGCCGGCACAGGTGGGGCAGGTTTTGGGTTCGCTGCCTTTCTTGGCGCCGCTGCCGCCGCAGGTTTCGCACTCGGCCATGGTCGGGATGCGGATCCGGGTTTCGCTGCCGCGCGCCGCATCTTCCAGGCTGACTTCGAGGTTGTAGCGCAGGTCGGCGCCGCGATAGACGTTGGAACGACCGCCGCCGCGCTGGCCGCCGCCGAAAATGTCGCCGAAGATGTCGGAGAAGGCATCGGCGAAGCCGCCAGCACCCGCGCCGCCGGGTCCCATGCCGGCCTGCGGATCGACGCCGGCATGGCCGTACTGGTCGTAGGCAGGGCGTTTCTGCGGGTCGGAGAGGACTTCGTAGGCTTCCTTGGCCTCCTTGAACTGTTCCTCGGATTTCGGGTTGTCCGGATTGCGGTCGGGATGGTGCTTCATGGCCAGCTTGCGGTAGGCCTTTTTGATGTCCTCATCCGAGGCGTCGCGGTTGACGCCGAGGACTTCGTAGTAGTCGCGCTTCTTTGCCATGTCAGATCAGTCCAGAGCCATTACGTGCATCGGCCGGATTGAGGGGCGCGTCGTCTGCGCCCCTCGAATCCGGCCAGTTAAACCGGCACTTTGCGCCGTGTTTAACCCTTCTTGTCCTTGACTTCGGTGAACTCTGCATCGACCACGTCGCCGTCGTCCTTCTTCGCCTCGCCACCGCCGCCGCCGGTACCGTCGGCACCGCCGCCACCCGCGGCGCCTGCCGTGCCCTGCGTGTCGGCATAAACCTTTTCGCCGAGTTTCTGTGAGGCCTTGGCCAGCGCTTCAGTCTTGGCTTCGATGGCCGCCTTGTCGCCGTCTTTAAGGACTTCTTCAGCTTCCTTTATGGCGGCTTCGATGCCGGCTTTCTCGTCGGCACCGAGCTTGTCTCCGTGTTCGGCGAGTGCTTTCTTGATCGAATGCACCATGGCGTCGCACTGGTTACGCGCTTCGACCAGTTCGCGGGTCTTGTGGTCGTCCTCGGCGTGGGCTGCGGCGTCCTGCACCATGGCCTGGATCTCGGCTTCGGACAGCCCCGAATTGGCCTTGATGGTGATCTTGTTTTCCTTGCCGGTGCCCTTGTCCCTGGCCGAGACGTGCAGGATGCCGTTGGCGTCGATGTCGAAGGTGACCTCGATCTGCGGCATGCCGCGCGGCGAGGGCGGAATGTCGGTCAGGTTGAACTGGCCCAGGCTCTTGTTGCCGCTGGATATCTCGCGCTCGCCCTGGAGGACGTGGATGGTCACCGCGTTCTGGTTGTCGTCGGCGGTGGAGAAGGTCTGCGCCGCCTTGGTCGGGATCGTGGTGTTCTTCTGGATCAGCTTTGTCATGACGCCGCCCAGGGTTTCGATGCCGAGCGAAAGCGGGGTGACATCGAGCAGCAGCACGTCCTTGACCTCGCCTTGCAGCACGCCGCCCTGGATCGAGGCGCCGACCGCCACGGCTTCGTCGGGATTGACGTCGCGGCGCGGTTCCTTGCCGAAGAATTCCTTGACCTTGTCCTGCACCTTGGGCATGCGCGTCATGCCGCCGACCAGGATCACGTCGGTGAGGTCCGAGGTCTTGACGCCGGCATCCTTGATGGCGATGCGGCAAGGCTCGATGGTGCGCTCGATCAGGTCTTCGACCAGGGCTTCGTACTTGGCGCGCGTCAGTTTCATCGCCAGGTGCTTCGGACCCGAGGCATCGGCCGTGATGTAGGGCAGGTTGAATTCGGTCTGCTGGCTCGATGACAACTCGATCTTGGCCTTTTCCGCGGCTTCCTTGAGGCGCTGCAGGGCCAGCACGTCATTCTTCAGGTCGACGCCCTGTTCCTTCTTGAATTCGGTGACGACGTAGTCGATCAGGCGCTGGTCGAAATCTTCGCCGCCGAGGAAGGTGTCGCCGTTGGTGGACAACACCTCGAACTGGTGCTCGCCGTCGAGCTCGGCGATTTCGATGATCGACACGTCAAAGGTGCCTCCGCCGAGGTCATACACGGCAATCTTGCGGTCGCCTTCCTGCTTGTCCATGCCGAAGGCCAGCGCGGCCGCGGTCGGCTCGTTGATGATGCGCTTGACATCGAGGCCGGCGATGCGGCCGGCATCCTTGGTGGCCTGGCGCTGGCTGTCGTTGAAGTAGGCGGGCACGGTGATCACGGCCTCGGTGACTTCCTCGCCGAGATAGTCTTCCGCGGTCTTTTTCATTTTGCGCAGCACTTCGGCGGTCACCTGCGGCGGCGCCATCTTGTTGCCGCGCGCCTCGACCCATGCGTCGCCGTTGTCGGCCTTGACGATCTTGAAGGGCATCAGGCTGATGTCCTTTTGTACTTCCTTCTCTTCGAAGCGGCGACCGATCAGGCGTTTGACCGCATACAGGGTGTTCTTGGCGTTGGTCACCGCCTGGCGCTTGGCCGAGGCACCGCACAGGATTTCGCCGTCGTCTGCATAGGCGACGATGGACGGCGTGGTGCGCGCGCCTTCCGCGTTTTCGATGACTTTCGGCTTGCCGCCTTCCATGATGGCGACGCAGCTGTTGGTGGTGCCGAGGTCGATGCCGATGATCTTGCCCATGATGTCTTCCTTTAAAAATATTGCTCGCCGGGAATGTCCCGCAGCGAATCTCTACGCCTGATATGGGGGTATTGCGGGTGGCTTCAAGGCGCCGGTGCCACTTTGGCCTTCGAAACCACCACCAGCGCCGGGCGGATCACGCGTCCGTGCAGGGCATAGCCCTTTTGCAGGACGCTCAACACGGTGTTGGCTTCGGTGGCGGCATCCGGCGCCTCGATCTGGCTGATGGCCTGATGCTGGTGCGGATCGAACTTCTGGCCCAGGGGATTGATCGCGGCCAGGCCGGACTTTTCGAAGGCCGCAATCAACTGGCGCAGGGTCAGCTCGACGCCTTCTTTGAGGTGTTCGGCGCTCTGGTTATCGCTGGCCAGGGCGGCTTCAAGGCTGTCCTTGACCGCCAGCAGTTCGGTGGAAAAACGTTCGACGGCGAATTTGCCGGCCTTGGCGATGTCTTCCTGGGCGCGGCGGCGGATGTTCTCGCCTTCGGCCTTGGCGCGCAGCCAGGCATCGTGATGCTCGGCGGACTTAAGTTCGGCGGCCATGAGCAGGTCTTCGAGGCTGGGCATCACCTCGGCGGCAGGTTCAGTAAAGGTCGGCGCCGGCGGTACGGCATTTTCCGCGCTGCCGGCATTTTCCGGCAGTGCCTCGGGGTTCGGGGTGCTGGTGCTGTCCTGCATGGGTCGGGCTCCTCAAGAAACCCGCCGCAGATGAGGGCGATTCCGGCGAGTTCAAGCCCCGCCGCCAAGAAATCTTTCAGGCCAGGCTGCGCACCCAGCGCATCAGGCTGCCGGCGTCCATCGCTCCGGACTGACGGGCGATCTCCTTTCCCTTGCGGAAAAGGATCAGGGTCGGAATCGAGCGGATGCCGAAGCGTGCCGCAAGCTGCTGTTCTTCCTCGGTATTGAGCTTCGCCAGGCGGACTTCCGGTTCCAGCTGGCGGGCCGCGTCGGCAAAGGCCGGTGCCATGGCGCGACAGGGCCCGCACCACGGCGCCCAGAAGTCGACCAGCACGGGCAGGTCGGAACGGCCGACGTGGCTGTCGAAGCTGTTCGCATCGAGTTCCAGCGGTTCGCCGCGAAACAGGGCCGACTTGCACTTTCCGCAGGTCGCGCCGTCACCCAGGCGGTCGGCCGGTAGGCGATTGGGGGCGTGGCAGTGCGGACAGACGACGATCAGGCTTTCGGCCATGGCGGGCTCCATATATCAGTTACCACTGATATATGGACGGGTGCGGCCACTTCAAGGCCGCTTCAATGGGTGCGTCAGGATTTGGCGCCGAGGGCGGCCGCGCGCTGTTTTGCTTGAGGGTCGGCGCTGGCGGCGAGCGGCCAGCCGGAAAGGTGCTTGGACACCAGATCGCCAAATGCGGCAATCCAGTCGGACCGCTCGTTGACGCAGGGGATGTAGTGGAACTCCTTGCCACCCGATAGCAGAAATGCTTCTTTGCACTCCATGGCGATTTCTTCCAGGGTTTCCAGGCAATCGGCTACAAAGCCGGGGCAGACCACATCGACCCGCGCCGTACCGCCAGCGCCGAGTTTTTCCAGCGTCGGCTGGGTATAGGGTTGCAGCCACTCTGCCTTGCCGAAGCGTGACTGGAAAGTGACCTGATACTCGCTGCCGCTCAGTCCCAGGGCTTCCGCCAGCAGACGCCCGGTTTTCTGGCATTCGCAATAGTAGGGGTCGCCCAGGTCGAGCGAGCGGCGCGGCACGCCGTGAAAACTCATTACCAGTTTGTCCGGCCGGCCGTTGGTGGTCCAGTAGTCGCGCACGCTGGCGGCCAGCGCCGCGATGTAGCCGGGGTGGTCGTGGAAATGCTTGATGAAGCGGATCTCCAGCGGGTTGCGGCTGCGCTTGATCCAGTCGGCGACGTCATCCATCACGCTGGCGGTGCTGCTGGCCGCGTATTGCGGGTAGAGCGGCACCACCAGCACGCGCTCGACGCCGTCGCGCTTGAACCGGTCGAGCGCATTGGCGATCGAGGGCTGGCCGTAGCGCATGGCCCAGGCCACGGCGACATTCGCGGCACCGGCTTCACCGAGCCAGCCCTTGAGCAGTTTGGCCTGGCGTTCGGTATGCACTTTCAGGGGTGATCCCTCCGCCATCCAGATCTTGGCGTACTTCGCCGCCGATTTCGCCGGGCGCAGGGTAAGCACGAAGAGATGGAGAATCAGCCACCAGACCGGGCGCGGGATTTCAACCACGCGCGGGTCCCAGAGGAACTGCTTGAGATAGGGGCGCAGGGCGGCAGCGGTCGGCGCTTCCGGGGTGCCGAGATTGACCAGCAGGATGCCGGTACGGCGCGGTGCGCCGTGATTCGGCGCGGGTTCGGGGGCGAAGCGGGACATAGGATTACGGTGCTGAGAGGGCTGACGAAAGCAGTTTGGCGGTGATGTCGACGATGGGGATCACGCGTTCGTAGGCCATGCGCGTCGGACCGATGACGCCGATGGTGCCGACGATTTTCCCGTCGACTTCGTAGGGTGCGGCGACCACGCTGCATTCGTCCAGCGTTGCGATGCCGGATTCGCCGCCGATGAACACCTGCACGCCCTCGGCGCGGCTGGACAGCTCCAGCAACTGGGCCAGGCCGGTGCGCTGCTCGAACAGGTCGAACAGGCGACGCAGGCGGGTCATGTTGGAGGACAGGTCTTCGACGCCGAGCAGGTTTTTCTCGCCGCTGATGACGTATTGCGTCGAGGTGTCGGCGATGGCCTGATTGCCGGCATCAAGCGCGGCCGTCATCAGCTCGGACATGTCGGCGCGCAACTGGCGCAGCTCTTCGACGACGCGCGCGCGCACCTGGTCGAAGTCGAGGCCGAGGCAGTTCTGGTTCAGGTAGTTGGCCGCTTCCGTGAGCTCGGAAGGGCTGTAGTTGCGCTGGGTGAACAGGATGCGGTTCTGCACGTCGCCGTCGGCGGTGACGATGATCAGCAGGACGCGCTTTTCCGACAGGCTGAGGAATTCGATCTGGCGGATGCGCGGCTGCTGGCGGCGCGGCGATACCACCACGCCGGCAAAGGCGGTTAGTTGCGAAAGCAACTGCGAAGCGTGGCTGATCACGAGCTGCGGCTGGTCGGGCTGCATGGCCTCCTTCATCTCGGAAAGCTCGCTGCTCTGCAAGGGCCTGACGGTCAGCAGGGAATCGACGAAGAGGCGGTAGCCCAGCGGCGTCGGCACGCGCCCGGCCGAAGTATGCGGGCTGGCAATGAAGCCCATCTCTTCCAGGTCCGACATGACATTGCGGATGGTCGCCGGGGAGAGTTCAAGGCCCGAGTACTTGGACAGCGTGCGCGAACCCACCGGCTGACCTTCGGCGATATAGCGTTCGATCAGGGTTCTCAGCAGGGTTTGCGCGCGGTAATCGAGCATGGCGGCGATTGTAGCAGCCAGTTTGACTTGCCTTGCGAAGGACTGTCCGGCATGTGGCTGGCCGATGATCCTTGAAAAAAAAGCCGTCCGCAAATGTGGTTTAATCGACCGCATGAACGCCGCCGCATCCAATGCATTCAACTCCGTCGCCCTGATCGGCAAGTACCAGAGCCAGGAAATCGCCGAGTCCCTGCGGGTGCTCGCCACGTTTCTGAGCAAGCGCGGGGTCGAGGTCCTGCTCGAAGAAGATACGGCGGCAGCGGTCGGCGCCAACGGTTACACGGTGGCCGACTATGGGATGATCGGCAAGCGTGCCGAGCTGGCGGTGATCCTTGGCGGCGACGGCACCATGCTCAATGCGGCGCGCCGCCTGGCCCAGTTCGACGTGCCGCTGGTCGGCGTCAACCAGGGGCGGCTGGGCTTCATGACGGATATCGCGCTGGATGCAATGATCGACAGCATCACCGCCTTGTTGGGCGGAAATTTTTCCCGCGAGAAGAGGTTCCTGCTCGACGCCGAGGTGAGGCGCGAAGGCGAGCCTGCCTTTCAGACGCTGGCGCTGAACGACGTGGTGGTCAACAAGGGCGACATCGGGCGCATGATCGAACTCGAAGTCAAGGTCGATGGCGAACTGATCCACGTCCTGCGCGCTGATGGCCTGATCGTGTCCACGCCGACCGGATCCACCGCCTACGCGCTGTCCGCCAACGGTCCGATCCTCCATCCCTCGGTGGCCGGCATCGCCATCGTGCCGTTGTGTCCACATGCGCTGTCGAACCGGCCGATCACCGTCAGCGACAGCAGCACCATCGACATCGCCTTGCTGCCGCCCCATGATGCGCGGGTGCATTTCGATGGCCAGAGCTACTTCGACGCCCGCGCCGGGGATGTCGTGCGCATGGCGCGTTCGCGCCACAACATCACCTTGCTGCATCCGCCCGGCTACAGCTATTTCGCCATGCTGCGGCAGAAGCTGCACTGGAGCTCCACCCCACGACATTAAGTCATGCTGCTGCGCCTGATCGTCCGCGACTTCGTCATTGTCGACCGCATCGAACTGGAGTTCGGCGGCGGCTTCGGTGCGCTGACCGGCGAGACCGGCGCCGGCAAATCCATCCTCGTCGACGCGCTTTCCCTGGCGCTGGGCGAACGCGCTGACGCCTCGGTAGTCAGGAGCGGCGCCGAGCGTGCGGAGATTTCCGCCGAGTTCGACGTGGTCCCGGGCAGTGCGCTCGAGTCCTGGTTGCGGGCCGGAGATTTCGACACCGATGCCTGCCTGCTGCGCCGCGTGATCGACAGTGCCGGCCGCTCCCGCGCCTATGTCAACGGGGCCGCGGCGACGCTCGGACAATTGCGCGAGGTTGCCGATTTCCTCGCCGATATCCACGGTCAGAGCGCCCACCATTCACTGCTGCGCACCGATGCCCAGCGCGACCTGCTCGACACCCATGCCGGGGCGCAGGCACTGGCGCGTGACGTTGCCGCTGCTTACGCCGCATGGCGCGCGGCGCGCGAGGCGCGCCATGCCGCGGAAAAGGATGTCGAGGCCGCCGCGCGCGAGCGCGAACTGCTCGAATGGCAAGTCAGGGAACTGGTCGCCCTGGGCTTTGATGTCGCCGGATGGCAGGAAACCGAACAGGAGCACCGCCGCCTGGGCAACGCCAATGCCCTGCTGGAAGGCGCCGGCATGGCGCTGGCGGCGCTGGACGAGGGCGAAGCCGCGAGTCTGCCCATGCTGCAGCATGCCGGGGCGAAGCTGGCGGAATTGACGTCCTTCGATCCGGCGCTGGGCGAGGCGGCGCAGCTGTTCGAAGGCGCGCTGATACAGCTCGAAGAGTCGGCGCTGGCGCTACGGCGATATCAGGATCGCCTTGAGATCGATCCCGCGCGGCTGGCGGAACTCGACAACCGAATCGACGCCGTGACGCAGATGGCGAGGAAGCACAGGGTCACGCCGGACGAACTGCCCGGCTTGTTGGAATCGCTGCAAAGCCGTCTCGCCGAACTCACCTTGCGCGCGGATCCCGAGGCGCTGGCCGAGCGGGAACGCAGGGCGGAAGCGGCATTTCGCGAGTCGGCGAAAAAGCTGTCGGCCATGCGCATGAAGACATCCAAGGTCCTGTCCGCGGCGGTCACCGCGGGCATGCAGGAACTGGCCATGGCCGGCGGGCGCTTCGAGATCGCGCTGGCGCCGCTGCCCGAGGGCGCCGCCTGCGGGCTGGAGAATGTCGAATTCCTGGTCTCGGCGAATGCCGGCCAGCCCCTGCGCGCGCTGGCCAAGGTGGCATCGGGTGGCGAACTGTCGCGCATCGGCCTCGCCCTGCAGGTGATCGCAAGCCAGGCGAAGTCAGAAAAACTCGCCGCCGGCACGCTGATTTTCGACGAAGTCGATGTCGGCATCGGCGGCCGGGTCGCCGAGATCGTCGGCCGCATGCTGCGCGAACTGGGCAGGAGCCGTCAGGTGCTGTGCGTCACCCATCTGCCGCAGGTGGCGGCACAGGCCGACTGGCAATGGTCGATCGCCAAGGAAACGCGCAAGGGGGCGACGACCTCGACGGTCAGCGTCCTCGACCGGGAGGCGCGCATCGGCGAGATCGCCCGCATGCTGGGCGGCGAGAAAATCACCGAGACCACGCGCCGCCACGCGGCGGAAATGCTCGGTCAGGCCTAGCACGGATCAGCCGGAAATGCCGGGCGCGCCGAGCATGGTCACCGCGCCGGTGGCGATGAACACGGCCGCCGCAATCCAGCGGATCAGGTTCAGCGGCAGGCGCTTGGCAAGCTTCTCGCCGACGATCACAGCCGGCACATTGGCCAGCATCATTCCCAGCGTGGTGCCCATCACCACGGCAAACAGCGCGCCCTGAAACTGCGCGCCCAGCGCCACGGTGGCGAACTGGGTCTTGTCGCCCATCTCGGCGATGAAGAAGGCAATCGTGGTGGTGACGAAGGCTCCAGCCGGATGGATCTTCGGGTCTTCGTCGAGCGAATCCGGGTGCAGCGCCCACAGGCCGAAGACCATGAAGACCGCGCCGGTGATCCACGGTAGCCATTGTGGCGCGATCAGCTGTGCCAGCCAGACGCCGATCGAGCCGGCCAGCGCGTGATTGAGCACGGTGGCGATGAAAATCCCGGCAATGATGGCCCAGGGCTTCCTCAAGCGGGCGGCGAGGACGAAAGACAGCAACTGCGTCTTGTCGCCGATCTCGGCGATCGCGACCAGGGTGGTCGAGGTGAGAAATGCTTCCACGGCCGCTTAAACGGCTGTCTTGCGGTGCGGGCAGCCGGCTTTCTGGCACTCGACGTAAAGGTAGAGGGCATGTTCGCGGACCGTGAAGCCGCGCTCCTGGGCGACGCTGATCTGGCGTTTTTCGATCGCGGCGTCGAAAAATTCCTCCACCCGGCCGCAATCCACACAGACCAGGTGGTCGTGGTGCTTGCCTTCGTTGAGTTCAAAAATTGCCTTGCCGGATTCGAAGTGGTGCCGCTGCAGCAGGCCCGCCTGCTCGAACTGCGTCAGCACCCGATAGACCGTCGCCAGCCCTATGTCAAGACCGTCGGCCAGCAGGTGGCGATAAACGTCTTCCGCCGTGACATGACGCGGCGACCCCGCCTCCTGCAACTTGTGGAAGAGATCGAGAATCTTGAGGCGCGGATAAGTTGCCTTGAGGCCGATACTCTTGAGGTCGTCGGGATGGGTCATGGTGCGGCAAGCGCGGCGTCATAGGCGGAACGGGCAGCTATGATATAGTTTTCGCGCTCCGGATGGGATAATCCGACCGGAATAAGAAGCGGTTTGCCGGAATGCGGCAGCCATCCCCTGACAGTGTTTTTCCGGAATTTCCCGATGAAGCGATTTCTTTTGCTCCTGCCGTTTCTGGCAGCCTGTTCCGGTGCGCCGGTGATCACCAGTGTCCTCAAGCCCTATCGTATCGATGTGCGACAGGGCAACTTTGTTACGCAGGACATGGTGGCGCAGTTGAAGCCGGGCCTCAGCCGCGAGCAGGTGCGCTTCATTCTCGGCTCGCCCCTGGTGGCCGACATGTTCCATGCCGACCGCTGGGACTACGTCTATACCTTCAAGCATGGGCATAGCGAGGCCCAGCAGCGCACCCTGACGGTATTTTTCCAGGACAACAAGCTGACGCGTGTCGCCGGCGACGTCGTCGCCGAAGATGCTTCCAGGGCGGAAGCGCCCAAGCCCGCCGCGCAGGTCATCGACATTCCGGGGAAGGCATCGACGGATGCACCGGCTGTGGCGCCGGCCGATGCCGGCACGCAAGAGAAGAAGTAAGGCATGGAAAATATTCGCTATGCCATTGCCGGCAGTTCG
Organism: Sulfuritalea sp.; assembly: GCA_044360105.1. Classification (GTDB taxonomy): domain Bacteria; phylum Pseudomonadota; class Gammaproteobacteria; order Burkholderiales; family Rhodocyclaceae; genus Sulfuritalea. The sequence goes on from JBIKKY010000028.1 coordinate 12,293, forward strand.
GGCCGCATGGGCCGCACCCTGATCGAGGCCGTGCAGCAGGATGCCGGTGCGAGCCTTGCCGCCGCGCTCGAACACGCCAGCAGCCCATTTCTTGGCAAGGATGCCGGCGAACTGGTCGGCGCCCCCTGCGGCGTCACGATCACGGCCGATCTCGATGCCGCGTTGGCCGACGCCGATTGCCTGATCGACTTTACGCGGCCGGAAGGCACCCTGGAGCATCTCGCGGCCTGCCGGCGCCATGGCGTCGGACTGGTGATCGGCACAACGGGTTTTTCGGCGCAGGGCAAAAGCGCCATCGAAGCGGCAGCGCAGGAAATCCCCATCGTCTTCGCCCCCAACATGGCGGTCGGCGTCAATGCGGTATTCCGCCTGCTCGACGTCGCGGCGCGCATCCTCAACGAAGGCTACGACATCGAGGTCATCGAGGCACATCACCGGCACAAGGTGGACGCGCCCTCGGGTACGGCCCTGCGCATGGGCGAAGTGGTCGCGGCCGCGCTCGGCCGCGACCTGGCGGAGTGCGCCGTGTACGGCCGCGAAGGCCATACCGGCGAGCGTCCGGCCACGCAAATCGGCTTTGCGACCATCCGTGGCGGCGACATCGTCGGCGACCACACGGTGTTGTTCGCCGGTGCCGGCGAGCGCATCGAGATCACGCACAAGTCTGCCAGTCGCATGCCTTATGCGTTGGGCGCCTTGCGCGCCGGGCGTTTCATGCACGGCCGGGCAAGAGGCCTGTTCGACATGCAGGATGTGCTCGGCCTGAAATAGCGTGTTTGCAACGCAAGGCGCGGTCTGCGCGATTGCGGTAGGCAGGTCGGCAAGGTATAATTGGAAAGTTTGCCGGACGCCATGTGAATCAAGCGGTGTCCGGCCCCTATCGCCGTATTGCCTTGTTCCGGGAGCCTCATCGTGTCTCAATTTCCGCCTGCCCTTCTTGCCCTGGCCGACGGAACGGTGTTTAGAGGCAAAGGCATAGGCGCGACAGGTAGCAGCGTCGGCGAAGTGGTGTTCAACACCGCCATGACCGGCTACCAGGAAATCCTTACCGACCCCTCCTACGCGCGGCAGATTGTCACCCTGACCTACCCCCACATCGGCAACTACGGCGTCAACCGCGAGGATTGCGAAGCCGCGTTCATCCATGCGGCCGGCCTGGTGATTCGCGACCTGCCGCTGCTGGCCTCGAATTTTCGCAGCGAACATACGCTCGATGCCTATCTGCGGGCCGCGAACGTGCTCGGTCTGGCCGACATCGACACCCGCAAGCTGACGCGCATCCTGCGCGAGAAGGGTGCCCAGGCCGGTTGCCTGATGGCGGGCGAACATATCGATGCCGATGCTGCGGTGGCTCAGGCGCGCGGTTTCCCGGGGCTCGCCGGCATGGACCTGGCGCAGGTGGTCAGCGCGCAGAAAGCCTACTCCTGGCGCGAAGGCGAGTGGCAACTCGGTTCGGGATTTACCCAGCCCGAGAAGTTTCGCTTCAAAGTCGTCGCCTATGACTTCGGCGTCAAGCGCAACATCCTGCGCATGCTTGCATCGCGCGGTTGCGATCTCACCGTGGTGCCGGCGAAAACACCCGCTGCCGAGGTTATGGCGCTGAAACCCGATGGTGTGTTTCTGTCCAACGGTCCGGGAGATCCCGAGCCGTGCGACTACGCCGTCACGGCCATCCGTAGCTTCCTCGACAAGAAGTTGCCGACCTTCGGCATCTGTCTCGGGCTCCAGTTGATGGCACTCGCGGCCGGCGGCAAGACGCTGAAGATGAAGTTCGGTCACCACGGTGCCAACCATCCGGTAAAGGACCTTGAATCCGGCCAGGTGTTGATCACCAGCCAGAACCACGGCTTTGCCGCCGATCCGGCCACGCTGCCGGCGAATGTGAAGGTCACCCACGTTTCGCTCTTCGACGGCAGTCTGCAGGGCATGGCTTGGACCGACCGGCCCGCCTTCTGCTTCCAGGGCCACCCCGAAGCCAGCCCGGGGCCGCACGACGTGGCCTACCTGTTTGATCGCTTCATCAAGTCGATGGAGCCAAAATAATATGCCAAAGCGCACAGACCTACATTCCATCCTCATCATCGGCGCCGGCCCGATCGTCATCGGCCAGGCTTGTGAATTCGACTATTCCGGCGCCCAAGCCTGCAAGGCCCTGCGCGAAGAGGGTTACCGCGTCATCCTGGTCAATTCCAATCCGGCGACGATCATGACCGACCCCGGCATGGCCGATGTGACCTACATCGAGCCGATCACCTGGCGCGTGCTGGAGAACATCATCGCCAAGGAACGCCCGGATGCCGTTTTGCCGACCATGGGCGGCCAGACCGCGCTGAACTGTGCGCTCGACCTGGCCAAGCACGGCGTGCTGGAAAAATACGGTGTCGAAATGATCGGCGCCTCGCGCGAGGCCATCGACATGGCCGAGGACCGTGAGAAGTTCAAGCAGGCCATGACCCGCATCGGCCTCGGTTCGGCGCGTTCGGGCATCGCCCACAGCATGGAAGAGGCGCAGCAGGTGCAGGGCGCCATGGGCTTCCCCACCATCATCCGGCCGTCCTTCACCATGGGCGGTTCCGGCGGCGGCATCGCCTACAACCAGGAAGAATTCGTCGAGATCTGCAAGCGCGGCCTCGAAGCCAGTCCGACCAAGGAACTCCTGATCGAGGAGTCGCTCCTCGGCTGGAAAGAGTACGAGATGGAAGTGGTGCGCGACCACAAGGACAACTGCATCATCGTCTGTTCGATCGAGAACCTCGATCCGATGGGCGTGCACACCGGCGATTCGATCACCGTCGCGCCGGCGCAGACCCTGACCGACCGGGAATACCAGATCATGCGCAATGCCAGCATCGCCGTGCTGCGCGAAATCGGCGTCGATACCGGCGGTTCCAACGTGCAGTTCGCCATCAATCCGAAGAACGGGGCGATGGTGGTGATCGAGATGAACCCGCGCGTCTCGCGCTCGTCCGCGCTGGCTTCCAAGGCCACCGGCTTCCCGATCGCCAAGGTGGCCGCCAAGCTCGCCGTCGGCTATACGCTGGACGAACTCAAGAACGACATCACCGGCGGCGCCACGCCAGCCTCCTTCGAGCCCTCGATCGACTACGTGGTGACCAAGGTACCGCGCTTCGCCTTCGAGAAGTTCCCGACGGCCAATGACCGCCTGACGACGCAGATGAAGTCGGTCGGCGAAGTCATGGCGATCGGCCGCAGTTTCCAGGAGTCGATGCAGAAGGCCCTGCGCGGGCTTGAAGTCAGCGTCTATGGCTTCGACGAGATCGACGCCGACCGCGAGGAAATCAACCGTGAGCTGGCCAGCCCCGGTCCGCAGCGCATCTGGTACGTGGCCCAGGCCTTCCGCGAGGGCTACTCGCTGCAGCAGGTTTTCGATCTGACCAGCATAGATCCCTGGTTCCTCGTGCAGATCGAGGAAATCATCACCATCGAAGGCTGGATGCGCTCGCAGAATCTGGACGACCTCGATGCGCTTGCCCTGCGCAATCTCAAGCGCAAGGGCTTTTCCGACCGCCGCATCGGCACCCTGGTCAATGCCAGCGCCGCCGCGGGTGCCGGCGCCAGCGGCGAAACGGCGGTGCGCGAGTTGCGCCATGCGCTCGGCGTGCGTCCGGTATACAAGCGCGTCGACACCTGCGCCGGCGAGTTCTCCACGGCGACCGCCTACATGTATTCGACCTACGAGGAAGAGTGCGAGGCGCGGCCGACGGCGAAGAAGAAGATCATGGTGCTCGGCGGTGGCCCCAACCGCATCGGCCAGGGCATCGAATTCGACTACTGCTGCGTGCATGCGGCGCTCGCCATGCGTGAAGACGGCTATGAAACTATCATGGTCAACTGCAACCCGGAGACCGTGTCCACCGACTACGACACGTCGGACCGCCTGTATTTCGAACCGGTGACGCTGGAAGACATCCTGGAAATCGTCCATGTCGAACAGCCGACCGGCGTTATCGTCCAGTTCGGCGGCCAGACACCGCTGAAGCGCGCGCGCGAACTCGAAGCCAACGGCGTGCCGATCATCGGCACCAGTCCCGACATGATCGACGCCGCCGAGGACCGCGAGCGCTTCCAGAAGCTGCTGCACGACCTCGGCCTCAAGCAGCCGCCGAATCGCACGGCGCGCACCGAGCCGGACGCGATTCGCCTCGCGGCCGAGATCGGCTATCCGCTGGTGGTGCGACCGAGCTACGTGCTGGGCGGCCGCGCCATGGAAATCGTCCATGAACAGAAGGATCTCGAACGCTACATGCGCGACGCGATCAAGGTTTCCTTCGATTCGCCGGTACTGCTCGACCGCTTCCTCAACGACGCCACCGAGGTCGATGTCGATGCGCTGTGCGATGGCACGCAGGTGCTGATCGGCGGCATCATGGAACACATCGAGCAGGCCGGCGTGCATTCGGGCGATTCGGCCTGTTCGCTGCCGCCCTTCACCCTGTGTGCCGAGATCCAGGATGAACTGCGGCGCCAGACCGAGATGATGGCCAGGGGCCTCAATGTGGTCGGCCTGATGAACGTCCAGTTCGCGATCCAGGGGCGCGGCGACGAGGCCGTGGTGTATGTCCTCGAAGTCAATCCGCGCGCTTCGCGCACCGTGCCTTTCGTCTCGAAGGCGACCAGCCTGCCGCTGGCCAAGATCGCCGCGCGCTGCATGGCCGGACGCAGCCTTGCCGACCAGGGCATGACGCGCGAAATCATTCCGCCTTACTTCTCGGTGAAGGAAGCCGTCTTTCCCTTCATCAAGTTCCCCGGTGTCGATACCATCCTCGGTCCGGAGATGAAATCCACCGGTGAAGTGATGGGTGTCGGCCGCAGCTTCGGCGAAGCCTTCGTCAAGTCGCAGCTCGCCGCCGGTACGCGACTGCCGAAATCGGGCAAGGTCTTCCTCAGCGTCAAGCCGGGCGACCGGCCGAAGGCGGTCGAGGTCGCGCGCGAGTTGCATGAACTGGGTTTTTCCCTGGTGGCGACGCGCGGCACGGGCGGTGCGATAGAAGCTGCCGGCATCCCGGTCACCATGGTAAACAAGGTGACCGAGGGACGGCCGCATATTGTCGACATGATCAAGAACAACGAAATCGTCCTGATCGTGAACACCGTCGAGGAAAAGCGTGCCGCGATCGTGGATTCCCGTTCGATCCGCACCTCGGCCCTGGGTGCCAAGGTGACGCTGTTCACCACCATCGAGGGCGGTCGCGCCGCCTGCGCCGGCATGCGCCACGATGGCCTCGAAACCTATTCCCTGCAGGCCCTGCACGCCGAGCTAAAAGTATGAGCGGAAAATTCCCGATAACCCTGCGCGGCGCGGAATTGCTGCGCAAGGAATTGCAGCGCCTGAAGACGGTCGATCGTCCGGCAGTGATTGCGGCGATTGCCGAGGCGCGCTCCCATGGCGACCTCTCGGAGAACGCCGAATACGATGCGGCCAAGGAGCGGCAGGGTTTCATCGAAGGCCGCCTCAAGGAAGTCGAGGGCAAGCTGGGCAATGCACAGATCATCGATCCGGCATCGCTCGATGCCGATGGCCGCGTGGTTTTTGGCGCTACAGTCGAACTGGAAGACATGGAAAGCGGCAGCAAGGTGACCTACCAGATCGTCGGTGACGACGAGGCCGATATCAAGACCGGCATGCTTTCGCTCAATTCCCCGGTGGCCCGAGCCCTGATCGGCAAGTTTGCCGGCGACGTCGCCGAAGTGCAGACGCCCGGCGGACGGCGGGAATATGAAATCCTCGACGTCAAGTACATCTGAGAGCCTATGAATAAATCTACTGCGCGTGCCGGATCGGGGCTTGGGCGGTGCTCTTCCACGCCCCGCTTTGCACAGCGGGCCGGCTGCGGCGGCGCAAAGCATGCTTTGCGAAACCCCGCCTCGCCCTCATGTACAGAAACGTACATTCCGGTAGCTGCGCTCCGGCCGCACCCCGCTGCGACCCGCTCGCTACGATTTCTTCACAAGCTCTGAATGAGGGGCTTCCTCTCGGCGCTGTACAACATCGCGGTGGCCCTCTGGGTCGGTGGTTTGTTCGCGACCGGTTATCTTGCCGCACCGGTCCTGTTCGCGCAGATTGCGGATCGCAGCGTGGCCGGGACTGTCGCCGGGGCGATGTTCTCTGTCATGGCCTGGGTCGGCCTCGCCTGCGGCACCTACCTGTTGCTCTACGTCCTTGCCGGCAAAGGCTGGCGTGCCATTCAGTCAGGCGTGTTCTGGATCGTGCTGCTGATGCTGGCCCTGACAGCGGCAGGCCATTTCGGCGTACAGCCGATCCTTGCCCAGTTGAAGGCCGATGCCTTGCCGCGGCAGGTCATGGAAAGTGCGCTGCGCGATCGCTTCAGCACCTGGCACGGCGTGTCGAGTGCGCTTTACCTGGTGCAATCGCTGCTGGGAGTCGCCCTGGTGATCCTGCAGGAACGGGGCAAGGGACGTTAGCCCTTGCGGCTGCGTGTTTCGCTGCGCGCCGCGGCCTGCTTCTTGGTCATCGCTTCGGATTTTCGCCGTCTCGCCGGCGCCGACTCCTGAACAGTGGCGTCTTTCGGATTCTCGCGCCAGAGCACCAGGAGGTTGCCGATGTGCTGCACCTCGGCACAGTTGAGCGTAGTACAGATTTCAATGAACAGGGCCTCGCGGACTTCCCGTTCAATGCCGTAAAGTCGCAGCTTGATCAGTTCGTGGGCCTTGAGGCAGCGGTCGATCTCGGCCAGTACCGAAGGCGTCAGGCCCTTTTGGCTGATCGAGACGACGGGATTCAGGTGGTGCGCGGCAGCCCGCAGGGCGCGGCGCTGGACGGGGCTCAGCGGGGTGGAATTTTCAGTCATGGCGGGATTTTAGAGCTCATTTCATGATTAGCCGCAAGTGCGACGGGATTTTTCTGGCTGCAGGGCAAGGCGCGACCGACGCCGCGTGGTTGTTCCACGCAAGGAGGGAAGCAACGCCGCCCTGCTGCCAGAAAAACCCGTCCCGTAGGGTTGCCAGCCAATGGGGCGTCTGCCACGTTGTCGGGCTCGCCAAGGGGAATGCCCTTGTCTTCGCCCTCCGCCTCGCATCCATCCCCATTGGCTGGCAACGCATCTTACGGATAATCATGAAATGAGCTCTAACTTGAGCGGCAAGATCGAGAGCAAACAGAAGGTCAAGAAGAACAAGACCACCAAGGCCTGGATCACCGAGCACGTCAATGACGCTTACGTGCAGCGGGCTCGGGTCGAAGGCTGGCGCTCGCGTGCGGCCTTCAAGCTGACGGAAATCGACGACAAGGACAAGCTGTTGAAGCCGGGCATGACCGTGGTCGACCTCGGCTCGGCGCCCGGCAGTTGGTCGCAGGTTGCGGCGAAGCGCGTGGCCCCCGGCGGGCGCTTGATTGCGCTCGACCTGCTACCGATGGAACCCGTACATGGCGTCGAGTTCATTCAGGGCGATTTCCACGACGATACCGTTCTGCAGGCGCTGTCGGATGCGCTCGCCGGGCGACAGGTCGATCTTGTTTTATCGGATATGGCCCCCAATATGTCGGGAATCGGCATGGTTGACCAGGCGCGGGTGATGGTGCTGGCTGAACTGACGCTCGAGTTTTGCAGTCTGCATTTGAAACCAGGCGGCGACATGCTGGTCAAAGTTTTCCAGGGGGACGGCTTCATGGAGTTGCGCCGGGACCTGCAGCAACAGTTTCATACCTTGCAGATGAGAAAGCCGGCAGCTTCGCGCAACCGTAGCGCCGAGATCTACCTGCTGGCACGCGGCAAAAAGGCTTGATGGCAGGTCCTTGCGGTTTGCAGGGCAGGGCGATCGGCACTAGAATGACCTGATTCCTAATCCCGACTGCGGGAAAGAGAGGCTACACCTTGAATAACATGTTCAAAAATATGGCGATCTGGCTGGTGATCGGCATCGTCCTGATGACGGTGTTCAACCAGTTCAACACGCGCCAGGGCACGGCGCTCGGATCGCTGGAGTACTCCCAGTTCCTTGAGGAGGTGAAAGCCGGTCGCGTCACCAAGGTTGTCATCCAGGGCCGCACCCTGGAAGCCACCACCACCGAAGGCAAGCGGATCACCACCTATGCTCCGCCGGACCTGTGGATGGTCTCCGACCTGCTCAAGAACAACGTCAAGGTCGTCGCCAAGCCGGAAGAGGAACAGTCCTTCCTCACCAGCATCTTCGTCTCCTGGTTCCCGATGCTGCTCCTGATCGGCGTCTGGATCTTCTTCATGCGCCAGATGCAGGGCGGCGGCAAGGGCGGTGCGTTTTCCTTTGGCAAGAGCCGGGCGCGGATGATGGATGAATCATCGAACACCATCACCTTTGCCGATGTCGCCGGTTGCGACGAGGCCAAGGAGGAAGTCTTCGAGATGGTCGACTTCCTGCGCGATCCGTCGAAATTCCAGAAACTCGGTGGCCGAATCCCGCGCGGCGTGCTGCTGGTCGGTTCGCCCGGCACCGGCAAGACCCTGCTGGCCAAGGCCATCGCCGGCGAGGCCAAGGTACCCTTCTTCTCGATTTCCGGTTCCGACTTCGTCGAGATGTTCGTCGGCGTCGGCGCCGCACGCGTGCGCGACATGTTCGAACAGGCCAAGAAGCAGTCGCCCTGCATCATTTTCATCGACGAACTCGATGCCGTCGGCCGCCAGCGCGGTGCCGGCCTCGGCGGCGGCAACGACGAGCGCGAGCAGACCCTGAACCAGATGCTTGTCGAGATGGATGGTTTCGAGCCCTCGGTGGGCGTGATCGTGGTGGCCGCCACCAACCGTCCCGACGTGCTGGATCCGGCGCTGCTGCGCCCCGGTCGCTTCGACCGCCAGGTGGTGGTGCCGCTGCCCGACATTCGCGGCCGCGAGCAGATCCTCAAGGTGCATATGCGCAAGGTTCCCGTGGCGCCGGACATCGACGCATCGGTCCTGGCCCGCGGCTGCCCCGGTTTCTCGGGCGCCGACCTGGCCAACCTGGTCAATGAAGCCGCGCTGTTCGCGGCGCGCGGCAACAAGCGCCTGGTCGACATGGAAGACTTCGAGCGCGCCAAGGACAAGATCATGATGGGCGCCGAGCGCCGTTCCATGGTCATGCCGGAAGAAGAGCGCAGGAACACCGCGTATCACGAGTCGGGTCACGCGGTCGTCGCCAAGCTCCTGCCGAAGACCGATCCGGTGCACAAGGTGACTGTCATCCCGCGCGGTCGCGCGCTGGGCCTGACCATGCAGTTGCCCGACCAGGAACGCTACAGCCAGGATCGCGATCGTCTGCTGTGCACCATTTGCGTCCTGTTCGGCGGTCGCATCGCCGAAGAACTGTTCATGCAGCAAATGACTACCGGCGCCTCCAACGATTTCCAGCGCGCCACCGATCTGGCGCGGCGCATGGTGACGCAGTGGGGCATGTCCGAAAGCCTCGGCACGATGGTCTACGGGGAAGAGGAAGGCGAAATATTCCTCGGCCGTTCGGTCACCACGCACAAGAACATGTCGGAAGCCACCATGCAGAAGGTGGATATCGAGATTCGCCGCACGCTCGACGAGCAGTACGCGCGCGCGCGCAAATTGCTCGAAGACAACCGCGACAAGGTCGAGGCCATGACCGCCGCCCTGCTCGAACTCGAGACCATCGACGCCGACCAGATCAACGACATCATGGCCGGCCTGCCGCCGCGTCCGCCCAAGCCTTCCAGCGCGCCGCCGGCACCCCGGACCGACAGCACGCCGGGCCCCGAGCCGACAGCGCCGGCCCCCGCCTGACCCGGCCATTGCGCGGACGGGCCGCCATAGACTTGCGATCCGGCGGTCCGTGTTTCTCATGACACAGCATTTTCATTGCGGTCGCTTCGTGCTCAATGCCGAACGGCCGCTGATCATGGGCATCGTCAACCTGACGAACGATTCCTTCTCCGGCGACGGCCTGCAGGGTGACATCGAAGCTGCCGTCGCGCACTCGCGTCGGCTCATCGAAGAAGGTGCGCACATCCTCGACCTCGGTGCCGAATCTTCGCGACCGGGTGCGGCGCCGGTATCGGCACAGCAGGAAATTGACCGTTTGCTGCCGGTGATCGAGGCCTTGCGCGACTGCGGCACCGCACTTTCGATCGATACTGTCAAACCCGAAGTGATGCGCCTCGCGCTCAACGCCGGCGCCGACATGATCAACGACATCAACGCCCTGCGCGCGCACGGCGCGCTGGAACTGGTCGCCGCCAGCAAGGCCGGGGTATGCCTGATGCACATGCAGGGTGATCCGCGCACCATGCAGGATGCCCCCCACTATGACGATATCGTGACCGAGGTGGCCGAGTTTCTCGGCGAGCGCGTGGCCGCGGCGGAAGCCGCGGGGATCCCCCTCAACCGCATCGCGGTCGACCCGGGTTTCGGTTTCGGCAAGTCGCTGGAGCACAACATCGAGCTGCTGCGCCGCCTCGACGAACTGGTGGTACCGGGGCTGCCGCTGCTGGTCGGCATGTCGCGCAAGTCGATGCTGGGCCTGCTCACCGGGCGTCCGGCGCACGAGCGTGTCCATGGCGGCATCGCGGCCCACGTGCTGGCGGTCGAGCGCGGCGCGCGCATCATCCGCGTCCATGACGTCGCGGCGACGCGCGATGCCATGGCCGTACTGCAAGCTGTGGAGGATTACTGAATGGGACGCAAGTATTTCGGCACGGACGGAGTCCGCGGCCGCGTCGGGCAGATGCCGATCACGCCGGAGTTCATCATGCGCCTGGGCTACGCCGCCGGTGCGGCGTTGGTCGCGCGCGAGGGCCTGCGCGCCGGCGAGCGACCGGCGGTGCTGATCGGCAAGGACACGCGCATCTCGGGCTACATGCTGGAAGCCGCGCTCGAAGCCGGTTTCTCCGCGGCGGGCGTCGACGTCATGCTCTGCGGGCCGATGCCGACCCCTGCCGTGGCCTACCTGACCCGCGCGCTGCGCCTGCAGGCCGGCGTGGTGATTTCCGCCTCGCACAATCCCTTCGACGACAACGGCATCAAGTTCTTTTCGGCGCAGGGCACCAAGCTGCCCGACGCCGTGGAACTCGACATCGAGGCGCGCCTCGACCAGCCGATGACCTGCATGGAGTCGGCCAAACTTGGCAAGGCGCGCCGCGTCGATGACGCCGCCGGGCGCTACATCGAATTCTGCAAGAGCACCTTTCCCAACGACCTCGACTTGCGCGGCCTCAAGATCGTGGTGGACAGCGCCCACGGTGCCGCCTATCACGTGGCGCCCAATGTCTTTCATGAACTCGGCGCAGAAATAGTCGGCGTTGGCGACACGCCGAACGGCTTGAACATCAACAAGGAAGTGGGCGCCACGGCGCCCGCGGCGCTGCGCCGTACCGTGCTGGAAACCCAGGCGGACTGCGGCATCGCGCTCGATGGCGACGGTGATCGCCTGGTCATGGTCGATGCCGCCGGCACGCTCTACGACGGTGACCAATTGCTTTACGTCATCGCCCGTCATCGCGCGCAAAACCAGCCGGTGCCGGGAGTGGCCGGTACGCTGATGAGCAACCTCGGTTTCGAGCACGCACTAAGTCGGCTGGGCATCGCGCTCGGCCGCGCCAGGGTCGGCGACCGCTACGTGCTGGAAATGATGCAGGAGAAAGGCTGGCTGTTCGGCGGCGAGAATTCCGGGCACATCATCTGCCTCGATCGCCACACCACCGGCGACGGCATCATCGCCGCGCTGCAGGTGCTGGCCGCGTTGCGGGCCACGGGTGAAACCCTGGCCGGGGCCTGCGCCGATCTGACGCTGTATCCGCAGAAGCTGATCAACGTCAGGATGCCGGCGGGTTTCGACTGGGCCGCCGATGCCGGCATCAAGGCCGCGGTGAAGGCGGCCGAGACCACGCTCGATGGCAATGGGCGCGTGCTCCTGCGGCCCTCGGGCACCGAGCCCTTGTTGCGGGTGATGGTGGAAGGGCGCGAAGACGCGGTCGTGCTCGGGCAGGCCGAAGCCATTGCCGGTGCCGTGCGGCAGGCTTTCGGCGCCTAAGCCGGAAACTGACGGCGCGAAGCGCCGTCAGGGGTTATGAACCGCGCGCAGGATCGTCTGCGTTTCGTCCTGGCGCACGCGATTGGTGAACCACCAGATACCGGCCTTCTTGATGGTCCAGTCGGCCTCCGTTCCCGCCAGCAGCAGCGCGGCCAGGCGGCCCAGCGCAGGCTGGTGGCTGACCAGGATGATCGTGCCGGCGTGATCGGGCCAGCCCGCGGCACCGAGCAGGTCGGCAACGCCGGCGCCGACACCGAGCTGGGATTTGACCTTTACCGGCAGACGAAGCGTTTCCGCAGTCTGCAGCGCCCGTTTGGCCGGACTCGACAGCACCACGACCTTCCTTAGCGGCTGGCGGCGCAGCCATTCGGCCATCTGCTGCGCCTGCTGCAGGCCGCGGCTCGTAAGCTCCCGGTCGGCATCGGCCATCGACCCTGCCGCGTCCTTCGCATCGGCATGGCGCCAAAGTATCAGATCCACTGTGTTTTCCGCTTGAGTGAGGCCGGCAGCCTAACTCTGTTGTATGACAATACGATGACACGCAGGAGGGCGGACCAAGCCAGACGGTCGAGCCCGGAGACCATAACGGTCACCTTCATCGGATCCGGCTGCTGGCGGCGTTTGCCCGCAGTTCAGCTCTGGCTCCTGCGCGGAAAGCCGGAATCGTTCAGTCGCGAGCGAAGCAGCGCCAGAAGTTCCATAACGCCCCATAGCAGGGTGCTGAACAGAACCATTGCGTAAAGGGCGTTCAGGCGGCGCGGCATCATGCAGCGTATACATCCATGGTTTGAGGTGGTTGGAGCGCTGGGTTCGCGTTCAGAAATCATCCAGCAGCCAGATCACCAGCCACTCGTCGTCGAACAGGCGGTCGATGTCGCTGAAGAGTCGATCGATCAGGAATTTCATGGCGGATCTCCTTGCTGATGGTGGCGTATGGCCAACGATAAACGGTCAATGTTGCAGGCAGTTTTCAACTGGATGACAAATTCGCGGCGACTGGTCCGATGCGGGCAGGAGAGGAAATATTCCGGCACCGCATGCGCTATCCTCTCGCCGGCACGCGTCCGGCGTGCGCCACGATCAGCGCGATGGATCACACGGGTATCGACGAACTCGACGAACTGGAACGGATAGTCGCTGCCGGCGGCAGCGGCCTCGAGGTGCGAACCCTGTGCCAGGTCGATTGCGGCACGCGGCGCTTGCCGCTGCATGCCTTCGCCCTCGGCAACCGCGATCCCGAGGCGCCGGCGATCGGCATCTTCGGCGGCGTCCATGGCCTGGAAAGCATCGGCGCCCAGGTCGTGCTGGCCTACCTGCAGAGCATCCTCAGCCGGCTGCGCTGGGACACCACCCTGCAGCGCCAGCTGGAACGGCTGCGGCTGGTGTTCGTGCCGGTGGTCAATCCCGGCGGCATGTGGCGGCGGACGCGGGCCAATCCGCAAGGCGTAGACCTGATGCGCAACGCGCCGCTGGAGGCGCGGGAGAGGGCGCCCTTCCTGATCGGCGGGCATCGCCTCGGGCCGCGGCTGCCGTGGTATCGCGGTCCCGCCGGCGGGCCGATGGAGGCGGAAGCCGTGGCCCTGTGCCAGGTCGTCGATGACGAGCTGCTCAGCCACCGCTTCAGCATGGTGGTGGATTGCCATTCCGGCTTCGGCCTCAGCGACCGCATCTGGTTCCCTTACGCGCATACCGCCGTGCCGATTCCGCACCTGGCGGAAATGCATGCCCTGATGGAAATTCTCGACCAGACGCACAGCCATCACCGCTATGTGTTCGAACCGCAGAGCCGCCAGTATCTGGCGCACGGCGACCTGTGGGACCATCTTTACCTGCGGGCGCTGGAGCAGGGCGGGCGCATATTCCTGCCGCTGACGCTGGAAATGGGCTCCTGGCTATGGGTGAAGAAGAATCCGCGGCAGCTTTTTTCGCGGCACGGCATGTTCAACCCGCTGATTGAGCATCGCCGCCAGCGGGTATTGCGTCGTCATCTGGCCTGGCTCGATTTCATGACCCGCGCCGCCAGCGGCAACGCCCTCTGGCTGCCCCAGGGCGACCTGCGCGAGTCGCACCGCAGTCGCGCCATGCAACGCTGGTTTGGCGGCGTCCCGGCGTGAGTGCCGCCGCGCCCTGGGTGTTGCTGCGCGGCTTGACGCGGGAGGCGCGTCACTGGGGCGGTTTTCCGCAGCAGCTGGGCGCGACATTCCCCGGGGCACCGGTGATCTGTCTCGATCTTCCCGGCAACGGCAAACTCACCGGACAGGAAAGCCTGCCCAGCGTCGAAGCCATGGCCGACTACTGCCACGCCGAAATCGACAGGCTGGGCATTGCCAAACCCTGCCGGGTGCTGGCGATGTCGCTGGGCGCCATGGTCGCCGTCGCGTGGGCGCAGCGACATCCCGGCGACCTTGCCGCCGCCGTGTTGATCAATACCAGCCTGCGCCCCTTGAGTCCTTTCTACCGGCGCCTGCAGCCGTCAAATTATCCGCGCTTGTTGCGCTTGCTCTGCTTGCCCGCCGGCGGCCGCCAGATCGAGACGGCGATTCTTGAGATGACTACGCGGCTGCAGCTGAACCCGGCGGCGACGATCGACGAATGGCTGCAATGGCGCCACGAAAACCCCGTGTCGCGGCGCAATGCACTGATCCAGTTGCTGGCGGCGGCCCGCTACCAGGCACCCCGGCAACGGCCGCTGGACCGGTTGCTGCTGCTTGCCGGGGGCGCGGATCGGCTGGTGGATCCGCAGTGCTCCAGCGCACTGGCGCGGGCGTGGGATGTGCCGTTGCAGGTTCATTGCGAGGGCGGGCATGATCTGCCGCTGGACGACGAGGCATGGGTTGTGCAACGCATCCAGGCCTGGATCAAGTTTGGTGAGCGAGACGACTCCGGTGGTTGCGCGCATTCGTGTAACGAGGGCGCAATGAAAACGTAACAGGGCGTCAAGATAATGCAGCGTATTGCCAACCCTGCGTATTGGAGTAAACCATGCAAACCACCCTCGTCCTTGCTTCCGTTGCGCTTCTTGCCGCCTGTGCCAGTCAGAGTGCACCCCCTGAAAAAGTCGCGATGGCGCCTGCCGCCAAGCCCGGCCCGCAATGCTATTCGGGCGACCACGGACGCTTCTTCAACGTTGAGGAGAAGACGACGATTGCAGGCGTTGCCGTGACCTGCAAGGCGACTTCGGATGGCAAGGCCGGCCAGTGGATGGGCAGCAAGCACTGACCATGGTGCGCGGGACGGAACGCCCGCCGGCTTCCGGCGCAGCGCTTCCGGCACCGTGCCGACGCCGGCATGAATCCGGATCAATATCGGCAGAAAAAGGGCTGGCGGTCGCCGCTGGTGGTCCCGCTTGAGCACGGTGCGCCGCAGGTGATGCAGGATGAGCAGTCACCGGCTGCACCGCAGCTCAGCCATCCGCCAGTCACGCCGGCTATCGTGCCGGATCCCGTGCCACGGTCGGCAACGACCCCTGCGCCGAAGCTACGCGGGTGACAAGCGCCTGATTCCCATTTCAAGCATTGTCGTGCCAATCGCACTGACCGCCCGGGCGATCACCCGGGCATTGATGGCGCCGATGCAGCCGACACGGAAGGTGTCGATCGTCGTCAGCTTGCCCGGCTGGTAGCAATCGGCGCCGCAAGCATTCGCTGGGGATAAAAGTCGGCGCCGGCGGGACGGCGCGGGGCAATGCGCCGGAAATTGTCCGGCGGCACCGGCAGGTCGGGCCGCTTAACCCTGTTGGCGGTCCAGCCGCGGCAGGTCGAGGCCGCGAATCCGCTTCAGCTTGTCGGGGATGTCGGCGAGCAGGGCGGCGTGGCGCGGTCCGTGCCAGCCGCCGATCAGGGTCACGGCCTCGCGCAGGTGCGCATCGCGGCCGGCGCAGACCATCAGCAGGGTGCCGGCGCTGGCCAGGTCGTTGAGCTGGCCCAGTTCTTCCTGCAGCCCGGCAAGGCGCCTGATCGCGGTGGCGCCGGACTTGCCGGGAATCATCGGGTCGAAGAACTCGATGGCATAGCGCAGCCGCTTGATGCCGATGCGCAGCTCATGCAGCGAGGGCGGGCTTTCCGGGCGGGCGGCAGCGGCCAGTTCCAGAATCTTCTTCAGCAGGCGGCGCAGCCGCCGGTCGGCGAACTGCAGCAGGGACGGCGACTCATCGGCGGCCCCTGGTGGTTCGATGAAGGGCGCGCGCTGCAGCAGACCGGCGGCGGTCAGCAGCAACTGGCCGTAGGCCGGCTGGCGCAGGGTGTGGCGGATGGCACCGCGAGCGTCGTAGAGGCGGTTGGTGATGGCGCTGGCCAGGTCGGTCAGGCGCGGCTCGTCCGGCAGGGCGGCGGCAACGGGAGCGACGATCTCGGCCATCAGTACATCGAGGTCGCGGGCCTGGCCCAGCGCGCGCATCAATTCGCGCAGCGGCGGCACCAGTTGCCCGGCGAAGCTAGCCGGCAGAACGGGGTCGAACATGCGCATCGCGGCGCGCAGGCGGCGCGTGGCGACCCGCATCTGATGCACGTATTCGGCATCGTCGCTATGCGCCGCGCCGGCGTGGTTGAGTTGCAGGTGCGACAGGCAGTCCAGCGCGATCAGGCGGAACGCCGCCAGCGGTGCATCCTGCGCATCGACCGCGACCTTGCCGGCCTTGACCGGTTGCTGCGGGGTGTTGTGGAACAGCCGGTAGCCGCGTTCCGCCTTGGACAGCAGCAGGGGCGGCAGCGGCTGGCGCTTTGCCAGTTCGAGGGCCAGAGCGTAAAGACTGTCGACGCTGCCGGAGAGCAGTTGCAGTTCGAGTTCGGAAATCGTTTCGCGGCGGCCGCTGGAGGCGATCCAGCCACGGTCGAGTTTGGCCAGGATGCGGCTGCCCGGGCCCTGGTCGATTAGCCAGACGGTGCGCCGCACGTTGGTCTCGAAGATCGCGGTGAGGCTGCCGGCGAGCTTGTCGCGCTGCAGCCAGTCGCGCAGTTCGGGGTCATCGACATGCGAGAAGTCGAAGTGGTTGAGGTAGGGCGCCTGCCATTCCGGCCGGCGGGTCAGGCCGCCGTCCGATTCATCCTGGCGCTTGATGGTCTGTTGCCACGATGTGCCGTGCTTGCGCAGGCGCAGCAGGATGCCGGCGCGGCGCAGGGCCATGCGCCCGGTGTCGTAGTAGATGCTGACCAGGTGGTGCTGTTCGCGGCCGGTCGCTGCGGTCAGGGCCGGGTGCCGTTGCAGGACGCCGTGGCGATCTTCGGCGACTTCGAGTTTCAGGGTGATTTGTTGGGCCATGGGCTTGCTGCCGGCAGGAATCAGGCGCGCAGTTTAGCCCCTGGACCCCCGGGGAATTATTACAGCCGTATTGCGCCGCCCCCGACGGCGATCCCGGGTTGCGGCAGTTGATCAAGAGTTCCCGCAGGGACGCACAGCGCTGGCGCCGGCGACACGGCGATTTGTGGTATCTCATCCGGCAAGACCGCGGGCTGCCAGGCGTGGATCAGCTCCAGGCGGCCGTCGTGGTGTTCGACGATGGCGGTGCAGCTGTCAACCCAGTCGCCGCAATTGACATAGGTCACGTCATCCACCTTGCGCAGCGCCGCGCTGTGGATGTGGCCGCAGATCACGCCGTCCAGTCCGCGTTCGCGCACGGCATGGATCAGCGAATCCTCGAAGTCGAAGATGAAGGAGACGGCGCGCTTGACGCGGCTCTTGGCGAAGCCTGCCAGTGACCAGTAGCCGGGGCGGCGCAGCAGGCGGCGCAGGCGCGACAGCACGGCGTTAACACGCACCAGCAGGTTGTAGCCGACGTCGCCGAGCACCGCCAGCCAGCGGTGGTAGCGCGTCACCTGGTCGAATTCGTCGCCGTGCAGCAGCAGGTAGCGCCTGCCGTCGGCGGTGATGTGGATGTGTTCGAGCCTGACTTCGATGTCGCCGAAAGAAACGCCGTCGTATTCGCGCATCGCCTCGTCGTGGTTGCCGGGGATGAACATTACGCGTTGGCCGTGGCGGGCGCGGCGAAGGACCTTCTGCACGATGGTGTTCTGCGCCGGGGTCCAGTGGATGCCGCGGTTCATGGCCCAGAAGTCGATGATGTCGCCGATCAGGAACAGGTTTTCGCTCTCGTAGTCGCGCAGGAAGTCCACCAGGCGATCGGCCTGGCAGCCGCGGGTGCCGAGATGGACGTCGGAAATGAAAATCGAGCGGACTTTTATTGGTCGGCAAGAAAGCGATACATCGCTTCGCCCTCCGGCGGCAAGGCAGGCCGCGCGATAGCGTCGCGCAGGGCGGCCACCAGTTGCTCGTGGATGTGTTCCCAGTCGAGCGCGGCCACGCTGTAAGGCGCGGCCGCGGCGGCGCGGCGGCGGGCCTGGGGGCGCGTCACCAGGTCGAGCGCGGCGCGCACGAACTGGTCGCTGGCCCCCGGATCGGCCAGCATGCCGTTGTCGCCATGGCGGATGAATTCGGCGGCGGCCGCCATGCGGTAGGCCACCACCGGCAGGCCGCTGGCCAGGGCTTCGAGGGTGACGTTGCCCCAGGTGTCGGTCATGCTGGGAAACAGGAACAGGTCGGCCGAGGCGTAGTGGGCGGCGAGGTCCTCGCCGTGACGCATGCCGGCGTAGAGATGCTCGGGATGTTCCTGCATCAGCCGTGCTCGCGCCGGACCGTCGCCGACCAGCAGCAGGCGGCTGCCAGGGGCATAGCGCCGGATCGCGTCGAAGGTCTTGAGCACCAGCGGCAGGTTTTTCTCCGGCGCGAGGCGGCCGACATGCGCCACCACCAGATCGTTCTCGCCGACATTCCAGGCGGTGCGCAGGGCCGCGCTGCGGCGTGCCGGGTTGAACAGTGCGGTATCGACGCCGCGGGCCACGACGCGGATGTTGCGGTAACCGCGGCGCTGCAGATCGACCCCGAGCTGCCGTGAGGGCACCAGGGTCATCCGGCTGCGGTTATGCAGGCGCCGCAAGTGCGCGGCGACGATTCCTTCCAGCCAGGCAAAGCCGTAGTGCCGGCTGTAGGCGTGGAAGTTGGTGTGGAATTCCGACACCACCGGAATGCCGAGATCGCGCGCCGCGGCGATGGCCGAGGCCCCCAGCGGGCCTTCGGTGACAACCTGAACCACGTCCGGTCGATCGGCGCGCCACTGCCGGCGCAGCAGTCGCGGCGCCGGCAGGCCGAACTTGAGGCCGGCGTAACCGGGAATCGGCAGGCCGCGCACCAGCGTCGCCGTCAGCCGCGGCGAGGTGGTCGGGGCGTCCTCGCTGTTCCCGGTATCCGCAGTGTGCTGGCGCGGGCGCACCAGGCTGACGCGATGGCCCCGCGCCAGCAGGCCCTGCACCATGCGGCCCAGCGTCATGGCGACGCCATTCACCTCGGGTGGGAAGGTTTCCGTAACGACTGCGACATGGAGCGGGGCAGTCATGCCCAAGGCAGCAGCACCAGCGACCAGGTGGCCAGGACATTGATCAGGGCGATCAGTACCGCCGCGCTGCCGATGTCCTTGGCACGCTTGGAGAGGCGGTGGTTGTCCAGCGAAATGCGGTCGATGGCCGCTTCGATAGCCGAGTTGAGCAGTTCGACGACGAGCACGAAGAGGACGCTGGCGATCATCAGGGCCTTGTCGATGCCGGGCACCGGCAACAGCAGGGCGACCGGAATCATGGCCGCCGCCAGCAGGCTTTCCTGGCGGAAGGCGTCTTCGTTGCGATAGGCCGCGTGCAGCCCCGACAGCGAGTAGCCGAAGGCGTTCCAGATGCGGCGCAAGCCGGTCTGGCCTTTGAAGGGGCTTTCCCGGGCCAGGTTTTCCGTATTCATTGGCTGACAGGCAGGGCCTGGGAACAGTCGATTGCACGCGGCGCGCGCAGCAATTGGCGATACAAGGCAGCCAGCCGGGCGCCCTGGCTGGCGGCATTCCATTCGCGGGCGAAGTCGATGGCTTCGTCGGCCATGATCAGCAGCCTGGTGGGCCGGTTCAGCAGTTCGACCAGCTGCTCGGCGAAGCCCTCCGGCGTTTCGTCGGCGGCGACGGCGCCGCGCCCGGGCTTGATGATCCCGGCCGCACCCAAGGCCGGAATGGCCAGCACCGGCAGGCCGATGGCCATGGCTTCGAGCAGCACCAGACCCTGAGTTTCGGTGTGCGAGGCGAAGGTGAATACGTCGGCCGCCGCGTAGCAGTCGCGCAAGGCGCCATCGCGCGGCAGGTAGCCGACAAAGCGGACGTGGTCCCCGATGCCCAGCGCTGCGGCCTGGCGGCGCAGGGCCGGCAATGCCGGGCCTTCGCCGGCGATCACCAGCATCAGGTTCGGCCGCTGGCGGCGCGCCAGTGCAATCATTTCGAGGAGGAAACCGATGTTCTTTTCAAATGCGGCGCGGCCGACGAAGAGCGCGACCTTGTGCCCCGGCGCGATGTCCCACGCCTGGCGGAAGTGTTGGCCGTCGCCGCGCAGGAACTGCGACTCCGGCAATCCGGTGGGTATCACGTGCAGCGGTTTGTCGACGCCGTAGTCCTTGAGGGTGTCGGCCATCGGTTGCGAAGGCACGACGACGGCATCGAGTGCATTGCATTGCTGGCGCGCCAGGGCGCGGGCGGCAAGGCGCAGGGCGCTCCGCGGCAGGAAGCGGACGTAGTGGAACAGGTATTCCTCGAAATGCGTGTGGTAGGTCGCGATGCAGGGAATGCCGCGCGCGCGGGCCAGGCGCAGGCCGGCGTAGTGCGCGGCGAAGGGTGTCTGGACATGCACCAGGTGAAAATCGGCGTTGGCGAGACGGCGATCCAGGCCGGCGAGGGCGCTCCAGCGCATCAGACGATCTTCCGGATCGAGCGGCACCGCACGCGAAGGCAGGCGCATAACGCCATCCGCGGCATCGGCCGCGCTGTCGGTTCCAGGATAGTCGGGTGCCACCACGGTAACCCGGACGCCGAGTTCGGCAAGCGTATTGCGAAAGGTCTGGATCGACGTGGAAACGCCGTTGATGCGTGGGAAATAGACATCGCTGAGCATCAGTACGTGCAGCGGAGCCGCAGCCCGTGGCGAAGGCGTGATGGCTCCACGTGAGAAGGGCAGTCCCTGCGCGACCTCCACGACGCTCATGCCGCGACCGCTGCCGCGGGTTTTACGAAGTGCCGCATGTAACGCGGATTCATGCGTGACATGGGCAGCAGCAGCAGGAGATCGGCGGTGTTGAAGTCAGGATCCCAGGCCGGTTGTCCGCAGACCCAGGCGCCGACCCGCAGGTAGCCCTTGATCAGGGGTGGAACAAGCGCGGGCCGCCCGTTGGCAAGATGTTCGAAAGGCAGCCCGTGCCGGGGGAAAGTCCGGTATTCCGCCGGGGCAAGCTGGGCCGCATCGAGCTGGGTGAACAGATTGGCGGCATTGTGTCCGCCGTCGGCCATGCCGATCGAGGCGCAGCCCATCAGGTAGTCGTAGTTGTTGCGTACCATGTAATCTGCCAGACCGGCCCAGAGCAGGGTGATCACGCCGCCGCTGCGGTAGTCCGGGTGGATGCAGGAACGGCCGACTTCCACCATGCGGCTGCGCAGGTTTTGCAGCCGGTTGATGCGGAATTCGCTTTCCGAGTAATAGCCGCCGATGTTTCGCGCAACGTCCGGCGAAAGAATCCGGTAGGTACCGACGATGCGATCGGCATGGCTTTCGCGCACGACCAGATGCTCGCAGTAGGCGTCGAAGTGGTCGATATCGTGGTTCGGCACCCGGGTCGGGATGCGGGCGCCGAGTTCCTCGACAAATACCTTGTAACGCAATCGCTGCGCTTCGCGGACTTCCTCTTCGCTGCGTGCCAGCGCAACGGTGTAGCCGACATGATGGCTGGCGCCGGCTTCGGTTTCGATCTGCTGTTGTCTTTGCATGGCGTCTTTCCTTTTTTCTCTGAGGTTCGCCAGCATTTTCGAAAGCCGGTGTTACTGCCTGATTGCGACTTCGTTACGGAGAGGTTGCTCCGGGGTCTGTAATGGGTTTACCCCTCTTTTCCGCGGATCAGTTCCGCGCTTCGACACCGGTGTCACATCGGGGTCACTCGATAGAGCGGCGGCCACTGCCTGGTGGGCGCAGTGCGCGAGGTGGCGGCGATCCGCGTGGGGCGGGGCGTAGCTTGCCGCCAGTTCGACCCGCGCCACCAGGCCGCGGGCTTCGAGGACGCTGACCAGGCAGTCAATCAGGCTGATTTCGTCGATGTAGGCCGGCGCGGCGCTGGGCGCGCCGTCGCTGCCGCGGTAGCTCAGCGCAAGGGCATGCACCGGCACGGCCGCGTCGATGGCGCTCTGGAACAGCGCGGCGTGAAAGGGCAGCACCCGGTCGCCGGCTGTGGTGGTTCCCTCGGGAAATATCGCCAGCCTTTGGCCCGAGGCGAGCGCCGCCAGCATCTGCCGGTGCGTTTGATGGGCGGCCTTGCGGCTGCCGCGTTCGATGAATACCGTATTGCTGCGCCGGCAAAGCCAGCCGATCAGCGGCCACTTCCGGACATCGCTCTTGGCGACAAAGGCCGACGGAAGAATGGCGTTGATGACGAAGATATCGATGAAGGAAACGTGATTGCCAACCAGGAGGCCGCCAGCGACCCCGGCCAGTTCGCCTCCGGATTCGACCCGGATGCCGAGCAGAAAAAGCAGTTGTTGCGACCAGGCGCGCGTCAGGCGCCGGCGCCAGTTGCCGCCGACGAGGGGGAACAGCAGGCCCGCCTGCAATGCGCCGTGGGTGAGATGCAGCCCGATGAGCAGCAGGCGCAGTCCTGAAAACATTGAAAAATGTGGCATCGAGGCAGGATAGATACCCCCTGTTACACGGGCGTGACCGGGCTCGTTGAAAATCTTCCTGGTTTGCCGCGAATTTAACGGCTCTGTAACATTCGCCGCCTAGACTGCAGGCTTCTTATATCGCACTGCACAAAGGAGCCTATTGATGAAATCCCTGAAAATTGCTGCTGCCGTCGCCGGCGTATTCGCCTCGGCGAGCGTTTTTGCCCAGGCACTGGTCAAGATCGACGGCTCTTCGACCGTGTTCCCGGTGACCGAGGCGGTCGCCGAAGATTTCCAGAAGGCCAAGAAGGGCAGCGTTCGCGTCACCGTGGGCATTTCCGGCACCGGCGGCGGCTTCAAGAAGTTCTGCCGTGGCGAAACCGACATTGCGAACGCCTCGCGCCCGATCCTGGCGAAGGAAATGGAAGACTGCGCCAAGGCCGGCATCAAGTACATCGAACTGCCGATTGCCTTCGATGCGCTGACCGTCGTGATCAACCCGAAGAACGACTGGATCAAGCAACTGACCATTGCCGAGTTGAAGACCATGTGGGAACCGGGCGCCCAGGGCAAGATCACCAATTGGAAGCAGGTCAATCCGGCCTGGCCCGACAAGCCGCTCAAGCTCTTCGGTGCCGGCGCCGACTCGGGCACCTTCGACTACTTCACCGAGGCGGTGAATGGCAAGGCCAAGTCCAGCCGCGGCGACTTCACGGCGTCGGAAGACGACAACGTGCTGGTGCAGGGCGTCTCGCGCGACAACAACGCGCTGGGTTTCTTCGGCTTCGCCTACTACGACGAAAACAAGGGCAAGCTGAAGGCCGTGCCCATCGTCAATCCCAAGGGCAAGGCCGTGGCGCCCTCGATCGATGCCGTGATGGCCGGCGAATACGAGCCGCTGGCCCGTCCGATCTTCATCTACGTCAGCGCCAAGTCCATGGACAAGCCCGAGGTAAAGGAATTCGTCGAGTACTACCTCAAGGAAGGCGGAAAACTGGCCAAGGAAGTCAAATACGTGCCCCTGGGCGCCGCCGATTACAAGCATGCGCTGGAGAACTTCCAGAAGAAGAAGACCGGCACCGCTTTCGGCGGCCATTCCGAGGTCGGGGTCAAGGTTTCCGATCTGCTCAAGCGCAATCCGAAGGAGTAAAGTTTCACCCCGGCCCGGGCGGATGCTCGGGCCGTCTGATTCGCAGTTTTTCTGAATCGAACGTTTCCGGAATCCAGCAATGAGTGCAAGCGCATCGGCGCCACCCATCTCCGCGCCTATCGGCCAAGGCATCAGCGACAGGCTGAGCAAGAAGGCCTCGCGCCACGTCAAGGAACGCATCATCGAGGCGCTGCTGTTCAGTGCAGCGGCGTTTTCGGTATTCGTCACCGTGGCCATCGTGTACGTGCTGGTCAAGGAATCCTGGGTGTTCTTCGAGACCGTGCCGCTGACGGATTTTCTCTTCGATACGCAATGGACGCCGCTGTTCGACGATGCCCATTACGGCATCATGGTGCTGCTCTCCGGCACCCTGACCAGTTCCGCCGTGGCGCTGCTGGTGGCGATTCCGCTCGGGACCATTATCGCCATCTACCTTTCCGAATTCGCCGGCTTCAAGGTGCGCGAGATCGCCAAGCCCTTCCTCGAGCTACTGGGCGGCGTGCCGACCATCGTCTATGGCTACTTCGCCCTGACTTTCCTGACGCCCATACTGCAGAAGATCTATCCCGACCTGCCGGGCTTCAACCTGCTTTCGGCCGGCCTGATCATGGGCATCATGATCATTCCCTACGTCGCTTCGCTGTCCGAAGATGCCATGCGCGCGGTGCCGATGGCGCTGCGCGAAGGCTCCTACGCCATGGGTGCGACGCGCCTGCAGACGGCGCTCTGGGTGGTGACGCCGGCCGCGACCTCGGGCATCGCCTCGGCCTACATTCTGGGTATTTCCCGTGCCGTGGGCGAAACCATGATCCTCGCCGTGGCGGCCGGCATGCAGCCCAACCTGACCTTCAACCCGACCGAACCGGGAGCGACCATTACGTCCTACATCGTGCAGGTGGCGCTGGGCGACCTGCCGCACGGCTCGATCGGCTACCAGACCATCTTCGCCGCCGGCCTCACGCTGCTGCTCATGACGCTGTTCTTCAACCTGCTTGGCCATTGGTTGCGAAAGCGCTTCCGCGAGGTCTACTGACATGTTACAAGCCGCCGACCCCGAGTCAATTCGTGCCATTCGCGCCCTCATCACCCGCGCCAAACGCTGGGACCTGTTCTTCTCCATTCTCGGCATCATCTCGCTGATGATCGGCATTCTCACGTTTGTCGTGCTCTTCATCGACATGGCGATCCAGGGCGTGCCGCGCCTGAACAGCGAGTTCTTCACCTCGTTTCCGTCGCGCCGCGCCGCCAACGCCGGCATCCTTTCGGCCTGGGTCGGCACCATTCTCGTCATGCTGGTGACCGCCTTGTCCGCGGTGCCGCTGGGCATCGCCGCCGGCGTCTATCTCGAGGAATACGCGCCGAAGAACTGGATCACGGACATCATCGAGATCAACATCAGCAACCTGGCCGGCATCCCGTCCATCGTCTATGGCCTGCTGGCACTGGGCCTGTTCGTGTATTACTTCGGCTTCGGCCAGAGCATCCTTTCCGCCGGCCTGACACTGGCGCTGCTGATCCTGCCGGTGATCATCGTCGCCACGCGCGAATCCATCCGCGCCATCCCGCAGTCCATCCACGAAGCTTCGTATGCCTGCGGCGCGACAACCTGGCAGACGGTCAGCGACCACATCCTGCCGTATTCCTCGGCCGGCATCCTGACCGGCGTGATCATCGGCATGGCACGCGCCATCGGGGAGACGGCACCGATCATCACCATCGGTGCGTTGACCTTCATCGCCTTCCTGCCGCCCATGCCCTTCGCCGGCGATCCTGCGGCCGGGATGTTCGACTGGATCTTCGCGCCCTTCACGGTGATGCCGATCCAGATGTTCAACTGGACTTCCCGCCCCGAGGCGGATTTCCAGGTCAATGCTGCCGCAGCCGGCTTCGTCCTGGTTTTCATGACCCTGGCCATGAACGGCCTGGCGATCTACCTGCGCTTTCAACTGCGCAAAAACATCAAGTGGTGACCGATATGCAAGTTCCAAGCGTCATGGAGGCAGGTGTCGAAGGCACCGTGCTCAAGGCCGAGGTGCGCGACCTCGATTTCTACTACGGCGCTTTCCATGCATTGAAGCGCGTGTCGATGCCGATCTACGACCACCGCGTGACCGCGCTGATCGGGCCTTCGGGTTGCGGCAAGTCGACGCTGCTGCGCTGCTTCAACCGCATGCACGACCTGTATGCCGGCAACAGGTACGCCGGCGGTGGCATTGTTTTTCACCCGGACAACACCAACCTGCTTTCGCCCGAGGTCGACCCGATCGAAGTGCGCATGCGCATCAGCATGGTGTTCCAGAAGCCCAATCCCTTCCCCAAGTCGATCTACGAGAACGTGGCCTACAGCCTGCGCGTGCGCGGCATGACCAACAAGACCGAACTCGATGACCGCGTCGAATCGGCGCTCAAGGGCGCCGCGCTGTGGAACGAGGTCAGCAACCGGCTCAAGGAACTCGGCGCCAATCTTTCCGGTGGCCAGCAGCAGCGCCTGTGCATCGCCCGCGCCCTGGCGTCCGACCCGGAGATCATCCTGTTCGACGAACCCACCTCGGCCCTCGACCCGATTGCCACGGCCAGTATCGAGGAGTTGATCACCGAGCTGAAGGAAAAGGTCACCATCCTCATCGTCACCCACAATATGCAGCAGGCGGCGCGTATCTCCGACTACACCGCCTACATGTATCTCGGCGAGATGGTCGAGTTCGGCATCACCGACCAGATCTTCATCAAGCCG
Organism: Sulfuritalea sp.; assembly: GCA_044360105.1. Classification (GTDB taxonomy): domain Bacteria; phylum Pseudomonadota; class Gammaproteobacteria; order Burkholderiales; family Rhodocyclaceae; genus Sulfuritalea. Next base: position 38,873 of record JBIKKY010000028.1, read on the forward strand.
AAAAAGAAGGCGACCGAGGACTACATCACCGGGCGGTTCGGATAGGCGGGCTCGTGGCAAAGCGGCGCACACCTTAGAAAGTCGGCGCTGGCGGCACGGCGAATTTCGCGAAATCGGGATTACGCTCAGGGATCCCTGCCAGGCACGGGCGCAGGGTTTGCCCTGGGTCTCTGGAAGACAGTCGCGGCGATATCCAGCGCCAGGGGCCGTGCGACCCGGTTCATGACAGCGAGCAATTCCTGGGCGATCAGTTCGCGCAGCGGCACCAGCAGCGCCGGCAGTCGGACCGAGCGGCTGATGTAACGGGTTTCCTCGGCATACAGGCGGAACAGCTGGTCCAGCAGTTGCGCGAACTCTTCGCGCGAAAAAATTGCCTGCATGGCGCCGCGCAGGCGCAGGTCGCGGTCGCGCGCCGCAAGAATTTTCAGCGCGGCGTCGTAGAGCAGCTTGATGCGCCGCGTCCGGATCGGCGCAATCTCCTCGTAGCGGATCACGATGTCGACCGGGAATGCGCCGACCCGGGAGAGAAACTCGCGATCGATCTCCTTGGTCGCCTGCAGCAGTTGCGGCAGGACTTCGCTCCAGTCGCGCGGGCCGGTTTTCATCAGCTCGCGGGCGCGCAGGATTACCAGCCTGTCTTTCTTCACTTCCTTGCCGACGTTCAGCGCCAGCGCCGGCTCCAGGTGCGGCAGGGCCAGGCGCAGGGGGAGGGCGGCGCGCAATGCGGCGGTGGTGCGCCGGCTGTAGGCCTTGAGGATGCGGCCGTTGAGTCGGGCGAGGGAATGCGCCGGCTTCACCTCGTAGCGCTTCCGGTCAGGCTTGTATGGCGGGGAGCGGCTTTACCGCCCGGTGGAAGCCCAGCATGCCGTGGAACACGGTATCCATCCTGACCTGGACATAGCCGAGTTCGCGCAACAGGATGGACAGATCCTCGGCCGTATAGAACAGCTCCAGCGCATCGAGAAAATACTGCTTGGCCTTGACCGCCGCCGGGCCGCTGCCGACTATCAGGCCGGTGAGGCCGAGGCAGCTGCGCAGGTAGGCGTAGTACAGATTCTTCACGATCGGATTGCGCGGGCGCAGCAGGTCGGAATGGTAAAAATGCCCGCCGGGCTTGAGCACGCGCAGGATCTCGGTGAATACCTCGCGTACGCGCAGGTGGCGCGAGGCGAACTGCAGCGTGACGATGTCGAAGTGGTGGTCGGGGAAGGGCAGTACATGCACGTCGCCGATGGTGCTCTTGATCTGGAAGCCCAGCGCCGCCGCCCGCTGTTGGCCGACTGTCTGCATCGCCGCACTGCGATCAATGGCGTGCACGTCCAGGGTCGGCTCGCGCTTGAGCAGGGCGATGCCGATGGCGTTGGTGCCGGCGCAGACGTCAAGTACCTTCTGCTGCGGCTGCAGGTCGACGAGTTGCATGAAGCGCCGCAGGAAGTTGCCGAACTGCCCCAGGCCGGCGATGTTGTTGGCGCGGTCGTAATAGGGGGCGACGTCGGCGAAAACGTCGTTCAGTTCATGGCTCCAGACATCGCCGAGACGCTCCTCGCGCACAGCTTCCCGCGAGGCCGGTGGGGGTGGTGCCATTGGTCTTGTTCTTTCCCTGGGTAGTGAGTGGGTGGTCTAGATTCGCAGCAGGAACAGTGCGGCCGCAATGCTACCAATGATCGCAGCGAGATACAGCACCGTCGCCACCAGGGTATCGGCACGCAGGCCGAAATCGAAGCAGGTGCAGCGCAGGCGGTGCGCCGAACTCCACAGCGAGAGGGCGACTACGCCAAACAGTATCAGCTTGCCGAGGCCGTTGCCGGCGAAGGCATGCAATTTTTCGTAGCCGAGTCCGGCCGGAACATGGCCCAGCGCCGCCAGGAAGGTGAGCAGGACGATCACCGGAATGCAGAAGGCGATGACGGTGCCGCCGGCGGCGAAGGGGAACCAGACGACAGGTTTGTGTGACTTGGCCATGGTCAGAACACTCCTGCAAGAAAGAGGACGACGACGGACAGCACCGCCCACGCCGCGTAGTGCGCGCCCGAAATCAGGTTGCCGGGGACGAAGTCCTCGCCGATCTGTATGGGCATGGCCTTCTGCGTGGCGTTGAACCAGGTGGCGGCGTGATAGACGGCGGCGATCAGGCACAGGAACTGGAACACGATCGAAGCCGGGCTTCGCAGCGCCGCCAGGAAACCCTCCCAGGCCGCAGGACCGGCGGCGAGGCGTTCCAGGCCGACCACCAGCAGCACGCAGTAGGCGCCGATGAAAATGCTGGTGATTTCGCGCGACATGTAGCGCAGGTAGCGCGGATGGCGGAAATACCAGGACGTCGGCGGTACGTCTCGAATCAGGGGCTTGCGGCTCATGACTTGCCTCCCGGAATCAGGTGTTCGACGATCCAGTCGATCGAACTGGTGATCTTCATCTGCTGCAGGGCGCTCGCAGGGTCGACGTGGGCCGGACAGACCTCGGAACAGGCGCCGACGAAGGTACATTCCCAGACGCCTTCATGGGTGGCGACGACTTCCTGTCTTTCCTTGCGGCCGCCGTCGCGCGAGTCCAGGTTGTAGCGGTGGGCCAGGGTCAGCGCCGCCGGGCCGATGAAACTCGGCGTCAGGCCGTACTCGGGACAGGCCGCGTAGCACAGCATGCAGTTGATGCACATCGAATACTGGCGGAACTTCATCAGTTGCGCCGGAGTCTGCCTGTACTCGCCCTCGCTGATCGGCTTCGCTTCTTTCGGGATGATGTACGGCTTGACGCGCTTCAGCTTTTCCATGAAGTCGTCGGGCGCCGTCACCAGGTCGCGTTCGACCGGGAAGTGCGCCAGCGGCTCGACCCGGATCACGCCCTCGTAGCTGCGCAGGAAGGCATGGCAGGACAGTTTCGGTTCGCCGTTGATCATCATGCCGCAACTGCCGCAGACGGCCATGTGGCAGGACCAGCGGTAGTTGAGCGTCGGATCGATGTCGGCCTTGA
>JBIKKY010000111.1:0-4688 GCA_044360105.1 Sulfuritalea sp.
TCACCACGCGCGCCTCGAACTGTTCGCTGCGGTTGCGCTGGAAGGTGGGCCAGTCCTGCGCGCCTGGAATTATCGGCGCTAGGTGCGCCATCATCTGGCAGCCGTTGCAGACGCCCAGCGCGAAGCTTTCGGCGCGGGAAAAGAAGGCCGTGAATTCGTCGCGCAGGCGGCTGTTGAACAGCACAGACTTGGCCCAGCCCTGGCCGGCGCCGAGCACATCGCCGTAGGAGAAGCCGCCGCAGGCCGCAAAACCCTTGAAGTCCGCCAGGTGCACGCGTCCGGTCTGCAGGTCGGACATGTGCACGTCGTAGGGCGCAAAGCCGGCACGCTCGAAGGCGGCAGCCATTTCCACGTGTCCATTCACGCCCTGCTCTCTGAGGATCGCAATTTTGGGGCGGGCGCCGGTGGCAACAAAAGGGACCGCTGAAGCGGACTTGAGCGAAACAGAGAGGCCAGGGTTGTCCGCATCGAGCAGCGCATCAAACTCTTCCTGGGCGCAACCGGGATCGTCGCGCAGGCGGGCGATCTGGAAACTGGTTTCGCTCCAGGTGCGCTGCAATTCATTGCGGTGGGCGGCAAATACCGCCTTGGCATTGCGCCAGATGCGCACGGCGTCGGCGGTGTTGGTGGTGCCTATGGCGTGGCTGCAGGCGCCCAAGCCGGCATCGCGCAGGGCCTGCATCACGGCTCCGCGATCGGCGAGGCGAATCTGCAGCACGGCGCCGAGTTCCTCGTTGAACAGCGCCGCGATAATCCGGTCGCGCAGGCGGCCGGCAATCTGCGGAAAGCGCTCGCTGCCGTCGACGTCGTTCATCAATGGGTCGTAGCAGAGCCCATCCAGGTTCAGCGAAACGCCGACATGCGAGGCGAAGCTCATTTCGCAGACGGCGGCGAACAAGCCGCCGTCGGAACGGTCGTGATAGGCCAGGATTTTGCCGTCGCGGCTCAGCGCCTGGATCGCGCCGAAAAAGCTTTTCAGCAAAGCGGCATCGACATCCGGCACGGCATCGCCACTGACGCCATACACCTGCGCCAGCGCGGAACCACCGAGGCGATTGCGGCCCTGGCCGAGGTCGATCAGCAGCAGTTCGGTTTCCCCACCCGTTTCGCCGACTTCCGCGTCGGGCCGCAGTTGCGGCGTCAGCGTGCGACGCACGTCGTCCACCGCGGCGAAGGCCGTGACGATCAAGGACAGCGGCGCCGTGACTTGTTTCTGTACCCCGCCAGAGTCCCATTTGGTGCGCATCGACAGCGAATCCTTGCCGACCGGGATCGCCACGCCGAGCGCCGGACAGAAGTCGATGCCGACGGCCTTCACCGTATCGAACAGCGCGGCGTCTTCGAAGCCGTGGCCGGCCGCCGCCATCCAGTTGGCCGACAGCTTGATACGGCGGATGTCGCCGACGTCGGCTGCGGCAAGGTTGGTCAGCGCCTCGCCCACCGCCATCCGCCCCGAGGCCGCCGCATCGAGCAGGGCCAGCGGGGTGCGTTCGCCCATGGCGAAGCATTCGCCGCGCAGGGTGTCGTAGCCCATCGCGGTCACCGCGACGTCGGCTACCGGAACTTGCCAGGGGCCGACCATCTGGTCGCGCGCGGTGAAGCCGCCGACGCTGCGATCGCCAATGGTGATGAGAAAATTCTTAGAGGCCACGGCCGGAAGGCGCAACACGCGCAGCGCGGCCTCCTTCAGGTCGATGGCGGCGAGATCGAGCGGCGGCATCGCCACACGTTGCCGTCGCGCATCGCGATGCAGCTTGGGCACCTTGCCGAGCAGCACTTCCATCGGCATGTCCACCGGCTTGTTGCCGAAATGATCGTCCTTCACCGTGAGCTGGTCATCGTCGGTGGCGACGCCGAGCACGGCGAAGGGGCAGCGCTCGCGCTCGCACATGGCGCGGAACTCGTCCAGGCGCTGCGGCGCGATGGCCAGCACGTAGCGCTCCTGCGCCTCGTTGCTCCAGATTTCGCGCGGGCTCATGCCCGGCTCTTCGCTGGGAATCGCGCGCAGGTCGAAGGCTGCGCCGCAGCCGGCGTCGTGCGCGAGTTCGGGCATCGCATTCGAGATGCCGCCGGCGCCGACATCGTGGATGGCGAGTATCGGATTGTCATCGCCCTGCTGCCAGCATCTGTCGATGACTTCCTGCGCGCGGCGCTGGATTTCCGGGTTGCCACGCTGCACCGAGGCGAAATCGAGGTCGGCCGTGTTGGCGCCGGTCGCCATCGACGATGCCGCACCGCCACCGAGGCCGATCAGCATGCCGGGACCGCCGAGCTGGATCAGCAGGCTGCCGGCCGGGAAGCGTATCTTGAAGGAGTGGCTGGCGGCGATGTTGCCCAGGCCGCCGGCGATCATGATCGGCTTGTGGTAGCCGCGCATCTCACCGTTGAATTCCTGCTCGAAACTGCGGAAGTAGCCGGCCAGGTTGGGCCGGCCGAATTCGTTGTTGAAGGCCGCCGCACCGATCGGGCCTTCGATCATGATGTCGAGCGCCGAGGCGATGCGCTCGGGCTTGCCGTAGTTCGACTCCCACGGCTGCACGTAGCCGGGAATCTTCAGATCGGACACCGAGAAGCCGCAAAGGCCGGCCTTGGGCTTGGAGCCGCGCCCCGTTGCGCCTTCATCGCGGATCTCGCCGCCGGAACCGGTCGCCGCGCCGGGAAAGGGCGAAATCGCGGTCGGATGGTTGTGCGTCTCGACCTTGGCCAGGATGTGCGTGAGCTCGTCGCCGTACTCGTAGCCGCCACCGGCGCGCGGATAGAAGCGGCGGATGCTGGCGCCCTCGATGACGGCGGCGTTGTCCGAGTAGGCCACCACGGTGCCCTGCGGGTGAGCCTTGTGCGTTTCGCGGATCATGCCGAACAGGGACAGCGGCTGCGGCTGCCCATCCACAGTCCAACTGGCGTTGAAAATCTTGTGCCGGCAATGCTCGGAGTTGGCCTGGGCGAACATCATGAGTTCGACGTCGGTGGGATTGCGCCCGAGCTTGCCGAAGTTGTCCGCCAGGTAATCGATCTCGTCCCCGGACAGGGCCAGGCCCAATTCGGTGTTGGCCCTGACCAGCGCCTCGCGCCCGCCGCCCAGCAGGTCGATGCTCGCCAGCGGCTGCGGCGCGACGTGATGGAACAGCGCCCGCGCGGCGTCGACGGAATCCAGTACGGATTCGGTCATGCGGTCGTGGAGCCATGTCGCCAGCGCCGACTTTTCGATGCTGCCCTTGGCGTGGAAAGCGGTTCCGCGCTCGATGCGCTTCACCGCGGCGAAGCCGCAATTCTTCGCGATGTCGGTCGCCTTCGAGCTCCACGGCGAAATCGTGCCCAGGCGCGGCGTGACCAGCAGCAGTTCGCCCTCGGGCGGCGCCGGCAGTTGCGCCGAGATGCCCAGCAGGTCCTTCAGCCGGCCCGTTTCATCGACGTTCAGCGCTGTTTCAAGCTCGACGAAATACCAGTGTTCGGCCGTCAGACGAATTCCCGCCACGCTTTCGCCGAGAGTCTTTTGCAGGCGCGCCAGACGGGGCGCCGAAAACGCAGCAGAGCCACGCAGGGCAAGGAATTCAGCCATGATGAACGGACCGGGGCGGGTAAGGGGCGGGATGAAAATCCAAGGCGCGGATTATACCCTGCGACATATGCCGGCCATGCGCGTATGCCGGCACCCGATTGCCTTGTGCGACCAAGCCTGAGAAACTGCGGCAAGACAGCTTTCCGCGAAACACCGCTCCCCATGAATCCCTACTCGTTCGACGTCGGCACCGCCGACTTTCAGGAAAAAGTCCTTGCCGCCTCGCACCACGCCCCGGTGCTGGTCGACTTCTGGGCCGAGTGGTGCGCGCCCTGTCGCGCGCTCAAGCCGGTGCTGGAAAAACTCGCGGTCGACTACGGCGGACGCTTCATCCTGGCCAAGATGAACTCCGACCGGAATCAGGAGCTGGCCGCGCGGCTCGGCGTGCGCGGCATCCCCAATGTCAAAGCCTTTGTCGGCGGCAAACTGGTCGATGAATTCACCGGCGCGCTGCCCGAAGCGCAGATCCGCGCCTTCATCGACCGCCTGCTGCCTTCCCCCGCCGAACCCTTGCGGGTCGCCGCGCAGGAAGCGCGGGCGCGCGGGGATACGGAGGTCGCCGCCTCGCTGCTGGCCGATGCGCGCGAACTCGATCCGGCCAACGAGACCGTGCAGCTCGATCTCGCCGATATCCATATCGACATGGGCCGCACCGACGCGGCCCAGGCCATGCTCGCCCCGCTGCAACACCGGGCCAGGGATTCCACCCGCCATGCCGCACTGCAGGCGCGGTTGAAACTGGTGGCGGCCGGCGGCGGCGCCGACCCGGCGGCGCTCGCGGCACGCATCGCTGCCAACGCCGGCGACCTGGATGCGCGCCTGCAACTGGCCCACGCGCTGGCGCTGGCGCACGATTACAAACCGGCGCTGGAGCAGTTGCTGGAAATCGTGTGCCGCGACCGCCAGTGGCAGGAAGACGTCGCGCGCAGGACCATGCTGGACCTGTTCACCCTGCTCGGCGGCAACGAGCAGTACAGCGATCTGGTACGGGAATTTCGCATCCGGCTGGCGCGCACGCTGAACTAGTATCGCGAACCATTAATTACGAAACATAATGTCGAGCCATTTTATGATCCGCGTCCTGCCGAGTGAACGACCAAGCGATACATCGCTGGTCCTCGTTACGGCG
>JBIKKY010000067.1:0-14703 GCA_044360105.1 Sulfuritalea sp.
GGAAGTCAACAAAATCATGCAGCAGGTGCAAGAGGGCGTCGAGAAGCCCCGGCCCAAGGTGTTGTTCGAGGTGGGCGAAATGGTCCGCATCAAGGAAGGCCCGTTCACCGACTTCAACGGCAATGTCGAGGAAGTCAATTACGAAAAGAGCCGCATCCGTGTCTCTGTGACCATTTTCGGTCGCGCCACGCCGGTGGAACTGGAATTCGCGCAGGTCGAAAAGGCCTGAGAGTTTTTTTCTGGCCGCGCCGCAGCGGCCAGCTTCAGGAGCATTGCGGCAACGAGGAGCGTCAGTAGATTGTTGAAACAGGCAGTCGAACGCGCGTTACGACTCACTTTAAATCAGGAGCCTTCATGGCAAAGAAGATAATCGGTTACATCAAGCTGCAGGTGCCCGCGGGCAAGGCCAATCCCTCGCCTCCCATCGGCCCGGCACTGGGCCAGCGCGGCCTCAACATCATGGAATTCTGCAAGGCTTTCAATGCCCAGACCCAGGGTCTGGAGCCCGGCCTGCCGATTCCCGTGGTGATTACCGCCTTTGCGGACAAGAGCTTCACCTTCATCATGAAGACGCCGCCGGCGACCATCCTGATCAAGAAGGCGGCCGGCATCACCAAGGGTTCGCCCAAGCCTCATACCGACAAGGTGGGCTCGATCACCAAGGCCCAGGCCGAGGAAATTGCCAAGACCAAGATGAAGGATTTGACCGCCGCCGATCTCGAAGCGGCCGTGCGCACCATCGCGGGTTCCGCCCGCAGCATGGGCATTACCGTGGAGGGCCTGTAATCATGGCAATAGCATCCAAGCGAGCCCGTGCGGTATTCGCCAAGGTCGATCGCAACAAGGCCTATCCGGTCGGCGACGCGCTGACTTTGGTCAAGGAATGCGCGACCGCCAAGTTCGACGAGTCGATCGATGTTTCCGTAAATCTCGGGATCGATGCCAAGAAGTCCGATCAACTGGTGCGCGGCTCGGTCGTGCTGCCCGCCGGAACCGGCAAGACCGTTCGGGTCGCCGTGTTCGCGCAGGGCGCCAAGGCCGAGGATGCCAGGGCCGCCGGCGCCGATGTGGTCGGTTTCGACGATCTGGCCGCCGATGTCAAGGCCGGCAACATGAACTTCGACATCGTGATCGCGACACCGGACGCCATGAAGGTGGTCGGCGCCCTGGGCCAGATTCTCGGTCCGCGCGGCCTGATGCCGAACCCGAAGGTCGGCACCGTGACCATGGATGTCACCACCGCGGTGAAAAACGCCAAGGCGGGTCAGGTGCAGTACCGCACCGACAAGGCCGGCATCATCCATTGCACCATCGGCCGCGCATCGTTCAGCGTCGATTCGCTGAAGACGAACCTTTCCGCCCTGATCGAGGCCTTGCAAAAAGCCAAGCCCGCGGCGTCCAAGGGCGTGTATCTGAAGAAAGTGTCGCTGTCCAGCACCATGGGCGCCGGCGTCCGTGTCGACCAGGCCAGCCTGTCGGCGCAACAGTAATGGCCCCCACCGCTTTGCGTACCTGGACTACCGCTTCGCGGGCAGGCAACGCTCGCAACCCCGGCTCGTTGCCCCCCACCGGGGGGCGCATGCCTCCTTGGGGCGGCCCGGCGGGGGCATGATGAACTTTGGGCTGTCGCGTTGTTCGCGCGGTTTGGCGAATGGCGCGACAGGTTGTCAAAGACCGCAGGTGTCCGCGAGGACTTAATCGAGGCGACGGAACATCGTTGCAAAACCGGCGTAGATGGCGTTACCCGATGACGGAATTTCGGTTCCTGAATGAAGGTCGCCGTGTCGCCAGCGCCGACTTTTCGGCGCTGGGGTTTAAAAGGAGTTGACCGTGAGTCTCAATCTTGACGACAAGAAGACGGTAGTCGCCGAAGTGTCCGCGGAAGTCGCGAATGCCCAGTCGATCATCGTCGCAGAGTACCGTGGTCTCGGAGTGGTCGATCTCACCGCCTTGCGTGCCAACGCGCGTAAGTCCGGTGTGTATCTGCGTGTAGTCAAAAACACCCTGGTTCGTCGCGCCATTGCCGGCACGCCGTTCGAAGGTCTGTCGGCAAAATTGGCCGGCCCCCTGATCTATGGAATTTCCAAGGATCCGGTGGCTGCTGCCAAGCTGCTCAACGACTTTGCCAAGGGAAATGACAAGCTCGCCATCAAGATCGGCGCAATGCCCAACTACGTCATGGACGCAGCTGGAGTCAAGGCGCTGGCGACGATGCCGAGCCGCGAGGAGTTGTTGTCCAAGCTCCTCGGCACCATGCAGGCACCGATCACCCAGTTCGTCCGCACGCTCAACGAAGTCCCGACGAAGTTCGTCCGGGGCCTCGCCGCCGTGCGCGACGCCAAAGAGGCTGCGTAATCGTTTTTTTGAACCAAACATTCATTCAGGAGTTGTAATCATGGCTGTAAGCAAAGCTGAAATACTCGATGCCATCGCTGGCATGACCGTTCTCGATCTGTCCGAGCTGATCAAGGAAATGGAAGTCAAGTTTGGCGTTTCCGCCGCTGCGGCTGCTGTTGCCGCCGCTGCTCCGGCTGCTGCCGCGGCTGCCGTGGAAGAACAGACCGAATTCACCGTGATGTTGCTGGCCGCGGGCGAAAAGAAGGTCGAAGCCATCAAGGTCGTTCGCGCTGCCACGGGCCTCGGCCTCAAGGAAGCCAAGGATCTGGTGGATGGCGCACCGAAGGCTGTCAAGGAAGGCATCAACAAGGCCGACGCAGAAGCCCTCAAGAAGCAGCTTGAGGAAGCCGGCGCCAAGGTCGAAATCAAGTAATTGCACTTCGATCGCGGGTTGGCGGCAAGGCCGCCAACCCGTTATTGGTGCTTGTAGAACCGAATTATGTTGCAGCTGTTGAGTTTCGCCCCTTTGTACCTGATCCGGGGGTTACACGAGAGTGCTGAATCATTTTGCCTCAGTCCTGTCCTTTGACCTTCGACGTCTGAATCCTGAACGGAGCCACCATGGCGTATTCCTACACCGAAAAAAAGCGCATTCGCAAGAGTTTTGCCAAGCGGGCCAACGTCCTCGACGTACCTTTCCTTCTGGCGACACAAATCGAGTCCTACACGCGCTTCCTGCAGGCTGACGTACCCCCATCGCAGCGTCGCAACGAAGGTCTGCAAGCGGCTTTCACGTCGATCTTTCCGATTGTCGCGCATTCGGGGAATGCACGCCTGCACTTCGTCGAGTTCATGCTCGGCGAGCCGACTTTCGACGTCAAGGAATGCCAGCAGCGCGGCCTGACCTTCGCCAGCCCCTTGCGCGCCAAGGTCCGCCTCGAACTGCTCGACCGCGATACCAAGGCAGTGAAGGAGGTCAAGGAGGACCAGCCGCTCTACATGGGCGAGATTCCGCTGATGACGACCACGGGTTCCTTTGTCATCAACGGTACGGAGCGCGTCATCGTTTCCCAGCTGCATCGTTCGCCGGGTGTTTTCTTCGAGCACGACAAGGGCAAGACGCACAGTTCCGGCAAGCTGCTGTTCTCGGCGCGCATCATTCCCTATCGCGGTTCCTGGCTGGATTTCGAATTCGATCCGAAGGACATCCTGTATTTCCGCATCGATCGCCGCCGCAAGATGCCCGTGACGATCCTGCTCAAGTCCATCGGCATGACGCACGAGCAGATTCTGGCCACCTTCTTTGAATTCGACACCTTCCATTTCTCGAAGAAGGGCATCCTCTTCGAAGTGGTGCCGGAACGGCTGCGCGGCGAGGTGGCGAAGTTCGACATCCTCGACAAGGCAGGCAAGATCATCGTCGCCAAGGACAAGCGCATCACCGTCAAGCACATCCGCGACATGGCCGAGGCCGGCGTCAAGAAAATCATGGTTCCGGATGAGTTCATGATCGGTCGCGTCATCGCCCGCAACATCGTGAACGCCGAAACCGGCGAGATCCTGGCCAATGCCAACGACGAGATCACCGAGGACCTGCTGGCGAAACTGGCGGCAGGCGGCATCGAGCAGATTCAGACGCTTTATGTCAACGACCTTGATCGCGGCGCCTACATCTCATCGACCCTGCGCATCGACGAGAGCGCCGACCAGTGGGCCTCGCGCGTCGCCATTTACCGCATGATGCGCCCCGGCGAACCGCCGACGGAAGACGCCGTGGAGAATCTGTTCCACGGCCTGTTCTACTCGGATGAGCGATACGACCTTTCGGCCGTGGGCCGCATGAAGTTCAATCGCCGCGTCGGCCGCGATGAAATCGAAGGCCCCGGCACCCTGTCGAACGAGGATATCGTCGATGTCGTCCGCATCCTTGTCGAGCTGCGCAACGGCCGCGGCGAAGTCGATGACATCGATCACCTGGGCAACCGTCGCGTGCGTTCTGTCGGCGAACTCGCCGAGAACCAGTTCCGCGCCGGCCTGGTGCGCGTCGAGCGCGCCGTCAAGGAGCGCCTGAACCAGGCCGAAAGCGACAACCTGATGCCGCACGACCTGATCAATGCTAAGCCCATCTCGGCGGCGATCAAGGAGTTCTTCGGCTCCAGCCAGCTTTCCCAGTTCATGGACCAAACCAATCCGCTGTCGGAGATCACGCACAAGCGCCGCGTCTCGGCCCTCGGCCCGGGCGGCCTGACCCGCGAGCGCGCCGGCTTCGAGGTGCGCGACGTGCACCCCACGCACTACGGCCGCGTATGCCCGATCGAGACTCCGGAAGGCCCGAACATCGGTCTGATCAACTCGCTGGCACTGTACGCGCGCACCAACGAATACGGTTTCATGGAAACCCCCTACCGCAAGGTGGAAAACAGCCATGTGACCGACCATATCGAGTATCTGTCGGCGATCGAGGAGGGCAAGTACGTTGTTGCCCAAGCCAATGCCCAACTGGACAAGAAGGGCAAGCTCAGCGACGCTCTGGTGTCCTGCCGTTTCAAGGGCGAGTTCGAGTTGAAGGAGCCCCCGGACGTCCAGTACATGGACGTGGCGCCAAGCCAGATCGTTTCGGTCGCCGCTTCGCTGATTCCGTTCCTTGAGCACGACGACGCGAACCGTGCCTTGATGGGCGCCAACATGCAGCGTCAGGCGGTACCTTGCGTGCGTCCGGAGAAGGCGCTGGTAGGTACCGGAATCGAGCGCACCGTGGCAGTCGACTCGGGAACTGCGGTACAGGCCCTGCGCGGCGGTGTGATCGACTACATCGATGCAAACCGAATCGTGGTGCGGGTCAATGACTCGGAAACCGTGGCCGGCGAGGTTGGCGTAGACATCTACAACCTGATCAAGTACACGCGCTCCAACCAGAACACCAACATCAACCAGCGGCCCATCGTCAAAGTCGGCGATCTGATCGCCAAAGGCGACGTGGTGGCCGACGGCGCCTCCACCGACCTGGGCGAACTTGCGCTCGGGCAGAACATGCTGGTCGCTTTCATGCCCTGGAACGGCTACAACTTCGAGGATTCGATCCTGATCTCGGAGCGTGTGGTGGCCGACGACCGCTTCACTTCGATCCATATCGAGGAACTGACCGTGGTCGCCCGCGACACCAAGCTGGGCGCCGAGGAAATTTCGCGGGATATCGCCACTCTCGGCGAATCGCAGCTGGGACGCCTCGACGAATCCGGCATCGTTTACATCGGTGCCGAGGTTGAAGCCGGGGACGTGCTTGTCGGCAAGGTCACACCAAAGGGCGAAACGCAGCTCACTCCGGAAGAGAAGCTGCTACGCGCGATCTTCGGTGAGAAAGCCTCCGATGTGAAGGACACTTCCTTGCGCGTGCCTTCCGGCATGATCGGCACCGTGATCGATGTCCAGGTGTTTACCCGCGAAGGCATCGAGCGCGACAAGCGCGCCCAGTCGATCATCGACGACATGCTTCGAGGCTACAAGCAGGATCTGGCGGACCAGATGCGGATTGTCGAACGCGACACCTTTGCCCGTATCGAGAAGTTGCTTATCAACAAGCTTGCCAGCAAGGGACCGAAAAAGTTAGTCAAGGGCACCAAGATTACCAAGGCCTACCTCGAATCCGTTGAGCACTATCACTGGTTTGACATATCCCTTGCCGACGAAGGCGCCCAGCAGCAACTGGAAGATCTGCGCGACAGCGTGGAGCAGACCCGCAAAGACTTCGACGTCGCGTTCGAGGCGAAGAAAAAGAAGCTGACCCAGGGCGACGAGCTGCCGCCTGGTGTGCAGAAAATGGTCAAGGTCTATCTCGCCGTCAAGCGCCGCCTGCAGCCTGGCGACAAGATGGCCGGTCGGCACGGCAACAAGGGCGTGGTATCCAAGATCGTTCCGATCGAGGACATGCCGCATATGGCAGATGGCACGCCGATGGACATCGTGTTGAATCCCCTGGGCGTACCCTCGCGGATGAACATTGGACAGATTCTGGAAACCCACCTCGGCTGGGCGGCCAAGGGTCTTGGCCTGAAGATCGGCGAGATGTTGAGGAAGCAGGCCGCTGCCGCAGAAATCCGCAAGTTTCTGAACAAGATTTACAACGCCTCCGGGCGCAGCGAAGACATCGACGGCCTTACAGAGAAGGAAGTGGTCGAGCTTGCCGGCAACCTGCAAGGCGGCGTGCCCTTTGCCACCCCGGTGTTCGATGGCGCCGACGAGGCGGAAATCAAGGCCATGCTGCAACTGGCAGGACTGCCGAGCAATGGTCAGGTCGAGCTGTTTGACGGTCGTACCGGCGAATCCTTCGAGCGGCAGGTCACCGTAGGCTACATGCACGTGCTGAAACTGCATCATCTGGTCGACGACAAGATGCATGCCCGTTCCACCGGCCCCTACAGCCTGGTTACCCAGCAGCCTCTGGGCGGCAAGGCTCAGTTCGGTGGTCAGCGCTTCGGTGAAATGGAAGTATGGGCGTTGGAAGCTTATGGCGCCGCCTACGTGCTGCAGGAGATGCTCACCGTCAAATCCGACGACGTCAACGGCCGCACCAAGGTGTACGAAAACATCGTCAAGGGCGAGCACAAGATCGATGCCGGCATGCCGGAATCTTTCAATGTGCTGGTCAAGGAAATCCGTTCGCTGGCGATCGATATCGATCTCGAGCGTTACTGAGCCGCCAAAGCCCCTAGGAGAAAATACACATGAAAAGCCTGTTTGCAGACCTGTTCAAGCAGAACCTGGCGGCCGAAGAGGAATTCGACGCGATCACCATCGGTCTGGCTTCCCCGGACAAGATCCGCTCCTGGTCCTACGGCGAAGTCAAGAAGCCGGAGACCATCAACTACCGCACCTTTAAACCCGAGCGCGACGGCTTGTTCTGCGCCAAGATCTTCGGGCCGGTCAAGGATTACGAATGCCTGTGTGGCAAGTACAAGCGCCTCAAGCATCGTGGCGTCATCTGCGAGAAGTGTGGTGTTGAAGTTACCCAGTCGAAAGTGCGTCGCGAGCGCATGGGACACATCGAACTCGCTTCGCCGACCGCGCACATCTGGTTTTTGAAGAGCCTGCCGAGTCGCCTGGGCATGGTGTTGGACATGACCCTGCGCGATATCGAGCGCGTCCTCTACTTCGAGGCATTTGTCGTCGTCGATCCGGGCATGACGCCGCTCAATCGCGCGCAGCTGCTGACGGAAGACGATTACCTGGCCAAGGTCGAGGAATACGGCGACGATTTCACCGCCGTAATGGGTGCCGAGGGCGTGCGCGAACTGCTGCGCACCCTTGATCTCAACCGTCTGGTCGAGACCCTGCGCCAGGAACTGGAAACCACCGGATCCGAAGCGAAAAGCAAGAAGCTTTCCAAGCGCCTCAAGGTCCTTGAAGGCTTTCAGCAGTCGGGCATCAAGCCGGAGTGGATGATTCTAGAAGTGCTGCCGGTACTGCCACCGGACCTGCGTCCCCTGGTTCCGCTCGACGGCGGTCGTTTTGCCACCTCGGACCTCAACGACTTGTATCGTCGCGTCATCAACCGCAACAACCGCCTCAAGCGCCTGCTTGAACTCAAGGCACCCGACATCATCGTACGCAACGAAAAGCGCATGCTGCAGGAAGCCGTCGACTCGCTGCTCGACAATGGTCGCCGCGGCAAGGCCATGACGGGCGCCAACAAGCGCCCGCTGAAGTCGCTGGCCGACATGATCAAGGGCAAGGGTGGCCGATTCCGTCAGAACCTGCTGGGCAAACGCGTGGACTACTCCGGTCGCTCGGTCATCGTGGTCGGCCCACAATTGAAACTGCACCAGTGCGGCCTGCCGAAGAAGATGGCTTTGGAACTGTTCAAGCCCTTCATCTTCGAGCGTCTCGAAAAGATGGGTATTGCCAGCACCATCAAGGCGGCCAAGAAGGAAGTGGAAGCCGAAACTCCGGTGGTCTGGGACATCCTCGAAGAAGTGATCCGCGAGCATCCGGTGATGCTGAATCGCGCCCCGACGCTGCACCGCCTCGGTATCCAGGCTTTTGAACCGACCTTGATCGAAGGCAAGGCGATCCAGTTGCACCCGCTGGTCTGCGTCGCATTCAACGCCGACTTCGACGGTGACCAGATGGCGGTGCACATTCCTCTGTCTCTTGAAGCGCAGATGGAAGCCCGCACCCTGATGCTGGCCTCGAACAACGTTCTGTCGCCCGCCAACGGACAGCCGATCATTGTGCCTTCGCAGGACGTGGTGCTGGGCCTTTACTACGCCACGCGCGAAAATGTATCCGCGCGTGGCAATGGCATGATGTTTGCGGACATCGCTGAAGTAGCTCGCGCCATTGATTCGCGCCAGATCGACCTGCATGCCCGCATCACCGTGCGCATCAGTGAGCATGAACTAGATGCCGACAACCAGTGGCAGCCCAAGGTCAATCGCTACTCGACCACGGCGGGGCGCGCCCTTCTGTCGGAGATACTGCCGCGCGGCTTGCCGTTCAAGGTTATTGACAAGCCGTTGAAGAAAAAGGAGATATCCAAGCTGATTGACGAGAGCTTTCGCCGTTGTGGACTCAAGGAAACGGTGGTATTCGCCGATCAACTGATGCAGGCCGGATTCCGACTGGCGACCCGGGCCGGCATTTCCATTTGTGTCGATGACATGCTGGTACCCACCCAGAAGCACAACCTGATCTCGGCTGCCGAAACGGAAGTCAAGGAAATTGAAAAGCAATACACCTCGGGTCTCGTCACTGTTGGCGAACGCTACAACAAGGTGGTCGATATCTGGGGCCGTGCTGGCGACCAGGTAGCCAAGGCCATGATGGACCAACTTGCCCACCAGAAAGCGGTGGAGATCTTCCCCGGTTTGGAAAGAGACGACTGGTGGAAGGCTGTGTACATTCCTAACTCAGACTACGCTAAGAAGGTAGCCCAGAAGGATTCGACCCACGAATCGAAGAAGGTGGATCAAGAGTCTTTCAATTCCATTTACATGATGGCCGACTCAGGTGCCCGTGGTTCTGCCGCCCAGATCCGCCAGCTTGCCGGCATGCGCGGCCTGATGGCCAAGCCGGACGGCTCGATCATCGAAACACCGATTACCTCCAACTTCCGTGAGGGACTCAACGTTCTGCAGTACTTCATCTCGACCCACGGCGCTCGCAAGGGTCTGGCTGACACCGCTCTGAAGACCGCCAACTCAGGTTACCTAACGCGGCGTCTGGTCGACGTCACTCAGGACCTGGTGGTGATCGTGGACGACTGCGGCACCCAGAACGGCTTTGCGATGAAGGCGTTGGTGGAGGGCGGTGAAGTCATCGAACCCTTGCGCGAGCGCATCCTCGGCCGCGTCACCACCAACGACGTGATTCATCCCGATACGCAGGATGTGCTGTTCGCCGCCGGCTATCTGCTGGACGAAGATGCCGTTGATGTCATCGAACTGCTCGACATCGATGAGGTTCGCGTGCGCAGCCCGCTTTCCTGCGAGACCCGTTACGGTTTGTGCGCCAAGTGTTACGGCCGCGATTTGGGTCGCGGTTCCCTGGTCAATGCCGGCGAGGCGGTGGGTGTTATCGCCGCTCAGTCAATCGGCGAGCCGGGGACGCAGTTGACGATGCGCACGTTCCACGTTGGCGGCGCTGCATCGCGTTCGGCAGCGCAAAGCAGCATCGAAGCAAAGAGTTCGGGTGTGATCCGGTTTACGGCGACCATGCGTTACGTAACGAATCCAAAGAACGAGAAGATCGTCATCTCCCGCTCTGGCGAAGTCATGATTACCGACGACAACGGCCGCGAGCGAGAGCGTCACAAGGTTCCCTACGGCGCAACCCTGCTAGCTGACGACGGCAAGGCGGTGAAGGCCGGAGCCCAATTGGCGACATGGGATCCGCACACGCGTCCGATCGTTACCGAGTATGCCGGCACGGTCAAGTTCGAGAACGTCGAGAAGAACGCTACCGTCGCCGAGCAGATGGACGAAGTCACCGGCCTGTCCACGCTCGTCGTCATCGACCCCAAGCGTGGTGCCAAGGCGTCCAAGGGCGTTCGTCCGCAGGTCAAGCTGATCGACGAATCGGGCCAGGAAGTCAAAATTCATGGCACCGACCATATCGTCACCATCACCTTCCAGGTCGGATCATTGATCACCGTGAAGGATGGGCAGCCTGTTTCGGTCGGCGACATTCTGGCCAGGATTCCGCAGGAATCGTCCAAGACCCGGGACATTACCGGGGGCTTGCCGCGCGTTGCGGAACTGTTCGAAGCCCGTATCCCCAAGGATGCCGGCGTGCTGGCGGAGGTCACGGGTACCGTGTCCTTCGGCAAGGACACCAAGGGCAAGCAGCGTCTGGTGATCACCGAACCCGATGGCACGGCGCACGAGTACCTGATCACCAAGGACAAGCATGTCATGGCCCATGATGGACAGGTGGTCAACAAGGGTGAAGTGATTGTGGACGGCCCGGCCGATCCGCATGACATCCTGCGTCTGAAGGGTGTCGAGGAGCTGGCCCGCTACATCATCGACGAAGTGCAGGACGTGTACCGCCTGCAGGGTGTAAAGATCAACGACAAGCATATCGAGGTGATCGTGCGCCAGATGCTGCGTCGCGTGGTGATCACTCATCCGGGCGACTCGAGTTTCATCAAGGAGGAGCAGGTGGAGCGCGCGGCGGTGCTGGACGAGAATGACAAGCTG
Source organism: Sulfuritalea sp. (assembly GCA_044360105.1). Lineage (GTDB taxonomy): Bacteria > Pseudomonadota > Gammaproteobacteria > Burkholderiales > Rhodocyclaceae > Sulfuritalea. The sequence goes on from JBIKKY010000067.1 coordinate 11,034, forward strand.
ATTGCGGCCGGCAAGACGCCGACGATGTACGACTTCATGCTGCACGGGATTACCAAGGCCAGCTTGTCCACCGACTCCTTCATTTCGGCCGCGTCGTTCCAGGAAACTACGCGCGTTCTGACCGAGGCGGCCATCATGGGCAAACGCGACGAATTGCGCGGCCTCAAGGAGAATGTCATCGTTGGCCGTTTGATCCCGGCGGGTACCGGCATGGCTTACCACCGGACGCGCCGCGGGCAGTCAAAGAGCGGTGCAGAGGCGCAAAACCTGTTTGACCTGCCGGTTGCAGAGGAAGCCGCCCCGGCGGCAGCGGAGGATGCGCAAGCAGGTTGACGCTCGCAGGGGACCATTCTATAATCCGGCCTCTTTGCCCTTGGCAGGGGTCGATTTTTCGTAATTTTGCAGTGCGTTTAGCACAGCATTCGGGACACTTAAATGCCTACCATTAACCAACTCGTGCGCAAAGGTCGTCAGGCGCCGCAGTCGAAAAGCAAGGTGCCGGCGCTCGGCAACAGCCCCGCTCGGCGCGGTGTCTGCACTCGCGTATACACCACCACTCCGAAAAAGCCGAACTCGGCGCTGCGCAAGGTCGCCAAAGTGCGGCTGACCAATGGCTTCGAGGTCATTTCCTACATCGGCGGCGAAGGGCACAACCTTCAGGAGCACTCTGTGGTGCTCATTCGTGGCGGCCGGGTAAAGGATCTGCCGGGCGTGCGTTACCACATTGTGCGCGGCAGTCTGGATACCCAGGGTGTCAAGGATCGCAAGCAAAGCCGTTCCAAGTACGGCGCAAAACGGCCCAAGGCCGCCTGATCCGGGTCTTAAGGAGATACCATGCCCCGTCGTCGTGAAGTTCCCAAACGTGACATCCTGCCTGATCCGAAATTCGGCAGCGTCGATCTTTCCAAGTTCGTCAATGTTTTGATGGCCAGCGGCAAGAAGTCTGTTGCCGAGCGCATCATCTACGGCGCGTTTTCGCAAATCCAGACCAAGAGCGGCAAGGATCCGCTGGAGGTATTCACCCTGGCGGTGAATAACGTCAAGCCTTTGGTCGAAGTCAAGAGCCGTCGTGTCGGTGGTGCCAATTATCAGGTGCCGGTTGAGGTCCGCCCCTCCCGTCGCATGGCCTTGTCCATGCGTTGGCTACGCGAAGCGGCACGCAAGCGCAGCGAGAAATCGATGGGCCAGCGTCTTGCCGCCGAGTTGCTCGAAGCGTCCGAAGGGCGCGGGGCGGCGATGAAGAAGCGCGAAGAAGTTCACCGCATGGCGGAAGCCAACAAGGCCTTCTCGCACTTCCGTTTCTAAGTAGTGTCGCGTCTCGCCGGGTGACCGGCGTGGCTTTCGTTTTTGTCCGCCGCCCTGTCGCTTTGTGAAACGAGGCGTCATGGCGGTTTGGTTTAGATAAGGCAGGTAAATCAAGTGGCCCGCAAGACTCCCATCGAGCGCTATCGCAACATTGGTATTTCGGCACATATCGACGCCGGCAAGACCACCACCACCGAGCGTATTCTGTTCTACACCGGGGTGAATCACAAAATTGGCGAAGTCCATGACGGCGCGGCCACCATGGACTGGATGGAGCAGGAGCAGGAGCGAGGGATCACGATTACCTCGGCGGCGACGACCTGCTTCTGGAAGGGTATGGGCGCGAACTTTCCCGAGCATCGCGTAAATATCATCGATACCCCAGGGCACGTCGACTTCACCATCGAGGTGGAGCGCTCTATGCGCGTGCTGGATGGCGCCTGCATGGTTTACTGTGCCGTAGGTGGTGTACAGCCGCAGTCCGAAACCGTTTGGCGTCAGGCCAACCGCTACGGTGTGCCGCGCCTGGCGTTCGTGAACAAGATGGACCGCCAGGGTGCTGACTTCTTCAAGGTGCATGACCAGATGCGCATGCGCCTCAAGGCCAACCCCATCCCGCTGCAGATACCGATCGGTGCCGAGGAGAAGTTCGAAGGCGTGATCGATCTGGTCAAGATGAAGGCCATTGTTTGGGATGAGGCAAGCCAGGGCGTAAAGTTTGTCTACAGCGAGATTCCGGCGGACCTCAAAGCCAAGGCAGACGAATGGCGCGAGAAGATGCTCGAGGCGGCAGCAGAAGCCTCCGAGGAGTTGATGAACAAGTACATCGACAGCGGTGACCTGACTGAGGACGAAATCAAGGCCGGTTTGCGTGCCCGTACGCTGAACGCCGAGATCGTGCCGATGCTGTGCGGCTCTGCGTTCAAGAACAAGGGCGTGCAGGCCATGCTGGACGCCGTCATTGAGTATCTGCCGGCCCCGACGGATATTCCGCCGGTCGACGGCATACTTGAAAACGAGCAGCCGGGTGAGCGCAAGCCCAACGATACCGATCCGTTTGCCGCACTGGCATTCAAGATCATGACCGACCCCTATGTCGGGCAGCTGACCTTTTTCCGGGTGTACTCCGGTACGGTCAAGACCGGCGACACGATTTACAACCCGATCAAGGGTCGCAAGGAACGCCTCGGCCGAATTCTGCAGATGCACGCCAACCAGCGTGAGGAAATCAAGGAAGTGTTTGCCGGCGATATCGCCGCTGCGGTCGGCCTGAAAGAGGCCACCACGGGCGAAACCCTGTGCGACCCGGCGCATGTCATCACGCTGGAACGCATGGTGTTCCCCGAGCCGGTGATCCACGTTGCCGTTGAGCCCAAGACAAAGGTCGACCAGGAGAAGATGGGTATCGCCCTGAATCGCCTGGCGCAGGAAGACCCGTCTTTCCGGGTGCGGACCGACGAAGAATCCGGTCAGACAATTATTTCCGGCATGGGCGAACTTCACCTGGAAATTCTTGTTGACCGCATGCGCCGCGAATTCGGCGTTGAGGCCAACGTCGGTGCGCCACAGGTGGCCTATCGCGAAGCTGTACGCAAGTCAGTGGAGCAGGAAGGCAAATTTGTCAAACAGTCGGGCGGTCGCGGCCAGTATGGCCACGTCTGGATCAAACTGGAGCCGAATGAGGCGGGCAAGGGCTTTGAATTCGTCGACATGATCAAGGGTGGCTCGGTGCCCCGGGAATTCATTCCTGCGGTTGAAAAGGGTCTCAGGGACACCTTGCCCAACGGCGTTCTGGCCGGTTTCCCGGTGGTTGATGTCAAGGTGACACTGTTTGATGGCTCCTATCACGATGTCGATTCCAACGAAAACGCGTTCAAGATGGCGGCGTCCATGGCTTTCAAGGACGCCATGCGCAAGGCAAGTCCGGTATTGCTGGAGCCGATGATGGCGGTCGAGGTGGAAACGCCGGAAGACTACATGGGCAACGTCATGGGCGATCTGTCCGGCCGTCGCGGCATCGTTCATGGCATGGAAGATCAGGTCGGGGGCATCAAGTTGATCAAGGCCGAAGTGCCGCTGGCCGAGATGTTTGGCTATTCAACCACGCTTCGTTCGCTGTCTCAGGGCCGCGCTACCTATAGCATGGAATTCAAGCACTACACCGAGGCGCCAAAGAATGTCGCCGAAGCCGTTATCAACAAGAAGTGATCGACCAACCATCGTTCTTTAAGGAAAGCAGACATGGCGAAAGCGAAATTTGAGCGGACGAAACCGCACGTAAACGTGGGGACGATTGGTCACGTAGACCACGGCAAGACGACGTTGACGGCGGCGATGACCTCGGTGCTGGCGGCGAAGTTTGGTG